>JBOHYW010000076.1:0-16154 GCA_050738155.1 Rhodanobacteraceae bacterium
GCACGCAGGCGACCGTGCAAGGCCATGGAACACGGGCGCCGAAATACCGTTCCCCGCCAAAGACGGAGAACGGCGCTCCACATCAATGCGCGGTGATCGACGTCGGGTTCTGGTGCGCCTTCAACGCCGCGCACAACGCGGTCGACTCGTGGGCTTGTGCAAGGCCGCGCTGCAGGCCCGGAACCTGACCGAGTTTGGGCTTGAAGAACGCCTCCAGGCGCTGGGCTTCGGCATCCGAGCAGGCGCCGGCAGATGCGATCACCGGCAGGTAGCCGCCAGAGAACACACCGGTGCGCGCGACGATCTGGTCGTAGTGGCCGGTGAACCAGTTCCACATGGCGTCGCGTTGCGCGCGGCCGGAACCGGCGCCGGCGCCCATGGACGTACGGTGGCCGACTAGCACCATGCCCATTTCGCCGACTTTGACGTCCTTGCTCAACGCGAAGTTGCGCGCGACGTCGGCTTCCGCACCCTGGGCATGATTGAGCGCACCCAGCATCGCATTGCGCTTGACCGGATCGGTGGTCTTCGGAATCGCCGCGATCAACTCGTCGACCGCCGACTTGCCTTCCTTTTCGACCGCAACCGACAGCGCGGCGCCCAGCAAGTCGGGGTTGGCGGCGTCGAGGTTTGGCAATCCGTCCTTGCCGGTCTTCAGCGCTGCCTCGCCCTGTTTCAGCAGCGCCGCGCGCACCTGCGGCACCTGGAAGTCGAGCGCCAGACTCGAAGCCAACTCGGAACGCATCAGCGCGGCATCGGCAGACTCGCCCTTGCGGCGGTGATAGCCGAGCTTCTCCAGTCGTGGCAAGTAGGCTTTCTCGACCGCCTTGCGGACGGCGCCCCGTTGCGCGTCGGTCTGCGCTTCGTGGTCGTAGATCCAGCTCACCGTTTCCAGTGGCGCCAACGCGATCTGGCGAACCTTCGACGGCGCGAGTTTGCGCATCGCCGCGAGCACTTCGGAAGCATCGAGGTCCCCACGTTCGAACGCGGCGCCGACGGAATCGGCATACGCCAATTGCTCGCCGTCATCGAGCTTGGCGATGACCTTGTTCAAACCAGCGCGATCGGCCTTGGCCATTTCGTAACGGTAGTAACCATCGCCGTTGGCGTTGGGCATGTACCACGCCGGGCACTGCCCGCCCTTGACCTTCATCTCGCCGGTCTTGCTGCCGAGCATCTGGCACTGCACGCCGCCCGGGAAACGCACGCACACCGGAATGCCCCACTGGCGATTCTGGTCACCCGTCGAACCGACCGGCAGATAACGGCTTTGCGTCAAATCGAGCACCGCGCCACCCTTGGCCTTGCAATCGAGTTTGGTCGCAACCAGCGGCACGCCGTTCTGGTCGAGGAAACTCTTGAACGCATGCTTGAACGCGTCGCCCTTGCCGGCGGCGGTGGCGATCGCGTTGACCAGATCATCAGCGTCGGCGTTGCCGAACTTGTGCGCCTGGATGTACGCGCGCATGCCCTGCTGGAATACGTCGGGTCCGACGAAATTCTCGAACATGCCGATGACCGCGGCACCCTTCTGGTAGGTGATGCCGTCGAACGCGGTTTCGATGTCGCCATTGCCGGTGATCGGCTGGCGGATCATGCGCGCGCTGGCCAGGCTGTCCATGTGCATCGCGCCCTGCCCGCCACCGATGCGACCGAGATGGGCGTGCCAGTCGGGATGGATTTCGCCCTCGACCTTCTGCTGCATCCAGGTGGCGAAAGCCTCGTTCAACCAGATGTCGTTCCACCAATCCAGGGTGACCGTGTCGCCGGTCCACTGGTGCGCCATTTCATGCGCCTCGACATTGAATACGCTGCGCACCTGGCGCGGCGACGCGTTGTTGTCCAGTTGCAACAGGAAGTCGCGATAAGTGATGAGTCCCGCGTTTTCCATCGCGCCAGCCGAGAAGTCCGGAAGCGCCGCGAGATCGAGCTTGCCGAATGGATAGCCGAAGCCGTAGTAATCCTCTTCGTGTTCAATGATCGCGGGTGCCATCTGAAGCGCGCGCTTCAGCTTGTCGCCATTGCCCTTGGTCGCGATGCCACGCAGCGGCACCGGCGTCGAACGCCATTTGGTCGCCGGAATCGTCGGGCCTTGCACGATGTCCCACGGGCCGACCATCCATGCATACAAGTAAGTCGGAAGCGGCTTGGTGGCGGCAAACGTGACGGTCTTCCAGCCCTTGCCGGCCGGAGTATTTTTGGTTTCCTCGGAATTGGCTACCGCCTTGTCCGCATCGGGAATCGTCAGCGACAGGGTCAGCGGCGCTTTGAAGCCGGGCTCGTCAAAGCACGGGAAAGCGAGTCGCGCGCTGATCGGTTCCATCTGGGTCATCGCGTAGGCGTTGCCCGCGAACACGACCTTGTAGTAACCCTGCAGGGTCTGGTTGTACGGCGCCGTGAAATCGAATTTCAGATTGATCTTCTGCGGTTGCAGCGTGGTACCGAAATCCACGCGCGCGACGCCGGCCTGCTCGGCGTCCTGGGTGACCGCGCCGTCGTATTTGCCGGTGTGCGCATTGCCCTTGGCATCAGTGACCGTGACCGACGAAACCTTGAGATCCTTGCCATGCAGCCAGAGGTGGTCCGAGGCCTTCTTCAAATCCACCGCAATCGTGACGGTGCCGCTGTAACTGGTTTTGTCGGGATCGCTCTTGATCGCAAGATCGTAGGATTCCGGAACCGCCCAATCCGGCAGCCGGGTCAACGGCGCCTTGGATGCAGAGGCGAGCGTCGCGCTCGACGCAGAGGCCGGGGCGGATGCCACCGCCGACGACTTGTTCGTATTGGATTGCGAACTGCAACCCGCCAACAATAGCAAGCCCGCCACCGCTACCGCAGGGATCATGCGCATCGGACTCAACTCCTTCGCCGAGGGACAACGTGCAAGTCCAGCACGACAAACGGCACCTGGCAAGTGACGAAAGGTGGGTATTCCGCCATGGCGGATGGATTGTTGCACAACCGGAGTCGCGGGCATGGCGTGCTCCCACCGCAGCGATGCAGGTTGGGCTGAGCCCTGCGAAGCCCAACGCAACGTCGGACGATGTTGGGCTTCCGCCGATAAAGCCGGCGTCAGCCCAACCTACGGCGCCGTTGTGGGAGCGGCCCATGACTGCGATATCGACATTTTGCGAAAGACCGCTATTGATATTAAAATAACATTGACAACATTGTGTGATTTTAGTAACAATCACTGCGCCGGCTCGATTGCCCGGTTCGATTCATTACGTTGCCGGAGGGTGGCCATGAACAGCAAGCGGAATGGGTTGTCGATACGTCTTTCGGCCGCGATCGCCGCGGCACTGCTGGGTGTGCCACTGGCGCACGCACAAAATGCAGCGCCGCCGCCCGATCAGGGGGCCATGAAATCATCTGCAACGACCGACGCGGTCACCGTGTTGCCAACCATCATCGTCACCGCCAACAAGCGCAGCCAGAACATCCAGGACGTGCCGATGGCGGTGTCGGTGCTGGGCGGTTACCAGCTCGAAAAAATGAACGCCACCGATTTCGGTGATTACCTGACCCGGCTTCCCGGCGTCGACCTGATTTCCGGCGGCGACGGCCAGACGCAAATCGTGATACGCGGCATCACCTCGGGTTCGCGCCAACCCAATGCGAGTGTCGGCACCTACATCGACGAGACGCCGTTCGGCTCCAGCACCGTGTATGCCATCGGCGGCCTGCTGACGCCCGACATCGACCCCTCCGACCTGGAACGGGTCGAAGTGCTGCGCGGTCCGCAAGGTACGCTTTACGGTTCCAACACGCTGGGCGGGTTGGTCAAGTTCGTGACACGGCCACCCGATGCCACACGGTATTCGGGAAGGCTGCAACTCGATGGCACCAGCGTCAGCAACGGTGGCGACGGTTTCGGCGCGCGCGCGATGGTCAACGCGCCACTGGTCAAGGACAAGCTGGCCGTGCGCGCCAACGTGTACAAGCGCCACGATCCCGGCTACATCGACGACATCGGCAAGGGCGAATCCGACGTCAACAAGACCAAGGTCAGCGGCGGGCGCGTGCAATTGATGTGGACGCCCAACCAGCGCGTGTCGCTGCGCGTATCCGGATTGTTCCAGAACCTCGACAGCCCTGGACTCGCCAACGGCGGCGTGGACGTCGATCCGCACACGCTGCAGCCAATCTATGGTCGTTACGAGAACAAACACCCGCCCGGCACCGGGCAGTTCAATGTCGGTTACCGGCTCTACAACGCAACCCTGAAGGCCGACTTCGGCTGGGCCAACCTGATCGTGACCAGCAGTTACGACAAGCTCGATCTCGACCAGAACTTTGACTTGACCGATGCCTACGCCCCGCTGCTCGGGCCGATGCTCGGCCTGCCCAACGTGGGTTTTTCGGAACACACGCCCGTCAGCCAGCGCAAGGCCACCCAGGAAATCCGTCTGCAATCGCCCTCGACGCAGCGCCTGGAATGGCGGGTCGGCCTGTTCTATACGCACGAACAAAGTCGTTACGGCGAAACCGTGTTGAGTTTCGACGCGACCACGGGCACACCGATCGCGTTGCCGACGCTGGCCGACCTGAACCTCGGTCCCGCGACCTTCACCGAGTGGGCCGGCTACGGCGACATCACCTGGCACTTCACGCCGCGTTTCGATGTGTTGCTGGGCGTGCGCTACACGCATGACAAAACGCAGTACACGCAGACCGGCAACGGACTGCTGGTCGGGCCGTCCGACTTCACGACCAACGGCGCCGACACACCGACCACTTACCTGGTCAACCCGTCGTTCAAGCTCAGCGACAACACGTTGTTGTACGCGCGGGTCGCCTCCGGGTTCCGGCCCGGCGGACCGAACGTGGGGGTGCCGCCAGGCCTGGGTGCGCCGGTCACGTTCGGGCCCGACAAGCTGGTGAATTACGAAGTCGGTTTGAAGACCACCCTGCTGCAACACAAGATGACCTTCGACGTCGATGCGTTCTACATCGACTGGAGCCAGATCCAGCTCGAATCCAACGTCGCCGGCATCGGCTTCCTGAGCAACGGCGGCAAGGCCAAGAGCCAGGGCCTCGAGGCAGCCTTGCAATACCGCCCGGTCGAGGGTTTGACGTTGACCGCGAACGCCGCATGGACCGACGCCGTCCTCACCCGCGACACCCCGACGGGCCTGGTCGGATTCAGCGGCGATCGCCTGCCCTACGTGCCACGCTGGAACGCGAACCTGGGCGCCGAATACGTGTTCCCGATCGGCAATGGTTGGTCGGGCTACCTGGGCGGCAACTACGGCTACACAGGCGCGCGCGAGACCGATTTCCAGTCCGTCCCCGACGCGCGCTACAACTTGCCGTCGTTCAAGGTGCTGGATCTGCACGCCGGTCTCGACTACGGCGCATGGAGCTTTGGTGCCTACGTGAAGAACGCCACCAACAGCCGTGGCGTCACGATGTTGTCGTTCGAAACCACCGACCCGACCGCGAGTCCATACTCGGCCACCTATGTGATGCCGCGGCTGTTCGGCATCACCGCGAGCGTCAATTTTTGAGGAGTCTCTGATTTTGCTCGTCATCCCGAAATACTCGCGCCACGCAGAGTAGGTTGGGCTGACCCCGGACTTGATCCGGGGGAAGCCCAACGCAGCACGCGGACACGTTGGGCTTCCGCCGATAAAGCCGGCGTCAGCCCAACCTACATTTTCTTTCATCCGCGAAGGACGCCAAGCACGCGAAGAGAAACCCAATCAGATCTTCTTTGCGTTCATTTGCGTTCTTTGCGGACAGATTGCTTTTAGGCAAGAGACACTGGGTTCCGGCTTTCGCCGGAATGACGACGGAAGATTTCTTGCACTGCACCAAGCCCAGCATCACCACGCTGCAGGAGGAAGCCTGATGTTCAATCGCCGGATGTTCAGCAACGCGTTCATGGCCAAAATATTCCTCGCTCTCGTGATGGTGGCACCTTGCGGACTCGCGGCGCCACCGCCATCCGTGCCAGGCGTGCCAGTCAGTGCGTCCACGGCCGCGCAACCGGCGACCACCGCAACGGCTACATCGGTTGCGCCCAGCGCACCCGCAACGCCGGCAGTCGATGCGCAAAACCTGCGCACGTTCTTTGCAGGCCTCGTGCCGTACATGCTGAAGCGCAACGACATCGCCGGCGGCGTGATCTCGGTAGTGAAAGACGGCAAGCTGATCTTCACGCAGGGCTACGGTTACGCGAACGTCGCCAAACGCACGCCGGTGGTCGCCGACAAGACGCTGTTTCGGATCGGCTCGGTCTCCAAGCTGTTCACCTGGACAGCGGTGATGCAACTGGTCGCCGCCGGCAAGATCGATCTCGACGCCGACGTCAACCAATACCTCGATTTCAAGATCCCGCCGAAATACGGCAAGCCGATCACGATGCGGGATCTGATGACGATGACGCCCGGCTTCGCCGAAGCGATCGACGACCTGATGGCGCCGTCGCCCAAACAACTGGCGCCGCTGCGCGAGTACCTGGTCAAGCACCTGCCGCCGCGCATCTTCCCGCCCGGCAAGGTGGTGGCGTATTCCAACTACGGCGCGACGCTCGCCGGTTACATCGTGCAGCGCGTGTCGGGCGAACCGTTCAATGATTATGTCGAACAGCACATCCTGAAGCCGCTCGACATGGCGCATTCGACCTTCGCGCAACCGCTGCCGGATGCGCTGAAGCCCGACCTCGCAACCGGCTACATCACTGCCACCGGCAAAACCATCGTGCCGTTCGAACCGGTGCAGGCGTGGCCCGCGGGTTCGTTCACCTCGACCGCCACGGACATGGCGAATTTCATGCTCATGCAATTGCAGGGCGGCCAATTCGATGACGCCTCGGTGCTGCCGCCCGCGACCGTGAAATTGATGCACTCGCATCACTACAGCGCCGCGCCCGGCATCAACGGTTACGACTTCGGCTTCTATCAGGAAAACCGCAACGGCCTCACCATCATCGGCCACGCCGGCGATACCGAGGCGTTCCATTCTGATTTGCACCTTTTGCCGGGCAAGGACATCGGCATCTTCATGTCGTTCAACAGCGCCGGCAAAGCGCCCAATGGCGTTGCAGAAATCGTCCGCACTTCGTTGTTCCACCGGTTCCTCGACCACTATTTTCCGTACACGCTACCAACGGAACCGGCCGTCGCAACCGCCAAGGCCGACGCGGCACGCGTGGCCGGCTGGTACTGGGCCAGCCGGCGCGAGAACAGCGCGCTGCGCTTGTTGTTCCTGCTGACCCAGGTACAGGTGGCCGCGCTTCCGAACGGCGACATCACCGTCAGCATGCTGAAGGACCCGAGCGGAGCGCTGAAACACTGGCGCGAAATCGGCCCGCTCACCTACCGGGAAGTCAACGGCCAGTCGAAGCTGCGCTTCGTCGCCAATCGGGATGGTTCGATCCGTTGGTGGGTCACCGACGATTTCCCGCCGGTGGAATTGTTCCAGCCGGTACATGGCTGGCTGGCGCACGGCACTTTCTCGGCGCTGACCCAGGCCGCGATTGGCGTGTTCGTGCTGACGCTCTTGATCTGGATCGGCGGCGCGATCACGCGTCGACGCTTCAAACGCAAATTGCCATTCGCCCCATATCAATTCCAACTGCGGCTGGCTTCGCGCATCGGCGTGATCCTGCAACTGGCGGTGGTGGTCGGCTGGGTCGCGCTGCTGACCTGGTTCTCGCAACCGCTGTCGCTGTTCCATTTCGGCATCATCGGCGGCTGGTTGATCGCGTTGTATGTGTTGGGTGCGTTCGCGATTCTCGGCGCCATCGCGATCGTGCTCGAAGCCGTGTGGCGGATCGTGCGCGGACCGGGCGGCCCGCTGGCGCGCGCGGGCGAACTGTTGCTGGGCCTGTGCGCGATTTACGGGATCTGGGCGATCATCGCCTGCGGCCTCGTCAATTTCAACACGCACTTCTGACGGGACGCCGCGCCATGCCTCACGAGCATCACCACGCCGACTCGCGCGATGCGGTCGGCAGCGACGACAACGCGACCGGTTATCGCCAGCAGCTCGACCGCACCTTGGGACTGCCGCAACTGGTGGTGTACGGCATGTTGTTCGTGGTGCCGATCGCGCCGATGGCAGTGTACGGGTTCGTCGCGCGCGAGAGCTTCGGCATGGTGCCGCTGGTGTATGCGGTCGGCATCGTGGCGATGCTGTTCACCGCGCTCAGCTACCGGCAGATGAGCCGCGCGTTTCCACTGGCCGGCTCGGTGTATTCCTACGTGCAACGTGGCCTGCATCCGTATGCCGGCTTCATCGCAGGCTGGGTGATCCTCGCCGACTACTTGCTGATACCGGCATTGATTTTCGCGTTCAGCGCATCGTGGTTGCGCGGGCTGGTACCTATGGTGCCGAGCTGGGTCTGGATCGTGGCATTCGTCCTGATCAACACCCTCGTCAACACGCTCGGCATCCGCTTGCAGGCGAAGGCGCATTTCACGCTGCTGGCGATCGAGGTGATCGCGCTGCTGGTATTCGTGGTGTTCGCGATCGATTTCGTGTTCGTCGCCCACCACGGTGCCGGCGGCTGGTCGATCGCGCCGTTCTGGCAGCCGGCGCACATGAACGATGGTTTCATTGCCACCGCAACGTCGATCGCCGTATTGAGCTTCCTCGGCTTCGATGCAATCAGCACGCTGGCCGAGGAAACCCGCAATCCGCGCACGGCTGTAGGCAACGCCATCCTGATCACGCTGCTGCTGCTCGGCACGATCTTCATCGGGGAAACGTACCTCGCCGCGCTGGCGCATCCGGGTTACCAGACGCTGGACGCCGAACTCGGCTTCTTTCAGATCGCCCGTGAAGTCGGCGGCCAATGGCTGTATCTGTCGCTGATCGTGATCAACGTGGTTGCCGCCGGTATCGCCAACGCGATGGCGGCGCAAGCCGCGATTTCGCGCATCCTGTTTTCGATGGGCCGCGACCGCGTGCTGCCTGGTTCGGCGTTCCTAGCGCACGTCAGCCCACGTTTCCGCACACCGGTGAACGCGACGTTGTTGGTCGCGCTGGTGTCGCTGGTGCTGGCGTTGCTGGTTCCGGCCGAGCTGTTGCTGAAATTGGTCAATTTCGGTGCGCTCACTGCGTTCATGCTGCTCAACGTCACGGTATTCGCGTACTTCTTCGTGAAGCAGAAACGGCGACGCCAGTTCCTGCGCTATCTGGTGTTCCCCGCACTGGGCTTCGCAATCGTCGCCTTCGTATGGTGCGGCTTCGACCGCACCACGCTGCTGTTCGGTGGTAGCTGGCTCGTGATCGGACTCATCGTAGGGGCGTTCAAGCACCGCAGTGCATTGCCTTTCGAGGCATCGTCATGAAGCGGTTCGTGAAATTCGTCGTGGCTTTGACGTTTGCATGCGGCGCCGGCGTTGCAACGGCGCAGATTCCGTTGCAACCGGCGGCACCCGCACCCGCCGATGTCCCTGCGGCAACCCAATCGAATGAAGCAGCGCGACCGTTGACCGCCGCCGATCTCTCGACATTCCTCGACGGCCTGGTCCCGTACATGCTCAAGCGAGGTGGGATCGCCGGCGGCGTGATCGTGGTCGTCAAGGACGGCAAGATTTTGTTCGCGCAGGGTTACGGCTACGCCGATCTGAAAACCCGCGCGCCCGTGTCGGCCGCCAACACGTTGTTCCGGATCGGTTCGGTCTCGAAGTTGTTCACCTGGACCGCAGTGATGCAACTGGTGCAGCAGGGCAAGCTCGATCTCGACCGCGACATCAACGCGTATCTCGATTTCAGGATTCCTGCGAAATACGGCAAGCCGATCACGCTGCGCGACCTGATGACGCACACGCCGGGGTTCGAAGACACTACCCGCGACCTGCTGCCGGCGACGCCGGCCGGCGTCAATCTGGGGAAGTACCTGAAAGCGCATGTCCCGGCGCGCATCTTTCCACCCGGCAAGATCGTCGCGTACTCCAACTACGGCGCCGGCCTCGCCGGCTACATCGTGCAACGTGTTTCCGGCGAGCCGTTCGCGGAATACATCAAACAACACATCCTGCAACCGCTGGACATGCGCCACTCGACGTTCGTCCAGCCGCTGCCGGCCAAGTTGGCTCCGCTGTTGGCCAAGGGCTATCCCAGTGTGCCGAACGGTCAGCCGCAACCGTTCGAACTGGTCAATCCGGCACCGGCTGGCGCGATGACATCCTCGGCGATGGACATGGCGAATTTCATGATCGCCCAGTTGCAGGATGGGCGTTTCGGCAACACCTGCATCCTGCAATCCAAGACCGCCGAGTTGATGCACAGCCCGCAATACACGGCGGCGCCCGGTTTGAACGGGTTCGACCTCGGCTTCTACCAGGAAAACCGCAATGGCCAACGCATCATCGGCCACGGCGGCGATACCGTGGTGTTCCACAGCGACCTGCATCTGCTGCTGGACGCCGACGTCGGCATCTTCATGGCCTTCAACAGCGAGGGCGTGAACGGCGCCGTCAATGGTGTGCGCAGCGCAGTTTTCCGGGCCTTCCTCGATCGCTATTTTCCGTACCGGGCAGCGTCGCCATCAACACTGGCAAGCGCAAAAAAAGATGCCACACGCGTAGCCGGCTGGTACCAATCGAGTCGTCGCAACCAGAGCGCGCTGCACCTGTTCGCATTGTTGAACCAGAGCCACGTGACCGCGCTTCCGAACGGCACGCTGACGGTATCCAACCTCACGGACTACGCGGGTGTGCCGCTGCACTGGCTCGAAATTGCTCCGCTGCATTACCAGCAAGTCGGCGGCCAGACGCTGCTTGATTTCGTCGCCGATTCGGGTGGACGGATTCGTTACTGGGCCACCAGCGAAAACCCGGTGGTCGTGTTCCAACGGCTGCCAGCGTCGATGGGCCTGGGCACGTTTGCGCCACGCGTTGCAGCGGCCCTCGCGATCGCGCTGGCAACGTTGCTGGTCTGGCTGGTCGGCTGGCGGGTGCGCAGGCACTACCGCCAGCGATTGGCATTGCCCCGAATCCAGGCCCGTACGCGCATTGCCTCGCGCGTCGGTGCGCTCGTACTGGTCATCTTGATATTCGGCTGGCTGCTGCTGATCGCCTGCGCGTCGACCAACATCCTCCTGCTGGTGCGCGGGACGCTGATTCCATGGTTGTATCTGCTTTACACCTTGGGCGTACTGGCGTTGCTCGGCACGTTGGCCATCATCGTGAATGCGGCCTGCGCGTGGCTGTCGCCGCGGCGCAGCCGGTGGGTCCGCGCCGGCGAAATCCTGCTGGCGTGCGCGGCGATTTATCTCGCGTGGTTCATCGTGGCATTCGGGCTGATCAGCTTCAGCGTGCGGTTTTGATCGCCGACGACGCAGGTCTTCACATGACAACAAGGAAATGACATGAACAACCAGCAGCACGGCCGCCTGCAGTTGCAAGCCGTGATCGAGAGTCGGCATCTGAACGCGCCGTTCCACATCACCGGCTACACGTTTACCGAGGTCGAAGCGCTGGTGGTCAGCCTGGACGAAGATGGCTGCACCGGTCGCGGCGAAGCCGAAGGTGTCTACTACCACCACGACACCCCGGCCGCGATGCTGGCACAGGTCGAAGCCCTGCGCGGGCGCATCGAGCACGGCGTCAGCTGTGAGGACCTGCTGGACCTGTTGCCCGCGGGCGGCGCGCGCAACGCGCTCGACTGTGCGCTATGGGATCTGGAAGCCAAGCGCAGCAACCAGCCGGTGTGGAAGTTGGCCGGGACGGACCCGCCGCGACCGTTGCTGACGACCTACACGATCGGCGCTGGCGAACCCTCCGACATGGCCGATGCGGCGCACGACTTCGCTGATGCGCGCGCGCTCAAACTCAAGTTGACCGACGACGACCGCAACCCCGAGCGCGTGCAGGCCGTGCGCGCAGCGCGGCCCGATGCCTGGATCATGGTCGATGCCAACCAGGGGTTCACCCGCGAATCATTCGCACGCTTGCTGCCGGCACTGCAACAGATGCACGTAGCGCTGGTCGAGCAACCGTTCCCGGTCGGCAAGGAAGACTGGCTGGATGGCCTCGACAGTCCGATTCGCCTCGCCGCCGACGAAAGCGTGCAGGATCATGCCGACCTGGAACGACTGGTTGGCCGCGTCGGCACCATCAACATCAAGCTGGACAAATGCGGCGGCCTCACCGAAGCCCTGGCAATGGCGCGGCAGGCACATGCGCTCGGTTTCGAGTTGATGGTCGGCAACATGGGCGGCTCGTCGCTGGCGATGGCGCCCGCATTCGTGATCGGCCAGCGCTGCGCGGTGGTCGATCTGGATGGACCGATTTGCATGCGTGACGAACACTCACCGCCGGCCCGTTACGAGAATGGAATGATCTGGTGTGCCGACGACGTGTGGGGCGGGCCGAGGACGCCCGCGAGCTGACACCCGCGCAATCGGCGGATTTCGCGAAACGGCCGGCGTTATTCGATAATCGCACGACGATGACCATGGACCTCCAAAACAAGCTGAAGAACCGTTGGCGGACATTTACTGCGTCCGAGCAACGGATCGCGGCTTACCTGCTCGACCACCTCGATGGCATACCGTTCGAAACCGCGGCGTCGCTCGGACAGCGCGTGGGCGTGAGCGCGATGACGGTCGGACGTTTCCTGCGCAAACTCGGTTACGCGGGCGTCGACGAGATGAAGCAGGAACTGCGCGGCGACACCGCGTGGCTGAAGCTGTACCGCAATCCCGCGTCATCGGAAAACCCTGGCACCACCACCGAGCGTCTCGAAGCGGAAATCCGCGCCCTGTCCGAGGCCCATGCCCTGGCCAAAGGCGAGGAATGGCAGGCCATTGTGCACCTGCTGGCGTCGGCGGACCGGGTAGCGGTTGCCAGCTTCCAACTCGGACGTTTTCTCGGCCAGGCGTTCGCCACTCTGCTGCAGCAGATCCGGCCACGCGTCACGTTCGCGTCGGGAACGGATGGCGCCTATGCCGAACTGCTGGTCGATTCCACCGCGAAAAGTTGCGTGGTGCTGATCGAACAGCGACGCTATTCCCGGCATTTCCGCGTGTTGGCCGAGGAAGTGGCCGCACGCGGCATCCCGTTGATCATCATGACCGACACCCAATGCTATTGGGCACGCCAATTGACGCCGCACGTGTTGATGCTGCCGATCGACGGCTACCGTCCGTGGCACGCGTTCGGCGCCTTCAGCAGCCTGTTCAGCCTGTTGTTGAACTCGGTGATCCACGAATGCGGCGACGCCGTGTACGCGCGCATCGAACAGATCACCAACTTGCGTCAACAGTTCATTGGTTACAGCGGGCCATCGCTGACTTCAAGCCAGGCTCCTGCGGACGCCGCCACGCGCGGCAAACGTGGCGTGATCAACAAGCGTGGCCGCAATCGCAAGCGACCATGACAGCGGTCACGCTGCTTGCTGGGTACGCGCGTTGCCCGCGGCGGGCGCCGCCTGTTCCAGCGCCACCGCCACGGCGTGGACAACCGATGCGATGCGCGCCGCGCTCTGTACCGCTTGCGCGGCAACGCCGTGCTTGCGCAAGGCGCGTTCGTGTGAAGCCACGCAACTACCGCAGCCGTTGATCGCCGACACGGCGACCGACGCGAGATCGAAATCGATCTTGTCGCCGCCGGGGTTGGCGATCGCGTTCATGCGCAGGCCGGCACGCAGGGTTGCATATTCCTCGTTTTCGACCAGATGCAGGAAACGGTAGTAGATGTTGGTCATGCCCATCACCGCGGCGGCGGTACGGGCACCATCGAGTTCCTTTTCGTCGGCATGCTGCGAGGCGAATTGCGCCAGCGCTTCGGTCAACGGCGCGTGGCGCGATGCAATCGCGGACGCCAGCGCCACCAGCGCAATCTGCTTCTGTGACAAACCGGGTGCGCCGCCTTCGCTCAACACCGATTCGAGGTTGAGGCGAAGATCCTTGGCGTAGCTCGGAAGTTGTGATTTCAGTTGATCGAGAAACATCTTGGTTCTCCGTTTCAGTCCGGTCTCGGTGCTTTTCTCCTTCCCCTTCAAGGGGGAAGGCCGGGATGGGGATGGTGTATTGCGTCGGCAGTAACCCATCCCCACCCAACCCTCCCCTTGAAGGGGAGGGCTTTTGGATTACGCAGCCTTCAGGGTTTCCTCGCCCTTGTTCCAGTTGCACGGGCACAGTTCATCGGTCTGCAGCGCATCGAGCACGCGCAGCACTTCCGCCGGATTGCGGCCCACCGAACCTTCGGTGACGTACACGAAACGGATCACGCCTTCCGGGTCGACCAGGAACGCGGCGCGTTTGGCCACGCCTTCCTCGTCGAGGATGCCGAGTGCGCGGGTCAGGTCCTTGTTGATGTCGGCCAGCATCGGGAACGGCAGCTCGCGCAGGTCCTTGTGGTCCTTGCGCCAAGCCATGTGCACGAACTCGGAGTCGGTGCTGGCGGCGAGGATCTGGCAATCGCGATCCTGGAATTGCGCGTCGAGGTCGGCGAAGCCCTTGATCTCGGTCGGGCACACGAAGGTGAAGTCCTTCGGATAGAAGAACACGCACGTCCATTTACCCTTGTAGGTGTTGTTGTCGATGTCGGTGAAGGCCTTGTCCAGGCTCTCGATCGACACGGTGGCCTTGAGGTTGAAGTGCGGGAAATTGTTGCCAACGGTCAGCATGGGAAGCTCCTTTTGGATGGTTGAATGGGTTTGACCAACGACGCACGGCGCCGTTCACCGCTCAAGATAAGGCGTTCCCAATCATTACTCAAATTGATTGTTGAAATGCAAACGATAGGTACTGTATATTGACAGTCCGATCGAAGCGGCTGTTGTGGAAAGTCAGGCTATGGAAGGCCGCTCTGGGGCTTCACAGACGAGCGGATCACGAGATCGGCACACCCATACCGCAGCGATCAGGGACAATCGCACACAATATGAAAATATGAATCTGAGAGACCTCCACTACCTCGTCGCCCTCGCCGATCACAAGCACTTCGGCCATGCCGCCGAAGCCAGCTTCGTGAGCCAGCCAACCCTGTCCACCCAGATCAAGAAACTGGAGAACGAACTGGGCGTGACGCTGGTCGAACGCACACCACGCAAAGTATTGCTGACTGAATCCGGCCAACAGATCGTCGCGCGCGCTCGCGAAATCCTGAATGAAGTCGAACAGATCAAGCGCATCGCACGCCGCGACAGCGACCCGGAAGCCGGCACCGTGCGGCTCGGCATTTTTCCCACGCTCGGCCCTTACCTGCTGCCGCACGTGATGGCCACGATCCGTGAGCGTTTCCCGCGGCTCGAGCTGTTGCTGGTCGAGGAAAAGACCCCGGAGCTGGTGCAACGCCTGCGCGAAGGCAAACTTGACGCGGCGATCCTCGCGCTGCCGGTGCACGACGACACCCTGCACGCGGAATTCCTGTTCGAGGAACCGTTCCTGCTGGCTGCACCTGACGCGCACCCACTGGCCGGGCGCAAGCTTCTGAAACTCGCCGACCTCGAGGACGAACACCTGTTGCTGCTGGAAGACGGCCACTGCCTGCGCGATCAGGCGCTGGAGGTGTGCCGCATGTCCGGCGCCGACGAAAGGCAGGGCTTTCGCGCCACCAGCCTCGAAACGCTGCGCCAGATGGTCGCTGCCAACGTCGGCGTCACCCTGCTACCCGTACTCGCGGTGCAACCGCCGATCGCGCACACCGGCAACGTGCACCTGACGCCGTTCCGCCGCCACGCGCCAAGCCGTCGTATCGCGATGTTCTGGCGCCGCAGTTCGGCGATGGGCGGATTCCTGCTGCAACTGGCCGATGTGTTCAAGCATCTTCCACCCGCGTTGCTCGATCCTGCCACCCTGCCAGCGTCGCCCATTGAGAAAACACCGCGGCCTCGCTATGTTGCAGGCAAGACCCCCAAGAAAAACTGACATGGACAAGCCCTCGCCGATCACCCTTTCCCGCCTCGATGTCGAACGCATCGAGGCGCTGCTGGAAGCAACCACACAGCGTGATTCGCAAGCGGCGGAAAGACTGCGCGCGGAATTCGACCGGGCCGAGATCGTCGAGCCCGCGGCCATGCCACACGATGTAGTCAGCATGAATTCTTCGGCTGATTGCGTAGACGAATCCAACGGCAAACACTACACGCTGACGCTGGTGTATCCGAAAGACGCGGATGCAGATGCTGGCCTGATTTCGGTGCTGGCGCCGGTCGGCAGTGCGCTGCTGGGTCTGCGCGTGGGCCAGAGC
>JBOHYW010000077.1:0-16142 GCA_050738155.1 Rhodanobacteraceae bacterium
TTTTGCGCCCACCACTTCCGCGACTGCGCCGCCGATACCGGCGTCGACTTCGTCGAACACCATGGTGCCAGTAGCGTCGCTGCCCAGTGCAGCCACTTCGATGGCCAGCCCGATACGCGAGAGCTCACCGCCCGAGGCCACTTTGCGCAACGGTCGCAGTGGCATGCCCGGATTGGCGCTGACCGTGAACTCGCAGCGTTCGCGACCCTGGGCGTCGGGATCATCGCCTGATTGTGATTGCAGATCGGCCGCGAACGAACCGCCGGCCATGCCGAGTTCGCCCATCAATGCCGTGACGGATTTGCCGAGTCGCTTGGCGGCGACGTTGCGTTGTTTCGACAACGCATCGGCAGCGGCGGCGTAATCGGTGAGGCATTGCTTGCGCTCGATCGCGAGCCTGGCCAAGGCATCGCCGGCGCCTTCCAATGATTGCAATTCCTCGTGCAGGGTCGCCGCACACGCGTGCAGCTCGGCAACCGCAACGCGATGGCGGCGCGACAAATCGTGCAGCGCGGTCAGGTGCGCGTCCGCCTCGGTGTAACGTTCCGGGTCGAGATCGAGATCCTGCGCGTAACGGGCAAGCATGTCCGCCGCTTCGCCAAGCTGGATGCCGGCGGTGTCCAGCAGTTCGAGTGCGGCCCGCAGTGACGGATCGAGTTCGGCCAAGCGTTCCAGTTCGGAATGGGCGCGCCCGATCACGCGTGTCGCGGTGAATTCGCCATCTCCATCCAGCAGCTCGGCAATGCCGGAGGCGCCTTCGGCGAGCCTGCCGGCGTTGGCGAGGCGTTGATGACGCGTTTCCAGATCGGCGAGCTCGTCCGGCGGCAGCGCCCAGCGTTCCAGTTCCGCGACTTCGTGGCGCAGCAGCGCGATGCGCGCCTCGCGATCCTCGCCGCCGGAAAGTTCGCGTTCGCGCAGTGCGAGGTCACGAAAGCGCAGCGCGAGTTCGCGCACCTGCGTCGCGGCTTCGCCGCAATGGCCGAACGCATCCAGCATCCGCAGTTGCGCGGCGCGGTCGAGCAGCGCCTGATGTTCGTGCTGGCCGTGGACTTCGACCAGCGATGCCGTGAACTCCGACAACTGCGCCAGGGAAGCCGCACGCCCATTGATCCACGCGCGCGAGCCGCCTTCCGCGGCGATCACGCGGCGTATCCGGCAGGCGCCATCCTCGTCGTCCAGAGCCTGCTCCTCGATCCATGCACGCGCGCCTCCGGCCCCGGACAAATCGAACTCGGCTTCGAGTTCCGCGCGGGTGCAGCCCGCACGCACCATGCCTGCGTCGGCGCGTGCGCCCGACAGCAACAGCAACGCATCGACCAGCAGTGACTTGCCGGCGCCGGTTTCGCCGGTCACCACGGTGAGGCCGGGGCCGAAATCGATTTCGGTGGCTTCCACCACGGCGAAGTTGCGGACGGAAAGATGGGTGAGCATTGGGAAAATTGTATTCGAGCGCGAAGAGTTCCGTCGTCATTCCGGCGAAAGCCGGGATCCATTTTGATTGTGAAAGAACAGCAGATCAAAATGGATTCCGGGTTCCGCGTCCGATGATGCCGGGACGCGGCCCCGGAATGACGTTGAGGTTGTTCCATTGTCCCGAGTCCCGGTCCCTTATCCTCTGCTTCTTGCATTCCCGCCCGTTCACCCGTATTGATACGTGGACCACACAAGCCCCTGCATGCCTGAGAGCCGCCGCCAGCACCCACTCGATCCCCGAGCCCGCCAGTTGTTGCGCACCTTGATCGCGCAATATCTGGAAGAGGGCCAGCCGGTGGGCTCGCGAACGTTGTCGCGTTCGGCGGGGCTGGACGTGAGCCCGGCGACCGTCCGCAACATCATGTCGGACCTGGAAGAACTGGGCCTGATCGCCTCGCCGCATACCTCGGCGGGCCGCATCCCCACCGTGAGCGGCCTGCGCCTGTTCGTGGACAGCCTGCTGGAACTGAAGCCGTTGCCGCGTGGCGCGGTCAGGCAGATCCGGCGCGAACTGCCGCGCGAGCTGGTGACGCCGCGCGAGTTGCTGGGCAACGCATCTACGCTGTTGTCGGCGATGACCCACTTCGTTGGATTGGTGACGGTGCCGGGTGCAGCCGATGCGCCGCTGAAACAGATCGAATTCGTGACGATCGACACGCGGCGGGTGCTGGCAATCCTGGTGTTCGCCGATGGGCAAGTACAGAACCGCGTGCTCAATTTGCGGCAACAGCTCGACGCGCGGGCACTGGAGCACGCGGCCAATTTCCTGAACACGCATTACGTCGGGCTGCGACTGGAAGAAATCCGTGCGCAGGTATTGGCCGATCTGCGCGCCGCAGGCAGTGAACTCAACCGTCTGCTCGATACTGCGGTCGAGGTCGCTGCCGAGACCTTTGCGCCAGCACCGGAATCGGACATGCTGGTCAGCGGTCAGACCAACCTGATGTCCGGGGAAGAAGGCACGCAGATGGAGCGCCTGCGCGAACTGTTCGAGGCTTTCCAGCACAAGCGCGAGTTGCTGGCGTTGCTGGAAGGTTGCGCGCGTTCGCCGGGGGTGCGCCTGTTCATCGGCGAGGAAGCCGGCTTCGAGCCGCTCAAGGGTTACAGCTTGGTCAGCGCTCCATACGGTGGCGAAGGGCACGTGCTGGGTGCGATCGGGGTGATAGGACCCACCCGGATGGCTTATCATTCGGTAATTCCGGTGGTGCAGGCGACCGCGCGGTTGCTCACCGACGCCTTGAATAGCGGTACCCCGGCCACATAACTTCCCTGTTGCGCCCCGGTTTTTGCGACCTCGAACGGGTTGTGCACCGGGGGTGACTTTTGTGCAAATCGCGGCCACGGATGGCGGCTTTTGATTCTCGTGGTCAGGGACGATCGCAAGTTTCCATTGCGAGGAACCAGCATGACGAATTCGAAGGAATCGCCGGAATCCAAGCCGCAGGACGAGAGCCGGCAGGAATCCCGGGACGAGGTGAACGCGGACGAGCTGGAAACCTTGAGCCGCCAGCTTGCCGAGGCCGAGACCAACCTTGCAGGCATGCGCGAAACCCTGTTGCGCGAGCGCGCCGATCTCGAAAACCAGCGCAAGCGCATGCAGCGCGATCTGGAACAGAGCCTCAAGTTCGCCAACGAAAAATTGTTGCGTGACCTGTTGCCGGTCTATGACAGTCTTGAAAGCGGATTGTCCGTTGAAACCGCCGACGTCGCCGCGATGCGGGAGGGTTTGAACCTCACCTTGAAGTCGTTGTTGAAGATCGCCGAAAGCAGTGGCCTGCAACAGATCGACCCGGTGGGCCAGCCGCTCGATCCCGAACGCCACCACGCGGTCAGCCTGGTTGATGCGCCCGCTGCGGCGCCCGGCACGGTAGTCAGCGTGATGCAGAAGGGTTACGTGCTGAACGGGCGTCTGTTGCGTCCGGCGCTGGTCGCCGTCGCGAAAGATTCGTAGGAGCAGCCCATGGCCGCGACTGCGCGGACATCATGGCGGACATCATGGGGTCAGAGTCGACTTTCGCGCAGGAGCTGGTGTTGTTGCAGGTGTGACCGAAAGTCGACTCTGACCCCGGTTTTATCCCGGTTTTATCCTTGAGATAGCGCCGCCAACCCCCAGTTTGTAATCAAGATTCTCTTGGCCCCTAGGCCGCAAACATCCAGGAGCTGGAACATGAGCAAAATCATCGGTATCGACCTTGGCACGACCAACTCGTGCGTCGCGATCATGGAGGGCAACAAGACCCGCGTGATCGAGAACGCCGAAGGCGACCGCACCACGCCGTCCACCGTCGCATTCGCGAAGGATGGCGAAGTGCTGGTCGGTGCGCCGGCCAAGCGCCAGGCCGTCACCAATCCCAAGAACACCTTCTACGCGGTGAAGCGCCTGATCGGCCGCAAGTTCACCGACGCGGAGGTGCAGAAGGATCTCGACATCGTTCCGTACAAGATCATGGCGCACTCCAATGGTGACGCCTGGCTGGAGACCTCCGACGGCAAGCAGATGGCGCCCCCGGAAATTTCCGCCAAGGTGCTGATGAAGATGAAGAAGACCGCCGAGGATTACCTCGGCGAGACGATCACCGACGCCGTGATCACGGTGCCGGCGTACTTCAATGATTCGCAGCGCCAGGCCACCAAGGACGCGGGCAAGATTGCTGGCCTCGAAGTCAAACGCATCATCAACGAGCCGACCGCGGCAGCGCTGGCGTACGGCCTGGACAAGGGCGGCGGCGACCGCAAGATCGCCGTGTACGACCTCGGCGGCGGCACTTTCGACGTGTCGCTCATCGAGATCGCCGAAGTCGATGGCGAAAAACAGTTCGAGGTGCTGGCCACCAACGGCGACACATTCCTGGGCGGCGAGGACTTCGACAAGCGCGTGATCGATTATCTGGTCGATGAGTTCAAGAAGGACCAGGGCGTGGACTTGCGCAACGACCCACTTGCGCTGCAGCGCCTGAAGGACGCCGCCGAACGCGCCAAGATCGAGTTGTCGTCCGCACACCAGACCGAAGTCAACCTGCCGTACGTCACGGCCGATGCCTCCGGTCCGAAGCACCTCAACATCAAGCTGACCCGCGCCAAGCTCGAAGCGTTGGTGGAAGACCTGGTCAAGCGCACCATCGATCCGTGCCGCACGGCGTTGAATGACGCCAATCTGCGCGTGTCCGATATTTCCGAAGTGATCCTGGTCGGCGGCCAGACCCGCATGCCCAAGGTCCAGGAAGCCGTCAAGGACTTCTTCGGCAAGGATCCGCGCAAGGACGTGAACCCCGACGAAGCTGTCGCGGTGGGCGCGGCGATCCAGGGCGGCGTGCTCTCGGGCGACGTCAAGGACGTGCTGCTTCTGGACGTGACTCCGCTGTCGCTGGGCATCGAGACGCTGGGCGGCGTGATGACCAAGCTGATCGACAAGAACACCACGATCCCGACCAAGGCCTCGCAGGTGTTCTCGACTGCCGAGGACAACCAGAGCGCCGTGACCGTGCACGTGCTGCAGGGCGAGCGCGACCAGGCCCGATTCAACAAGTCGCTGGCCAAGTTCGACCTCGCCGGCATCCAGGCCGCGCCGCGCGGCATGCCGCAGGTCGAGGTGTCGTTCGACATCGACGCCAACGGCATCCTGCACGTCACCGCCAAGGACAAGAACACCGGCAAGGAACAGCGCATCGAGATCAAGGCGGGTTCCGGCCTGTCCGAGGAAGAGATCCAGCAGATGGTGACCGATGCCGAAACCCATCGCGAGGAAGACAAGAAGTTCCAGGAGCTGGTCGTTGTCCACAACAAGGCCGACCAGTTGGTGCATGCCACGCGTTCGGCCATCAAGGAGCACGGCGGCAAGGTTGGCGGCGATGTCATCGGCCGCGTCGAGGAAGCATTGTCGGAACTCGAAAAAGTAATGAAGGGTGACGACAAGGACGCGATCGAATCTCGCATTGCCAAGGTCGAGGAAGCCGCGCAGTCGCTGCTCGCGGCGGCTCAGGCCGGAGGTGCGCAAGCCGGTCCGCAAGCGGGCGCTTCGCAGCAACAGGCGCCGGGCGGTGGCAGCGCGTCGCCGGATGATGTGGTGGATGCCGAGTTCACCGAGGTGAAGGACGATCAGAAGCCGTAAAAGGTAAAGAGTGAAGTCGCGGGCCGGACAAGTCCGGCCCGCTGTAAAGGGGGAAACATGTCTCGTCCGCATCATGATTTGCGTGTATGGCAAGACGCTATGGCAATGGTGACGAGGCTATACAAAGTGACTCGTGCGTTCCCGGATACAGAACGCTTTGGGTTGATTGCGCAGATGCGCAGAGCAGCGGTGAGCGTGCCCTCCAACATAGCCGAAGGGGCGGCGCGTGGAAGCAGAAAGGAATTCATCCAGTTCCTGATGATCGCCAGAGGCTCGCTATCCGAATTGGACACGCAACTTCGGATTGCCGCGAATCTTGGTTTTGCTGACCATGTGGAATCGTTGCTTGACGAATTCGAGCACTTGCAAGCCATGCTTGCCTCGCTCGTTAAATCTCAACGCATTCACCTCCGCACATGAGGCTTGGTTTTCGTTTTACTATTTGCAGGCGACGCAGTCGTCGACTTTGCAGGCCGCAGGCCGGCTTGACCGTTTCGGCAGCTCTGCCGACTGACAGGCCGCATAGCGGCCGACTGGCGTAGCGTCACATGCACAAGGGCAGGATGGAAGCATTCACCGATGGCGTGATCGCGGTGATCATCACCGTCATGGTGCTTGAGCTGAAGCTGCCCCGCGATGCCACGTGGCATGCATTGCTTGCCGACCTGCCGGTGTTCCTGAGTTACGTGTTGAGCTTTGCCTATGTCGGAATCTATTGGAACAATCATCATCACATGTTGCAGATGGTCAGCCATGTGAACGGCAAGGTGTTGTGGGCCAACTTGTTCTTCCTGTTCTGGCTGTCGATGTTTCCGTTCGCCACCAGTTGGTTGAACGAATCGCATCCGGCGCCTGCACCGGTACCCACCGCGGTTTACGGCATTGTGTTGTTGCTTGCGGCGCTGGCGTGGGTTCCCTTGTTGCGCAGCCTGATCGCCGCCAATGGCGGCAGCGAGAGTCGCCTCGGCGAAGCACTCCAGCGCGACTGGAAGACCATCGTTTCGCCCATCGGTTACATTGCCGGCATTGCGTTGGCGTTTTTTGAACCCATGTTGTCGTGCGTGATCTATGGCGTGGTCGCGGCCCTGTGGTTCATCCCCGACCGCCGTCTGGAAGCAAACTTGCGCACATGAAACGTTGTTACTACGAAACCCTCGGTGTCGAACGCACAGCCTCCGACGAGGAACTGAAGAAGGCTTTCCGACGGCTGGCGATGAAGAATCATCCCGACCGCTGCCCCGGCGATCCCGACGCGCAGGAACGCTTCAAGGAAGCGAAAGAAGCCTGGGAAATCCTGGGCGATCCGCAACGCCGTTCGATGTACGACCAGTACGGGCATGCCGCGTTCGAGAGCGGCGTCGGCCGACGCGGCGGTGCACCGTTCGGTGACGTCGGCGACATCTTCGGGGATATTTTTTCCGACATTTTCGGCGGCGGTCGGCGCGCACCGCGCGGTTCCGATTTGCGCTTCGTGCTGGAACTCGACCTTGAAGAAGCCGTGGCCGGGGTCGACAAGCAGATCCGCGTGCCGACCATGGTCAACTGCCATCACTGCAACGGTACCGGTTCCGACGATGGCAAGATCACGACCTGCGCCACCTGCCGCGGCCACGGGCGGGTGCGGATGCAGAACGGCATTTTTTCGATCCAGCAAGCTTGTCCGCATTGCGGCGGCGCGGGACGCACCATCGTCACCCCGTGCAAGCATTGCCACGGTGAAGGTCGTCTGGAAGACGATCACAGCCTGTCGGTGAAAGTGCCGGCGGGCGTGGACGAGGGCGACCGGATTCGGCTCACCGGACAGGGCGAGGTCGGTCCGTCCGGTTCGATGCCCGGTGACCTGTACGTCGAAATCCGGGTACGCGAACACCCGATCTTCCGTCGCGAAGGCGACGACCTGCGTTGCGAAGTGCCGGTTCGGTTTGCGCAGGCCGCGCTCGGTGCGACCATCGAGGTACCGGTACTGGGTGGTGCGACCACCATCAGCGTGCCACCGGAAACCCAGACCGGACAGGAATTCCGTTTGCGCGGGCAGGGCGTGAAGTCCGTCCGCAGCCGGCATGCCGGCGATTTGTATTGCACCGTGGTGGTGGAAACGCCGGTGCGCCTCGACAAGCGCCAGCGCGAATTGCTCGATCAGTTCGAAGCGACTTTTGCCGATGCCGAAGAGGCGCAGAAACACTCGCCGCGTGCCAGTGGTTTCGTGGACAACGTCAAGCAATTTTGGTCGAAGATGACCGGGTAGCGACCGAAATGTAGGCCGGCTCAAGGCCGCAGGCCGCAGGCCGGAGCCGGCGTATACAGCCGGTATCGGATTGGTGGTTCGTCCCATCGCCGGTTCCGTCGCTACGCTCCATGAACCGGCCTACTCCTTGAATCTGCCTACGCGCGACCGAAATGTAGGCCGGCTCAAGGCCGGAGCCGGCGAACGTACGTTCCGGCATTCGCTTGTTATGCTGGTCCGGTTTGTTTCCGAGGCAACGGTGACCATGCCCAACCCCGTATCGATTGCCATCACCGGCACCAATGGCCGCATGGGCCGTGCGTTGCAAACGCTGCTGGCCGACGATCCTCGATTCATGCTCGCTGCAAGCATTGCGCGCGAAGACGACTGGCGTGACGCACCGAAACTGGATGTCGTGATCGACTTCAGTACGCCCGAAGGTTTCGACGCCGCGCTGGCGCATTGCGAATCGCATGGGGTGGCGCTGGTTGTCGGTACCACCGGGTTGGATGCGGCGCAGCGGGAACACTTCGATGCAGCGGCAGCGAAAATCCCGGTGCT
This sequence comes from Rhodanobacteraceae bacterium, assembly GCA_050738155.1. Lineage (GTDB taxonomy): Bacteria > Pseudomonadota > Gammaproteobacteria > Xanthomonadales > Rhodanobacteraceae > 66-474. Next base: position 8,367 of record JBOHYW010000077.1, read on the forward strand.
GTACGCGGCGAATTTCAGCCTCGGCATCGCGGTGCTCACGCGTTTGCTGCGCGATGCCGTGAGCGCACTTCCGGAGTGGGATCTGGAAATCGTGGAAGCCCACCATGCGCGCAAGGTCGACGCCCCGTCCGGCACCGCACTCGCGCTGGGCCGTGCGGCCGCCAATGCGCGCGGACAGAAATTTGACGACGTGGCGGTGTTCGGAAGGCACGGCCACACCGGCGCGCGCGAGACCGGCGCAATCGGCTTCGCATCGATTCGTGCCGGTGACATTGTGGGCGAGCACACAGTGCTGCTGGTCGGCCACGACGAGCGCATCGAACTCACTCATCGCGCCTTCGACAACGCGATCTTCGCACGCGGGGCACTCACCGCCGCGGCATGGCTGGTCGGACGCAACGCAGGGCGTTACGATCTCGACGACATGCTCGCGGAAGCAAAGAGCACACTGTCCGCAAATGAACGCAAATAAACGCCAATAGAGCAAAATCGTGTTGCTCTATTGGCGTTCATTTGCGGACTGATTTGCCTTGGCTTTTTCGCCGACTTGTGTCCTAGCCCTTCTTGGGCGGCGGCGGCCGGTGTACGGGGCGCGGCACCACGATCACGCGCGGCGGGTAATACCACGGGCCATAACCCCAAGGTCCAAATCCGCCGCCCCAAAATGGGTCGTACCACGACGGACCCCATGGCCCCCACGGCTCAGGTCGCGGCACATACAGCGGTCGTTTCGGCCACAGGTACACGATGTCGGCCGCGACCTTCGCGTAGGTGTAGTCGTAGCTGCCGATCTTGTGTTCGACGGTGCCTTCGAGCGTACCGGTCACCGTGATCTCACGTCCCTTGCGGAAAACCTCGGGATCGTAAAAACCCTCTTTGCAGGCGACGAAACGGCCCATGCTGTTGGTGCCGGGCTTCGGACGTGCCTGCGAATCCAGCGGTTCGGCCAGCACGAAGAAGCAGGTTTGCTGTTCGCGTGGTTTGGTTTCGATGATTTCTCCGCCCCAGCGTACGCGCGTGGCGGGTGCGGCGCCGCTGCGCGCGGCGCTCAGCGGCACCGGCGCGTAGTTGCCTTGCAGCGGTTGCGGAATGGTGGCGCAGCCGCCCAAGGCCAGCGCACCCACCACGGAAACGAACAGGACACGACGCGACATGACGAACCTCCGGAAAAAGTGAACCGATGCGTCTATTTGACCACACGGCGGGGATGGAAGTGATGCACGCGGCGCACGAAAACGCAGGTTCGTTCAGGCGGCGGTTCGGGAAATGCGTAACGCAGCACCAGGTATTCGGTTGACAGTTCGCGCAGCGTGGCCGCCGCAGCGGGTATGGTATCGGCGCAGCGGCGATAGAAATCGCGTGGCCCTTCTGCGTCGCCGCGCACAATGCCCAGCCGCGCCAGCCGCTTTTGCAGCTTGCGTTGGGCAGCCGCCAGCGCGTCGCGCGGCTTGCGGCGCGGGCGCAGGAACGCGGCAACCAGCGCGCCGACGCCGAGTGCCAGGAACACGGCGACGGCCAGCGCGACGCCGAGCGTTTGCGTACTGACGTCATCGATGCCGAATGGTCGGAACAGATGGCTTTGTTTCAATGCATCGAAGCCGACCACCGTCTGGCCCCACCAGCGATTGATGATGTCGAACCGGTTCTGCCACGGCAGCCACCAACTGCCGCCGTCGCCGCCGATGGGTGCCCCGCTGGCGCCGCCAATATCCGCCATCACGACCCTGCTGACCGCGGCGGTCGGGTCGACCCGTATCCAGCCGCGTCCCTGCAACCAGACTTCCGACCACGCGTGTGCGTTGGATTGGCGGACCAGCAGGTAGTGTGCAATGTCGTTCCAGTAACCGCCCTGGTAGCCCACCACCACGCGCGCCGGGATGCCGGCTGCGCGCATCAGGAAGGTGAAGGCGCTGGCATAGTGTTCGCAAAACCCGGTTTTGGTATCGAACAGGAAATCGTCGATGCTGTTGCGCCCCAGCGGCGGCGCATCGAGGTCGTAAACGAAACCGCCATCGTGGAAGAGGTCGAGCGCGTCGCGCACGATTGCGGTGTCATGGCTGCCTGCACGCGCGCGCCAACTGGCCGCCAATGCACGCGCGCGAGGATCGAACCCCGTCGGCAGCTCCAGCGCTGCGGCGCGAATGCGCGGGTCAAGTCCTGCCGGCGCCAGCTGGTAATCGCTCGCGGAGGCGACGGAATAGTGCAGGGCCTGATCGACTGGCTTGATCGACCACAGCGTGTGGTCCGGCCCCATGCGCGCACCTTCGGGGGCATCCAGCGGTACGTCCAGTGCAAACAACCAGTGTCGGTGGCTCGGCAGCAGCGTGACGTGGTAGTGCGTGACCGGGCCGCGGATGCCGACCGGCACTGGTAGCGTGCGGCGTGCGGCGGCGAGCCCCGGCAGCCATGCCTGACCGTCGAAATACCACAGCACCAGCCCACGGAAATAGCGCTGGTTTTCAGGCGGCGGCGGGCTGTCGAAACCGACCCGCATGGCGACGGAGTCGTCGGTGAGCAGCGAGTGGATGTCGCCGGGCGCCATGCGATCGGTCATGCCGGTGCGCGCTTCGCCGTTTCCGGGGGCGCCCCAAAGCGGTGTCGCAAGCCGCGGGATCAACACGAAACCCAACAACGCGGCCGGCAGGCTGGCTGCCAGCATCACGGACCCTGGCTTGAACGCGGGCAACCATTTTGCTTCGGGCAATCCGGGTTCCAGCGCGCGCAAGGTCGCCAGCGGCGGCAGCAGCATCAGCCCGACCACGATGGTGAACCACAGTGACTGGTTGAACAGCAGCGCGCTCATCAGGATGAAACATGCGAAGCCGACCGCCATCCGCGCGTCGCGCAAGCGTTCGCTTTCCAGCACCTTCAGTACCAGCAAACCACATACGATCGCAGCGCCGGGCGCACGCCCGAACGCGGTGCCGTATACCGCCATCACCACTGCCGGTACCGCCAGCAGCATCGCGATCCTGAGCCATGCCGATACGCGCTGGTGCCGGCGTCGTCGTTGCCACCAACGCGCGATGAGGATCACCGCCAGCGCACCCGTGTACCACCACGGCAGGTACGGTGCGTGCGAACCCAGCACGCAGGCAACGGTGAGGCACAGCAGATTGAACGCGCGCGTATCCAGCGTGGACGCGACCACATGGGTGCCGGGTGGCGCATCACCGGGTTTCACGGCAGCTCCGCCAGTGCGGTGAGACAGCGATGGTAGTGCGCGGTTTCGGCGCCCGGCCCGAGCGCGCGTCGGTCCTCCAGGACCAGCACCCACGGGCGACCCGCCGCATAGGCTTCGCAGACCATGCCGGTGAGCCGTGAAATACGGGTCTCGCGATCGATGCCGGTGAAGCTGTACCAGTCGAACCGCAATGGTTGGCCCGGTGCGGCGCGATCGAATTCGCGCACCAGCAAATCGTCATGGCGCGCGCTGGCTTTCCACGCGACGTGCCGGATCGGATCGCCGGGATGGTAGTCGCGCAGTTCGGCGAACTCGTCGCCGCCGGCGGTCCGTTCCTTCGGGTCGTCATTGTGTACGGGAGGTTTGACATCGCCCAGTACGCACGGATACACCAGCACGTCCTGATCCGGCGTGATCCAACTCCACGCCCGGAACAGGCCGAAGGGCAACGTGCTCGACAGACGCATGCGTGGCAGCGGCACCCAGCCGCGGCGTTCGGTCGGCAGCGTCACGCTGGCGCGGCTGTCGTCGGGCGTCAACGGGCATGGTTGGACCAGCGTATCCAGTTCGATGCGCAAACCGGGGCGGGGACGGCGGTCATCCGCGAAGGCGAGGTGCAGCGGCAGGCGCGTGCCGCAAAATCCGTGATCGGCATGCAGTGAACGCAGCACCAGGTTGTGCAATTGCCTCCAGGTCAACAGCATGCTGGAAGCGAGCGTCGCGCCGAGCATGCAGGTCAGCAGCAGGGCGGAGTTGTTCTGGTAGTTCAGCGCACCGACCAGCATCGCCGCCAGCAGCACCGCGAAGCCGAGCCCGGCGCGGGTCGGCACGATGTAGATGCGACGGCGGTCGAGCCGCACCGGCAGTGACTCCGGCTTGCGGTTGCGCAGCGGCTGCAGAAGGCGTTCGCCGCGGACGAGAATGTCGCGCCAGCCGCGGTGCGCGTCGGCATCCATTTTCATTCCACCGCGACGGATTCCAGCAGCGCCTGCGCGAGTGCGTCGCGCGCGGCGTTGCGCGCCGGGATCAAACGGTGCCCCGCGATCGCGACGAACACCGCTTGCACGTCTTCGGGCAGCACGTAATCGCGGTCGCCCAGCAGCGCCCATGCACGGGCCGCCCCCAGCAGCGCCAGGCCGGCGCGTGGCGACAGTCCCGTGCGGATGTCGTGGTGCTTGCGGCTGGCAGTCACCAGTGCCTGCACGTAATCGAGCAGGGCAGGGCTGGCCGTGATCACGTGCGCCTGCCGGCGCAAGCCCAGGATGTCGGCGCCGGTGAGGCACGGCGCCAGTTTGCCAACCATCGACGAGCGATCCTCGCCGGTCAGCAGGCGGCGTTCGGCTTCGGCATCGGGATAATCCAGCGTGATGCGCAACATGAAACGGTCGAGCTGCGAATCGGGCAGCGGATAAGTGCCCGCCATGTCCAGCGGGTTTTGCGTGGCGACCACGAAGAACGGTTGCGGCAGTGCGCGGCTGGCGCCGTCCACCGTCACCTGGCTTTCCGCCATCGCTTCCAGCAGTGCGCTTTGGGTCTTGGGCGTGGCACGGTTGATTTCGTCCGCCAGCAGCAGTTGCGCGAAGATCGGCCCCGGCTGGAAACGGAAGGTGCCACTGTCACGATCGAACACGCTGACCCCCACGATATCGCTGGGCAGCAGGTCGGAGGTGAACTGGATGCGTCGAAAGGTCAGTCCCAGCGTCGCCGCCAGCGCGTGCGCCAGCGTGGTCTTGCCGACCCCCGGCACGTCTTCCACCAGCAGGTGTCCGCCCGCCAGCAGGCACGCAAACGCCATCCGCACCGGCCGGTTCTTGCCGACCAGCACGTCATTGACCTGCGCCAGCGCGATGTCGAGGCGCTGGCGCGGCAGGCTGTCGACGACAGGTGTGGTGGCGGTGGCGAAATTCTGGTCCATGCCGGTTCCCGAAGGGTTGAACGCTGGCAGTGTACGACGCAGGTGTCGTGATGGTGCGAATGGCGGCCCTGCTGCTTGATCTGCTGAAACGGAATTATCAAACATGCCACCAATTGTCGATGGCATCCGCGCCCACGCCACTGCTGGCTGAAAGCATGCAAAGCAGTGCTGTCAGTGATTGCCTTGAACCAGGTGCGCTGTTGATCAGAGTAGCAGTCTCGTTCCTCATCTGGCGTCTGGTACAGGGGCGAATTGCATCAACCCAGGACTGCGTACCCACTGGACGGTCTGTAGATTGTTACAGGGATATACACAAATTCACATTTCTTTTACCGACTGGTCCATAGGGTTGCAAACGGCGCCGATGGGGAATGGATTCAATGTGCAGCCACGCGCGTGAAAAAGGCCAGAAATTCGGATTGCGGGGTTCGTCGCTGGATTCCGGCAGTGGTTCTGCGGCGTTATCTGTACGGCGAGGTGAAGGAGACCGGGTGTTTGTAGGAATCGTCCTACGACAACATGGGACGCCGCCCTACATGCCAACATGTGCTGAAGTAGCACAATCATGACGAGGTCGGAACGGGGGCATGTGATGACCCAATTTTCGTGGACAGGGGTAATGAAGTTGCTTGGTTGTGCCGGGTGTGCGTTGGCATTTGCTGCGCAGCTTGCGGGCTGCCACAGCGATGCCTACTACGACGCGATGGCGCCATCGCCGACACTCAATTCCACATCCGCACAGATACTCGCACCTCAAGATCACGGTGGAGCCCGGTTCGGGTGTCGATCGGGTAGAAGTGTATACAACCTGGGTGATAGGGAATCTTGGCTGTGCACCGCGCCGACCAGTGTCGGGCGCGACGATTCAGAAGCGGGTTGACACCCAAGAAAATGTTGAAAAAACGGATAGCTATTATTTGGTGACAATCTTGGATGACATCTTCCTTCCTGGCAAATGCAGATGGATTGGTGACGGCTATGGCATACCGTTCATGCACGGCAGCACGCTTTTGGCGGCCACCTGAGCGGGGCCGGGAAATTTCAACGGCTCAAATGTCATCAAGCTGACGTGCATGCCACCACCTCATTTTCCAGTTTGCGATCTGAGAAACAGAGAGACTTTTGACAGAAGCCATTTCAAAGGCGTGTTTAACATAGCCGTGGAGATTGTGAAATGAGTATTTCAACGTCCACTCTCATCGGTTTTTCCGCTCTCGTTTATCAAAACCTTCCAGCACCAGGCGTGCCGCTGAAAGCCAACCATGTAACGTACACGGTCTACAAAACGCTCGATGACACGTCGAACAGCTATCAAGGAATGATCCTGATCGACAAAACTACTCATTCCCTAATCGTCGTCAACCGAGGCACCCAAGAGCTGGAAGATTGGGGCATCGATGCGGCGATGCCCGACAAAATGTGAATCCCCAGTGGTCGGATGCGCTCAGCCTTGCCCAGACAGCCACCGACTACGCGATGGCCACACAATGAAAATAGTGGGAAGGGGAACGAAGTGACGATTCCGAAGAAGGGATATCGATCATGAGAGCCAAGCACCTGATCACTATGATCGGTATGGCACTGCTTGCTTCACTGCTTGCGGGTTGCCACAGCGATGCCTACTACGACGCGCAGGCTCCGTCGCCAATGCTCAATCCACATCCGCACAGGGTTTCGTACCTCAAGATCAGGGTGGAGCCCGGCTCGGGTGTCAACCGTGTGGAGGTCTACTCCACGTGGATGATCAGTAATCTCGGTTGCGCGCCGAGGCGATGGCCTTCCGGTTCCACGATTCAGAAAGAAGTTGAAGTCAAGGAAAAAGTAGAAGAAATAGATGATTATTATCTGGCCACCATTCGTGATGACTATTACCTTCCCGGGAAGTGTAAGTGGCTTACCGGCGCAGCTTGGGCTAGTGTCAGATTCATGCACAACTATATGCGTTTGGCATCAGGCGAGGGAGGGTCCGAGCTTTTTCGAGAGTCGAACCCATTAAAACTGGTTTGTATCCCTCCACCGCACGCACCTATATGTGAGTTGAGAAACAGAGAAACGTTTGATCGGGCCCATTTCAAAGGTGTTTTCAATGCTACTTTGGAGCTTGAACAATGACGACCTCCGGTTCGCTTTCGTTGTCGAATTTCGTCGGCTTGGCAGACCAAGTCTACAATGATTCGAATCTGCGGAAACAAGTTGGTGATTCATTGATCATAAATGGATCTCAATATGAGGTTGTTGTCACGCCAGTCAATGATGAATCCACTGGCTACCAGGGTATGGTTCTGCTTGATGTAAAAACTCATTCACTGATCGTCGTCGATCGTGGTACGAAAGGGAGTACAGATCTTGTCGTTGATGCCGCGATGGCTGACCAGGATGTGAACCTGCAATGGTCGGATGCGCTCAGCCTTGCCCAGCAAGCTGCAGACTACGCCGCGGCCAACGGCATCACGAACATCTATACGACCGGTCATTCACTCGGCGGTTCGCTGGCACAGATGCAGGCGGCATACTTTGGCTGGAAGGGTGTGACCTTCAACCCCTACGGCATGGACGAGATTTACAACAAACTGGTGCAGCCTGGCCAAGCGCCGTCCATTAGCTCTCATGCTGACATCACCAATTACCGCGCCTTGTTCGATTTAGTATCTGATTCGTCCACTCGGATCGGCAAGGT
>JBOHYW010000078.1:0-16067 GCA_050738155.1 Rhodanobacteraceae bacterium
AGCTATAGCTCACCACCACTGGCTCATCGAAGCCTGAATGCGCGGGGGCGAGTCCATGTGATTACGCCTGTAGGTTGGGCTGAATCCGCGCCGTTTGCGGATGAAGCCCAACGGGGTGCGTTCGATGCAGGCGAGGCGGTGTGGGTGCCGGACGGTTGCGTGTTGGGCTTCGCAAAGAGCCGCTCAGCCCAACCTACGCCTGTAGGTTGGGTTGAATCCGCGTTGTTTGCGGATGAAGCCCAACGGGGTGCGTTCGATGCATGCGAGGCGGTGTGGGTGCCGGGCGGTTGCGTGTTGGGCTTCGCGAAGAGCCGCTCAGCCCAACCTACGCCTGTAGGTTGGGCTGAATCCGCGTTGTTTGCGGATGAAGCCCAACGGGGTGCGTTCGATGCCGGCGAGGTGGTGTGGGTGCCGGACGATTGCGTGTTGGGCTTCGCGAAGAGCCGCTCAGCCCAACCTACCTTGTGTGGGTCTGGGCGGAGGGATCATGCGTGTTTGTCGACCGCCGCATAGAACATGCCGTCCAGTCCGCCCTCGCCCGGCAGAATCTGCCAGCCGTTGCCAGCGGAATGCCCGGCGGGCAATTCAAGGGTGTGCGGCTTGGCGTCCGGATGTTGCGCGAGAAACGCACCAATCACGACTTCGTTTTCCGCGCGCAGTACCGAACAGGTTGCGTAGACCAGTCGCCCGCCCGGTGCCAGCAGCGGCCAGAGCGCGGCGAGCAGGCGCTGTTGCTCGCGCGCGAGTTGGGCGATGTCGCCGGCGCGCCGATGCAGCTTGATGTCGGGATGGCGGCGGATCACGCCGGTTGCCGAACACGGCGCGTCCAGCAGGATACGGTCGAAGGGTCGGCCGTCCCACCAGGTGTCCGGTGCGCCCGCGTCGCCCGTGCGGATTTCAGCCCGATAGCCGCCTGTGGGGAGGTGGCCTACCGCGCCCGACGGCGCTCTTGCCAGCCCGAGTCGCGCAAGGTTTTGTTCGATCGAAGCCGCGCGCGCGGGCTCGCGTTCCAGCGCCAGCAGGTCGATGTCAGCGCGTTCCAGCAGATGGCAGGTCTTGCCGCCCGGTGCGGCGCAGGCGTCCAGCACGCGCAGGCCGTCGCGAAGATCAAGCACGTCCGCGGCGGCTTGTGCGACGCCGTCCTGCACCGAGAAGTGACCCTGGGCAAAGCCCGGCAAGCGGGTCACGTCGGTGTTGGCCGCAAGCGTGATGGCGTCGGGCAGAAAGGGATGCGCGCCGGCTTCGACGCCGGCTTGCGCCAGCGACGCGATTACCTCGTCGCGCGCCGCGCGCCGCGCATTGACCCGCAGCATCGGCGGCGCGGGGGCATTGTTGGCGGCAAGGATGGCGTCGGCGTGTTCCGGCCAGTCGCGTTGCAGCGTTTCGATGAACCAGCGCGGATGCGCCGTGCGCGTTTCCGGGCGCGCATCGAGTTTCCGGTTCAGCGGTTCGCGTTCGCGCAGCCAGCGACGCAGGATGGCATTGGCCAGTTTCGCGAAGCCGCCGCGGCCCAACATACGGGTGGCCTCGACGGTTGCAGCGACCGCCGCATGCTGCGGCAAGCGCAGGATTTCCAATTGCACCAGGCCCAGTACCAGCAGTGCGTGCAACACCGGTTCGCGCTTGCGCAGCGACTTTTCCAGCAGGTCGTCCAGGGCCTTGTCGTAACGCAACCACCAGCGCGCGCCTTCATTGCACAACGCGGTCAGCAGCGCGCGGTCGCGCGGATCAGCGAATCGCGTTTGTGCCGGCTTCAACTTTTCGCGCAACGACGCGCCGCGCAAGGCAACATCCGCCAACACTTCGGCCGCGAGTGCGCGGGTGTCGTGACTGGTGGTGGGGCTGCCGGTCATGGGAGTGCCGGCATTTCGGCGCAAGTCTGAACCCATCTGTTGCGGATCCGCTCTCGAAGATCAGAATGGATTACGCGCCGCTCCTGCGGCGCGCCCTTCGGGCCATCGGCTGCGCCGATGTTCGCTCTGGCGTCCTGCCTCCGCAGTCCGGCTTGCGCCGGGATGACGAGCATGGTCATGGGTAACGAGTTCACTGCCGCAGTTCCGTCCGCGCGTTGAGGTAATCGGCAGCAGTGATGACGCGTCCGCCCGCCCGCTGCAATTTCAGTATGCGCAGCACGCCATTGCCGCACGCCACGTCGATGCCGTGTTTCGATGCAGTGAGAATCGTGCCGGGCTCTCCCGAGTCCCGAGTCCCGAGTCCCGAGTCCCGTGCCTGCGTGTGCCAGATGCGAGTCCGCTCGCCGGCAATCTCCGCCTCCGCCACCGGCCACGGATTGAACGCGCGCACTTTGCGTTCCAGTTCGATCGCGGGCTGCGCGAAATCGAGTTTCGCTTCGGCTTTGTCGAGTTTGTGCGCGTAGGTCGCGCCGGTTGCCGGTTGCGGCGTTTCCGGCGGCGTCTCGCCATGTGGCACACGCAACAAACCTTGACGCAACACGCGTGCGCCAATTTCGGCCAGCCGGTCGTGCAGCGAGCCGCCGGTGTCGTCGGCTCGAATGGGCGTGGCTTCGCTGAGCAGCACCGGGCCGGTATCGAGGCCGGCTTGCATCCGCATCAGGCACACGCCGGTCTCGGCATCGCCAGCCAGGATCGCGCGCTGGATCGGCGCCGCGCCGCGCCAGCGCGGCAACAAGGATGCATGCACGTTCCAGCAGCCGAGCCGCGGGATCGCCAGCACCGCGCGCGGCAGGATCAAGCCGTAGGCGATCACCACCATGAGGTCGGGCGCGTAATCACGCAAACGTTGCTGCACGTCTGCGGGTTTCAACGATTCGGGTTGTTCGACGGCAATGCCCGCATCGAGCGCCGCCTGCTTGACCGGACTGGCACCCAGCTTGCGCCCGCGCCCGGTTGGGCGGTCGGGCTGGGTGTACACCACGACGACTTCGACGCCGGTTGCGAGGCACGCGCGCAGGCCCGGCACCGCGAACTCGGGCGTGCCGGCGAAGACCAGCCGCAGGCGGGGCGCGGGCATCAGCCCGCGCGCCGGCGCTGCTTCTCCAGCTTGCGCAGCAGCAGCGAGCGTTTCAGTGGCGACAGGTAATCGACGAATACCTTGCCATCCAGATGATCGATTTCGTGCTGGATGCAGACCGCCAGCAGCCCGTCGGTTTCGATTTCGAACGATTTGCCGGTGACGTCGCGTGCTTTCGCGCGGACCCATTCCTTGCGTTCGACGTCGGCAAATGCGCCCGGGAATGACAAACAACCTTCCTGGCAGACTTCGGTGCCGCGCGATTCAAGCAATTCGGGGTTCACCAGTACCAGCGGCGCATCGTGGTTTTCCGAGATGTCGATGACCAGCAGGCGTTTCTGGACATTGACCTGGGTTGCGGCGAGGCCAATGCCGGGCGCCGCGTACATCGTTTCCAGCATGTCTTCGGCGAGCTTTTCCAGCGCCGCATCGAAAGCTTCCACCGGTTGTGCGGTGAGGCGCAGGCGAGGATCGGGAAATTCGAGGATGTCGAGCATGGCCATGGTGATTGTCCGCGACGCCGCGGAGCGCAGGATAGCGTAGTCCATGAAATGCGGGTCGGTGCGGTCGCTTCCAAGTGTTCAGGGCTCGGGCGGACGGGTGTTTCGAGACGCAATGATCCAATTGTGAACTTTGTGCTTGCCGCGCCCCGCAATTCGGGTACACTCGGCCAAAATCGCTGGGGGATCGGGGGATTGCCGGTCATGTTTAAGAAACTGCTTGCGCTCACCGCGGGCCTGATGATCGCTGTCGCCGCCTATGCGGCTGGCGCTCAACTGCGTGCCGATGCCCCGCACACCTACGTGGTGAAAAAGGGCGACACGTTGTGGAGCATTTCCGCGCGCTTCCTCACGAAGCCGTGGCTGTGGCCGGAAATCTGGGATGTCAACCAGCAGGTCTTCAACCCGCACCGCATCTATCCCGGCGACGTGCTGAACCTTGACGTGAACGGCTTGCACATCGCCAAGCGCGCCAAGACCGAGGCCAACCCGATCCCGACCATCCCGCTGTCCGCGATCCAGCCGTTCCTCAAGGATTACCGGGTGGTCACGGCCGCGCAGTTGAAGCAGACGCCGTATGTGGTGGCGGTCGAGGAAGACGCGCCGCGCGCCACCGAAGGCATGAACCTGTACGTGCGCAAGCTGAGCGACGCCCATGCCGGCGAGCGTTTCGCGGTGGTGCGTCCAACCCACGTGTTCCGTGAATACGCGGGCAGCCGCAACGGGATGGATGACGTCGCCCACCTGGTCAGCAACAACGTGGAAATGGCGCCCGGCCCGTGGCAGGAAGACTTCCGCAACGACGGTCATTTCGGCCGCGGTGACGAGATCGGTACCGAGGTCCGGGTGATCGGCACCGCCGAGGTCCTGAAGACCGGCGATCCAGCCACGTTGCTGCTCACCAACGCCGCCATGGAAATCCGTGCTGGCGATCGCCTGATGCCGGTCAATGACACCCCGTACGATTTCACCTTCTACCCGCATCCGCCGCACAACGCGCCAGCCAATGCCTACATCATGGCCTTGTCCAACGGTTACGACAGCATTTCCGTGCAGGGCCCGGATGACGTGGTGGCGATCAACGTCGGCAGCGCCGACGGCGTCGACAATGGCACCACCTACGCGATCTACCAGCGCGGCGAAACCGTGCCCGACGACGTGGTCGGCAACAGCTACCGGCGCAGGTTCTCGCCCAAGGTGAAATTGCCCAACGAGTTCATTGGTCACGTGATGATATTCCGCACCTTTGCGCACGTGAGTTACGGTCTGGTGATGGACGGCATCCGCCCGGTGAAGGTGGGCGACCCCATCGTGGCGCCCAAGTAATTGCGATCTCATCCCTGATCGTGGCAGCGTCGCGCGGCCCAGAAAGCATTTGACACAGATTCACACGGATCGACACGGATTGCCGCGGATCAGTTTGCTCTATCCGTGCTGATCTGTGTGAATCCGTGTCCAAAGCTTTTCCGATCGTAGGGCAGAATCGGCGCAGCCGCTTCCGCCAGCGGCGAATGCGGCGGAAACCGCTGCGCGGGTTCCGCCTACGGCATTGCAATCGTTCCGGTCGTGGCGAAGTCGCGACAGCCGCAGAGCACTGACACGGATCAACACCGATCGCCGCGGATTTTTTCCTATCCGTACTCATCCGTGCAAATCCGTGTCCAGCAGCTCGCATTCCGCCTTGCAAGGGAAATTCCTACGCAACGGCGCGGCGCAAGTCGCGCCGTTTTGTTTTGGGATGCCCGTAAACTTGTCGCATGGATGACACAGAACTGCTCGCCTGGTTGACCCTGCTGCGCGCGCCCGGACTGGGCGGCGTCGGGCTGCGCGCGTTGCTGCAAGAGGCTGGATCGGCGCGTGCGCTGTGTACCGATATCCACAAGTGGCGGAGGGCCGGCAAGTTCGATCAGGCCGCGTTGGACTGGATCGAGCACCCCGACCGCGCGCGGCTGGATGCCGACCTGGCATGGCTGACCCAGCCGCGCCATCGGCTGCTCACCTGCGTGGAAGAAGACTTCCCGCCGCAGCTCGAGCAGATCCCCCAACCCCCGGCTGCGTTGTTTGTGGCGGGCGATGCGGCATTGCTGCTGGCGCCGCAGGTGGCGATCGTGGGCGCGCGTAGCGCCACGGCGCAGGGGCTGGTCACCGCACGCGATTTCGCCCGCACCCTGAGCCGTGCCGGTCTGGTGATCACCAGCGGCATGGCCGACGGAATCGATGGTGCGGCGCATGCCGCTGCGCTTGCGGCAGGCGGTGCGACGATCGCGGTAGTGGGCACCGGGCCGGATCTGGTCTATCCGCGCAAGCATCGAGATCTGGCGAACAAAATCACCGAGAGCGGTGCCATCGTCAGCGAATTTCCGCTGGGCACCGAAGCCAGGCCCGGTCACTTCCCGCGTCGCAACCGGCTGATCGCCGGGCTGGCGCTGGGTACCCTGGTGGTCGAGGCGGGGTTGCAGTCCGGGTCGCTGATCACCGCGCGGCTGGCGGCGGAAGCCGGGCGCGAGGTGTTCGCGCTGCCGGGTTCCATCCACAATCCGTTGGCCAAAGGCTGCCACCGTTTGATCCGCGATGGTGCGCGTCTGGTCGAAACGGCGGGTGAAATCATCGAGGCGCTGGCCCCGGCTGCACAAGCGTTGGGCGCCGAATTGCGGGCGCGGCTGGACGGTCCGCAGACGGCGGAAGTGGCTCCGGCGGCCCGTTCCGGCCATGCGGACGACCCCGACTACGCGGCCTTGCTGGCGGCTCTGGGCGATGCCCCGGCCGCGCTGGACGACCTGTCGGAACGCACTGGATTGGGTTCCGCGGCACTGTCCTCGATGCTGCTGTTGCTGGAGCTGGAGGGCACGGTAGCTTCGGCTGGAAATGGGCGCTGGCAGCGACTTTTTGCTTCCGGTGCTTGACAGCTCCCCCCTTGACCTGCGTTCACTATATATAGGCCCCGACCGCCGCCCCTGGTTGAAAGGGCGGTGCACAATCCTTTGACGCCCCGGTTTTCGAGACATGGCCAAGAACCTCCTCATCGTCGAATCGCCCGCCAAGGCCAAGACGATCAACAAATACCTCGGCGCCGATTTCAAGGTGCTGGCCTCCTACGGCCACGTCCGCGATCTCAAGCCCAAGGAAGGCGCGGTCGATCCCGACCACGGCTTCGCGATGGACTACCAGTTGATCGAAAGGAACGTCAAGCACGTCGATGACATCGCCAAGGCCGCCAAGGTTGCCGAGTCGATTTATCTGGCGACCGACCTGGATCGCGAAGGCGAGGCGATCAGTTGGCACATCAGCGAGATCCTGAAGCAGCGTGGCCTGCTCAAGAACAAGGAAACCCACCGCGTGGTGTTCTCCGAGATCACCCCGCGTGCGATCAAGGAAGCCGTGGCGCATCCACGCCAGCTCTCGCACGACATGGTCGACGCCCAGCAGGCGCGCCGTGCGCTGGATTACCTGGTCGGCTTCAATCTGTCGCCGGTGTTGTGGCGCAAGGTCCAGCGTGGACTGTCGGCAGGACGCGTGCAATCGCCGGCGTTGCGCATGATCGTCGAGCGCGAGGAAGAGATCGAAGCCTTCGTGCCGCGCGAATACTGGACGGTCGAGGCGAAGCTTGAGCACCAGGACGGCGAGTTCAGCGCGCGTCTGGTCAAGCTCCATGGCAAGAAGTTCGAGCAGTTCGACCTCACCAATGCCGGCGATGCGCACGCCGCCCGGGAGACACTGCTGCGGGCCGCGGGTGGCCAGCTCAGCGTCGGCGACATCCAGTCCAAGCAACGCCAGCGTCGGCCGGCCGCGCCGTTCACGACCTCCACCTTGCAGCAGGAAGCCGCGCGCAAGCTCGGCATGGCCACCAGCCGCACCATGCGCATCGCGCAGGGCCTGTATGAAGGTGTGTCGCTGGGTGGCGAGGGCAACGTCGGCCTGATTACCTACATGCGTACCGATTCCACGCACCTGTCGGGCGAGGCGGTCGGTGAATTGCGGCAAACCATCGAACGCGAATTCGGCAAACAAGGTTTGCCCGAACACGCGATGGTCTACAAGACCAAATCCAAGAACGCGCAGGAAGCGCACGAGGCGGTCCGCCCGACTTCCGCGCTGCGCACGCCCAAGTCGGTCGCGGCGTTCCTGACGCCCGACCAGTTGAAGGTGTACGAATTGATCTGGAAACGCGCGGTCGCCTGCCAGATGAAACCGGCGACGCTCAACACGGTTTCGGTGGAGTTTCCCTGCGGCGGCGATGCCGGCTTCCGCGCCACCGGCACTACCGTGGTCGACCCGGGTTTCCTTGCCGTGTACGAGGAAGGCCGCGACCAGAAATCGGCCGAGGACGAGGAAGCGCGCAAGCTGCCCGCGCTGAAAGTTGGCGAGGTCGTGCCGCTTTCCGACATCGCCACCGACCAGCATTTCACCGAACCGCCACCGCGTTATTCCGAGGCCAGCCTGGTCAAGACGCTGGAGGAATACGGCATCGGCCGGCCATCCACGTATGCCAGCATCATCCAGACCCTGCTGTCGCGCGAGTACGTGATTCTGGATTCGCGCCGCTTCAAGCCGACCGACGTCGGTCGCGCGGTCGCCAAGTTCCTCACCGCACACTTCACGCAATACGTCGATTACGACTTCACCGCCAAGCTCGAGGACGAACTCGACGCGGTCAGCCGTGGCGAGGGCGAATGGCGCCCGCTGATGGCGGATTTCTGGAAGCCATTCAAGGCGCTGGTCGACGACAAGATGGAAACGGTCGATCGGTCCGAGGCCACCGGCGCGCGTCTGCTGGGTGATGATCCCAAGACCGGCAAGCCGGTGTCGGTGCGGCTCGGCCGCTATGGGCCGTACGCGGCGCTCGGTGACAAGGACAAGGACGACGAGAAGCTGAAGTTCGCATCCTTGCTGCCCGGCCAGAGCATGCACACCATCACGCTGGAAGAGGCGCTGGAACTCTTCAAGTTGCCGCGCGCGCTGGGTGTCGATGGCGACGGCGAGGAAATCTCGGCCGGCATGGGCCGCTTCGGCCCGTTCGTGAAAAAGGGCAAGCTGTACGCCTCGATCAAGGGCGATGACAACGCCTATACCATCACGCTTGAACGCGCCCGCGAATTGATCCAGGAGAAGCAGGCATTTCTTGCCAATCGGGAAATCAAGACGTTCGACGATGGCATCCAGGTGCTGAACGGTCGCTACGGCCCCTACATCACCAATGGCGAGAAGAACGCGAAGATTCCGAAAGATCGCGAGCCGCAGTCGCTGACCCACGACGAGTGCAAGGCGCTGATCGAGGCCGCGCCGATGCGGCGCGGGCGCGGCGCGTTCAAGAAAACCGCAGCGAAAAAAGCGGCGCCGAAAAAGACAGCGGCCAAAAAAACTGCGGTGAAGAAAACACCCACGAAGAAAACATCTGCCAAAAAGGCGATCGCGAAGAAAACCGCCACGAAAAAAGCCGCGACAAGAAAAACCACCCGTGCAAGACCCCCCGCATCGGTCGACGCGGAATCACCGCCGTTCGACGTCTAGGGTCGGTCAGCGCCATGTCACGTGGCCGCGCCGTCGGCCATTTGCCTGCAGGCAAGGAAGAGCGAGGAAGATGTATGTCGACACATAGACGAGCGATGACGCAGCCACGTAGGCATGGCGCTGACCGACCCTGAACCATGCGCATTTTCACCATGGACGAAGTGGAAGCCGCCGCCGCGCTGCTGCGGACGGGCGGCGTGCTGGCTTATCCGACCGAAGGCGTGTACGGACTCGGTTGCGACCCCGACAATCGCGCCGCGTTCGACAAGATTTTTGCGTTGAAGGAGCGCCCGGCGGAACAAGGCGTATTGCTGATCGCCGCGGATTTTATGCAGATCGAACCATGGATCAGCGATGTGTCCGAGGCCGCGCTGGCGCGCGCGCGTGCGGCGTGGCCCGGTGCGCACACATTCATCTTCCCGCGTTCGCAGCGGGTTCCGGAATGGGTCGCCGGTGGCCACGCCGGGGTCGCCCTGCGGGTCACCGCGCACGCGCCGTCATCGGCGCTGTGCCGGGCTTTCGGAGGTCCCATTGTTTCGACCAGCGCCAATCGCCATGGCCAACTGCCGGCGATGAGTGCGGAGGACATCGACGCCATCTTTGGCAGCAGCGCGGCACTGGACGGCGTGCTGGATGCGCCGCTGGGTGGCCTGGACCGCCCGACCCCGATCACGGACGCCGTGAGCGGCGCTATCATTCGGGCGTAGGAGACCTTGTGCCGATCTTGCGGAACCATTCCGGGCCACTTACCCCCTTGAGTCAAGGGAGCGGCCAAACCGTTGCATGGCAACGGTTTGGCGGGGGATGTGGAGAAGTGGGCCACGTGGTTTCGAAGCAAAGATCGTCGATTGGTCCAGACGTTTTCTAGGGGACTGGGGAGTTTCCCGTGTCGAGCGTATTTCAACCACAACCCGACGGGGCGATGGGTCCATGGCGCCCGCTGCTTGCACAAGCGCCGCCGCAAGGCGTTGTCGCATGGCGAAACCGGCGCGCGATCACGGTCGAGGCATTTCGTGCCGACGTGGATGCGCTGGCCGTGCGCCTGCCGGACGCGCCGGCTGCCGTCAACTTGTGCGAAGATCGCTATGCATTCCTGGTCGCATTCGCCGCACTGCTGACGCGCGGCCAGACCAACCTGCTGCCGCCCTCGCGTGCAGCCCATGCGATCGACGAGGCGCTGGCGACGCATCCGGGCAGCTATACCCTGGGCGACATGGCGCTCGATCCGGTGCCGCCGGACTACCTCAGGTTCGAGCCCGACGGCTCGGCCGGGCAGGGCGCCACGTCACCCGCATTGATCGCGGCCGACGCGTTGGCCGCGATCGGTTACACTTCGGGTTCCACCGGCGTGCCGCGCGCCAATCCCAAGTATTGGGACAAGCTGGCCATCTCTAGCGGCCACAACGACGCACTGCTGTACGGGCTTGCCGGTGGCGCTTACCACGTGGTCGCGACGGTGCCGCCGCAACACATGTACGGGCTGGAATTTTCGGTGATGCTGCCGCTGTTCGGGCATGCGTCGGTGCACGCGGGACGCCCGTTCTTTGCGGCCGACATTGCCCGAGCGTTGCATGAATTGCCCGCGCCGCGCGTGTTGGTGGCCACGCCCGTGCACCTGCGTGCGCTGGTCGAAGCGGCGCAGCCACTGCCTGCATTGGCCGTGATGGTCTCGGCCACCGCGCCGTTGTCGCGAGAGCTGGCGGATACCGCCGAATGCCGGTTCAACGCGCCGGTGCAGGAAGTGTTCGGTTCCACCGAAACCTGTGTCTTTGCGCACCGCCGCACCGCGCACGCGGAAACGTGGACGACCTATGCCGGCGTCACGCTGCACCCGCAGCCCGACGGGACCCGCGTGGAAGCCCCGCAGCTGGCGCAGCCGGTGGTGCTGGCCGACATTGTTGAGCTGCAAGGCGACGGTCATTTCCGTTTGCGTGGCCGCAACACCGATCTGCTGGAAATCGCCGGCAAGCGCGCGTCGCTGGGCGACCTCACCCACAAGTTGTTGGCGATCCCCGGTGTGCGCGACGGCGTGGTGCTGCAGCTCGACGACACCGACGCGATGGGGATACGCCGGATCGCCGCGCTGGCCGTGGCACCCGGTATGTCCGAGTCTGCAATCCTCGATGCGCTGCGTGCCGAGATCGATCCGGTATTCCTGCCACGTCCGCTGAAATGCGTGGCTGCCTTGCCGCGCAGCGAAACCGGCAAGCTGCCGCGGGCGGCGTTGCTTGAGGTGTTGAAGCGGGACTCGGGACTCGGGACTCGGGACTCGAAGTAACGGGTCGATGGCCCTGCTCAAGGATTGCACTGGCGTGCGGTGCAGGGTTTGTTGTTACGCGTGGCGCCAGCATAATCAGGCACGTGTTGTCAGGCAGTGAGATGTTCGATGGAAGCCGTGGCGAGTCCCGAGTCCCGAGTCGCGAGTCCCGATAAATGAAAATCCTCGTCATCGGCTCGGGCGGGCGCGAACATGCGCTGGCCTGGAAGCTCGCGCAGTCGCCGCGCGTCAATGAAGTCATCGTCGCGCCCGGTAACGCCGGCACCGCGCGCGAGGCCGGCGTGCGCAACGTTGCCGTTGCCGCCACCGATCTCGATGGCTTGTTGAAGTTGGCACGTGACAAAGCCGTCGACATCACCGTGGTCGGGCCGGAAGCGCCGCTGGTCGCCGGCATCGTCGACAAGTTCCGCGCGGCGGGCTTGCGCATTTTCGGGCCGACCGCCGCCGCGGCGCAATTGGAGGGCTCCAAATCCTTCACCAAGGATTTCCTGGCACGCCACTACATTTCCACTGCCCATTACGCGGTGTTTACCGAACTCGATTCCGCGCTGGCCTACGTGCGTGAACGTGGCGCGCCGATCGTGATCAAGGCCGATGGCCTTGCCGCCGGCAAGGGCGTGGTGGTGGCGATGACGCTGGCGGAAGCGGAGACTGCTTTGCGCGGGATGCTGGATGCGCACGTCTTCGGCGATGCTTCCGCGCGCGTGGTGATCGAGGAATTCCTCGACGGCGAGGAAGCCAGCTATATCGTGATGGCCGATGGTGTGCACGCGTTGCCGATGGCGTCCAGCCAGGACCACAAGCGCGCGGGCGAAGGCGACACCGGTCCCAACACCGGCGGCATGGGCGCGTATTCGCCGGCCCCGGTGGTGACCCCGGAAATCGAGCGCCGCATCCAGCGCGAAATCATCGCGCCAACGCTCGCCGGCATGACCGCCGAAGGCGCGCCGTTCACCGGGTTTCTCTATGCCGGGTTGATGATCGACAAAAGCGGCGCGCCGAAGGTGATCGAGTTCAACGTGCGCTTCGGCGATCCGGAAACCCAGCCGATCATGCAACGCCTGCAATCGGACTTCGCCGAGCTGATCGAAGCCGCGCTGGATGGCACGCTCGATCGGGTCGAAGCGAAGTGGGACCCGCATCCGTCGCTGGGCGTGGTGATTGCCGCGCAAGGTTATCCCGCGAATCCGAAGAAGGGTGATACCATCCACGGCCTCGATGCGGGTTCAGCAGACGCTGCGGGCGATGCAAGCCGAACCAGGCCGGCGCGCGACGTGAAAATCTTCCACGCCGGTACCAAACTCGGTGACGATGGTGAGGTCGTAACCGCCGGTGGCCGCGTGCTCACCGTCTGCGCGCTCGGTGATGATTTGTCGCAGGCGCGTGACCGCGCTTACGCCGCGGCCGATCGCATCCATTTCGACGGCGCGTTTTTCCGGCGCGACATCGGGCACCGTGCATTGCGGTGCAAGTAGCATTGTAGGTTGGGCTGAGCGCATGCGAAGGCCAGCATTGTCATGCATGACCGCGTTGGGCTTCACCGTGTTCAGCCCAACCTACAGGGGAACCGCATGAACCAATTCCGCCTGCTGGGCAAGCGTCGCTTTGCGCCGTTCTTCGCGGTGCAATCGCTGGCCGCGTTCAACGACAACGCGTTCCGCAACGCGACCATTGTGCTGGTCGGTTTTCAGTTGGGCTTGTCCACCAGCCAGATCGGGTTCTACTCCAATCTCGCGCCGGCGCTGTTCATCCTGCCGTTTTTCCTGTTCTCGGCGAGCGCCGGCCAGATTGCGGAGAAATACGAAAAGCACACCCTGATCCGCTGGGTGAAGGTGTTCGAGATCATGGCGATGTGCGTGGCGGCTTGGGGCTTCTACGCCAGGAGTCCGCTGCTGCTGTTCGTGGTGTTGTTCCTGATGGGGGTGCACTCGACCGTGTTCGGGCCGATCAAGTACGCGATCCTGCCGCAAGTGCTGGAACCCGGCGAGCTGGTCGGTGGCAATGGCCTGGTCGAGACGGGGACCGACATCGCGATCCTGGTCGGCATGATCGCCGGTGGTACGGCGATGGCATCGCACTTCGGCTGGACGGCCGCCGGCGCGCTGGTGATCGGCGTCGCGTTGCTCGGGCTCGTTGCCAGCTTGGCGATTCCACGCGTGCCGGCTGCCGCACCGGGATTGAAGTTCAATTGGAACTTCATCGTTGAAAGCGGGCGTGTGTTGAAGCTCACCGCCAAACAGCGTGCGGTATTCAATTCGATCCTCGGCATTTCGTGGTTCTGGTTCTTCGGCGGCGTGGTGACCGCGCAACTGCCCAATTACACGCGGCTGTACCTCGGCGGCGGTGCCAGCGTCGAAATCCTGGTGCTGGCGTTGTTCTCGATCGGCGTCGGCATCGGCTCGCTGCTGTGCGAAAAGCTGTCCGGCCACAAAGTCGAGATCGGGCTGGTACCGCTGGGCGCATTCGGAATGACGGTGTTCGGCGTGCTGCTGTACTTCGCGCGTCACACCGCGCCGGGTTATACCGATCTCGACTGGCTGGGCTTCCTGCGCACGCCGGGCAACTGGTGGATTGCGCTGGACCTGACCCTGCTGGGCCTGTTCGCAGGGTTCTTCATCGTGCCGCTGTTCGCGCTGGTGCAAAGCCGCACGCCGCGCGGCGAACTGTCGCGGGTGATCGCGGGCAACAACATCATCAATGCCGTGTTTTTGGTGGTCGCCGCCGTATTCGGCATCGGCTTGCTGGCCGCGGGGTTGACGATCCCGCAGTTGTTTCTGGTGACGGCGATTTTGAACGCCGCGGTAACCCTGTGGATTTTCCTGCTGGTTCCCGAATTCCTGATGCGTTTCGTGGATTGGTTGTTGATCAGCGTGTTGTACCGGGTGCGGACGCAGAATCTCGATCGCGTACCGGACGAGGGGCCGGCCTTGCTGGTTTGCAACCACGTCAGCTTCATGGACGCGCTGATCATCATGGGCAGCGTCAGGCGGCCGGTGCGTTTCGTGATGTACTACAAGATCTTCCAGGTGCCATTGCTGAGTTTCGTGTTTCGCGCGGCCAAGGCGATTCCGATCGCGGGTGGCAAGGAGAACCCGAGGCTCATGGCGCACGCATTCGACGCCATCGACGCGGCGCTTGCCGAAGGCGAACTGGTGTGCGTGTTCCCCGAGGGCGGCCTGTCGCTGGATGGCGAAATTGCGCCGTTCCGTCCCGGGGTGGAAAAGATTCTCGCGCGGCGACCAGTACCGGTATTCCCGATGGCGCTGCGCGGACTGTGGCAAAGCATGTGGAGCCGGCGTGATTCGCGATTGGGGCGTGCGCGGTTGCCGCGGCGTTTCCGCGCCCGCATCGAACTCGCGGTGGGTTCGCCCATGGATGGAGCAACCAGCGACGCGGCGCAGCTGGAATCGGCCGTGCGCGCATTGCGCGGCGCCGAAGCCTGACGGCGCTGCCGTGCGCGCAGTGCGATACTGCACGTTTCGCTCTCCGTGACATCGCCATGACCGCAGCAACACTCCGCATCGCCACCCGCAAAAGTCCGCTCGCCTTGTGGCAGGCGGAACATGTTGCGCAACGATTGCGCGAAGCGCACCCGGGCATTGCGGTGGAATTGCTGCCGCTGTCGACGCGCGGCGACGAGGTGCTGGACCGCTCATTGGCGGCGATCGGTGGCAAGGGCTTGTTCCTGAAGGAACTCGAAGTCGCACTGGCCGAAGGCCATGCCGACATCGCGGTGCATTCCTTGAAAGACGTACCTGCGCAGCTCGATGCGCAATTCGTGCTGGCAGCGATCCTGGCGCGCGCCGATTGCGCGGATGCATGGATCAGCAACGATTTCGAATCCGTCGACGCGTTGCCGCAGGGCGCACGGGTGGGCACATCGTCATTGCGCCGCACCGCGCAATTGCGTGCGCGGCGGCCCGATCTCGAGGTCGCCGACCTGCGCGGCAACGTCGGTACCCGCCTTGCCAAGCTCAACCGGGGCGATTACGCGGCGATCGTTCTCGCCGTCGCGGGCCTGCAGAGGATGGGCCTCGATTCGCGCATTCGCGCCCGGCTCGCGCCACCCGACTGGCTGCCGGCACCGGGGCAGGCAGCGATCGTGGTGGAAAGCCGCACGGACGATGCGCGCGTGCATGCATTGTTGCAAGTGCTGGACGATGAGGTGACGGGTCGCAGTGTCGCTGCCGAACGCTCCCTCAATGCTGCAATGGGCGGCGACTGCACGATGCCACTGGGTGCGTGGTGCGAGATGCAGGCCGACGGCAGCCTGCGGTTGCATGGCTTGCTCGGCGACGCGCGGAATGGGCGGTTGTTGCGCGCCGTCGCCGAAGGCGATGATCCAGCCGCGCTGGGTCGGGGAGTGGCACAGCGGCTGTGGGAGCAGGGTGCAGACGAGCTGTTGCGCGGTCGCGGCTGAATGCATTCCTCGGCGCCTGTGGCGCCCGCGAGCATCCCCCGCGCCTGCAGTACGACCTTCCTTCCACGAAGATGGTGGGATTTACCTCCCCCTTCGCTTGCGAAGGGCGGAGCGGAGCGAACGCGCGCGAAGCGCGAGAGGGGGATGGCTTTTGGAGAACGACTTTATCCCTTGTGCCTGCGACGCCCGCGCTATGCGTGCGTTCGCTTCGCTCCGGTGGGAGTGTCTTCCTCACTTGCAGCGAAGGGATGACTTGGGCGCGCGCGTGCATCCCCCCGCGCCTGCGGCGCGACCCCCTTCCTGCGGAAGGGGGTAAGCTTTACGCTGCTCCCGAGTCCCGAGTCCCGAGTCCCGAGTCCCGAGTCCCGAG
>JBOHYW010000079.1:0-15380 GCA_050738155.1 Rhodanobacteraceae bacterium
AACGCGGGTCGGCATACCACTTGGAAAGGTCGGCAGCGGCAAGCCGCTGCGCGCCGATCTCGGCCATCAGCGTGTCCGCGCTACCCAAACCCATCTTCTTCAAATCGAAACCGTTGAGGACATTGATCTCCTCGAGCGTCGCGAAGCCCTGCCCGTTCGGCGGCAGCTCGTACACGTCATAGCCGCGGTAGTTGACCGACTGCGGGGTCACCCATTGGCCGTGGTAATCGGCGAAATCGTCATAACGCAAGTCACCACCGATATGCTTGAAGAAATCGGCCATGGTGTGCGCGATCTTGCCTTTGTAAAACGCATCGCGGCCGCCATTGGCAATCGCCTTGAGCGTATTCGCAAAGTCGGGATTGCGGAATACCTCGCCTTCGCGCGGCGTATGGCCATCGACGAGAAACACCTTTTGCGCGTTCGCAAACGCATCGGTGTGCTCGTTGATCAAGCCGATGTTCTTCTCGAACGCCTGCCAGTTGAGCTTCCAGTAACGCGCCACGACCCCGGTAACCGGAAACCCGACCGTCGCGTAGTGGATCGCGGGCGCAAGGTCTTCGCTGATCGGCAACTTGCCGAACTTTGCATGCAGCGCGAACCAGGTATCCACGATGCCCGGCACCGTCACCGGCAACGCACCGTATTTCGGAATCTGGTCGGTCGGCGTCATGCCCGCCTTTTTGTAAGCCGCTTTCACTTCGGCCTTCATCTTGGCCAGATCACGACCCTGCGGTGACCAACCCGAGCCGTTGTAGCCATACAGCTTGTGGGTCTTCGGATCCCACACGATCACGAAGGCGTCGGCGCCCAAGCCATTCAGGACCGGCTCGGTCAGACACAGCATCGCGCTTGCCGCGATCGCGGCATCCACCGCGCTGCCGCCCTTCTTCATGATCTCGACCGCAGCCAGCGACGCCAATGGCTGTTCGGTCGCCGCCATCCCGTGCTGCGCCAGCACCGGCGAGCGCGATGCCCACGGCGCACCAGCGTAACGGTCACCGCGACTGATGCCGGCGTGCGCATTCGGCAGCCCTACCAGCAACGTCAACGCACCCAGCAACAACGTGGTCGACCCGCGACGCATGCGCGTTGCCGCGTGCGCGGGACGCCCTGCATTCGAGAAAACGGACATGGCAAACCCCTTCGCTGGCTCCGCAACGGCCGAACCGCTGCCTGGAAGTCGCCAGTGATAGCACGAAGCCGCACTCGGCTCCAGTGCGATACGACACGGGAACATGTCCGCAAAGCGTGCATCGCGGTCAATCCTTGCCGCCGGTAATGGTCGAAGCGGAAGCCGCGGCCGTGAATGCGGACCTCACGCACAATCTTGCACGCATGCAGGCACTCGCCAACGAGTTCGCCGCCACGTCCGACGTCGAGCAGCGTGAATTGATCCTGGCCCGGCCCGAGCGCACCCTGCTGCCGCACGAACTCGACCGCGAGTTGCTGCTGCGCGCCAGCGAACCGCTGCGCAGGCGCAAACTCGAGGACGCGGAAAAGCGCACCCTGCGCGGCGCATGGCGCAGCGCGGTTGCACCCGGTGCTGCCGACAGCAACCCGCAATGACGCCACCGCGCACACTTCGGTAGACTTGCCACGAACGGCCGCCGTGCGGTCGAAAGGGGGGGGCAGGTTCGCGATGCAAGCGAAGAGCTTCAGTCGAGCGGCAGCGGTACTTGTGGCGGTTGCCGGCATGATCGTCGGCACGGCGCACGCGAGCACGGCGCGTTGGTCGGCCGAACCCATCACCCGCACACCGGCTGGTATCCCCCACGGCATTCGCCAAATCAGCGCGGGCGATTATACCGCTTGTGCAATACGCAGCGACGGCGCCCTGTATTGCTGGGGCGACAACCGGTTCGGCCAGGTCGGCACCGGCACTGCATCCAACGCCGAACCGAATCCGGTCAAGTTGCTCGACGGCGCCAGCGATGTCGCGGTAGAGGCATCCCATGGTTGCGCCGTCGTGCATGCCGGCCTGTGGTGCTGGGGCAGCAATACGGGGGGTCAGGTCGATCCGGCGCAGCCTGCCACCGCCACGCCTGGCGACCATAAACCACTTGTCCTGAAGCCGACCAGGATCCTCAACGACGGCGTAACCCAGGTGGCGGTCGGCACCTGGCATACCTGCGCGATCGTGGACGGCGGGCTGCAATGCTGGGGCACCGTCCTGACGGCGCCGTCGGTACAGCAGATCCATCCCGAGGGAGCACCCGGCCGACGGCTGGTGTTTGCCAACGGCGTGACGGCGGTGGCAGCCGGAATCCTGCAAACCTGTGCCATCGTCAAAGGTGCATTGTGGTGCTGGGGCCGCAACCAATCGGGAGAGCTCGGCAACGGCAAGACCGGTACCGGGCTGCGCGGGCCCGTGAAGGTCTTCGATCATGGGGTGACCGCCGTTGCCGTTGGCAGGGATTACGCCTGCGCGGTCGCGGCCCATGCGCTCAAGTGCTGGGGCGCCATCCAGAACAGATATCCCGGCATCTACGGGGCGGGCACCGCAGTACCCGACCCTCGTGTCATCATTCCCGATCACGTACGCTCGGTCAGCGCCGGTGACTACCACGCGTGTGCGATCCTCACCGGCGGCAAGCTGCAATGCTGGGGTTGGTCGCCCTGGGTGTGGTCATCGAACGGCGACCTGCACTACAAGCACGGCGGCGAGAGCCAGTCCGCACCGGCGACCGTCATCGACGCTGGCGTGACGGCGGTGGCCGCCGGCAATGGCTTCACCTGCGCGCTTGTCGGCGGGGCATTGCGGTGCCGGGGATACGACGCCTACGGGAGCGCACTGGTCGGCGACGGCAGCGCCCACGCGAGTTTCGCTGACGGCAGCCACGATGTACGCCAACTGGACGAGCTTGCCCATCTCGACGCACAACGCGTCGCCAGACTGCCGGGTGAAGCGGCCGGGTACTTGCAGGGCAAGGTCATCGCGGCGGACCACACGATCTACTTCGTGACCAAGGCCGCCGCCAGCCCCGGACAGGATGCCCGGGTATGGAACAAGGCCGGCAAACTCGTGGTGCAACACAGCACGCGCCTGACGTTCGACGTGATCGGGCTGTTCAATGTGAAGCCACCCGACGCAGCACCGGCCAGCGGAGGCGCGGCGACCCCGGACCTCATTGCACAAAATGCGACCTGTGGGGAAACGCGCGGCGCCGACACCCGTCTCGACAGCCCCACCTTCGCGGTCCTGCAAGGAACCCATTTCGTCACCCTGGACACCGCAACCGCCGGGCGCTTCCAGCGCATGCCGAAATACGTCGGGCTGATGGTCGCTCCCGATTGGCAACTGGACAGTTCCGATCTGGCGCGGCTGCAGGCGTGCACCGCGCGCACGCAACAACAGCTCGCGGCGTTGCCGTTCCGCGGCATCACCATCAACACGGGCTATGACGCGAAGGATGCCTATGCCATCCCGACAAACCTGCATCCGGACGTGTACATCGGCATTCCCGATCATCACGAACAAACCGGCCGCTATACCCACCTGCAGTCGATCAAGCTTCAACCCAAGCATGGTGCGTCGAACGCATACACGGTGACCGGCAAGGTCGATGCATCCATGCAGTGTGGGGACTACATCCTCGACGACTGGAAGCACGCGGTTTCCGGCAGTCGGCGCCTGTTTTACCGCGACGGCGCCTTTTACAACACCATTCCCTTTAAATTGGTGGAGCCCGCCTTCCCGGCGTATACACAACGCCAACTGGATGACGCAATCCACGCAGCCCAGCGCCACGATCCCGGCGACCATCGAACCATCGATCCCGCTACTTGTGCCCCGGTGCTCACCGAAGAGGTCTACACCATCCGTCGGGGCGACAAGCCGGTCAAGACGCTGCATCTGTTCTATGCCAATGCCCGGCCCTTGCCGCCGCTCGATTGCGACGGCGACCCCGCGACGTTTGCGGTTTACATGGCCAACAAGCTCGGTTACCCGGGCATCGGCGATGCCGACCACGCGGTCTGCAAGGCGACCCCCGACGATCCAGGAACCACGATCGTCGCGCTTTCGTGGAAAAAGCGCGGCAGCGGTTATGCCGACGACGACCGCTCGGGTGACTACAACCTCGACGTGATGCTGGTCGACACCGCCAGTCGCACCGTCGAGGCACGCTGGCGGCAGCAGGATGCCTACACCTCCGATGCGTATGCATTTGGCGGCATCGCGATCGATACCGGACGCTACTGGCTGGCCCGGAACATCCGCGCGTTCGGCGTCACCGCTTACCACAGCCTGTCGTCGCACATGGTCGCCGGCAATGACACCGTGCTGAACCTGTTTGTCCGTCGCGGCGACAAGTTGCAGGCGGTCATCCGTGACATGACCATTGAATCCATGTCGGAAAGCGGCGACTCGTCATGCCCCGGCGGCACCGAGCATTCCGCGAGCACGCTCAGTGTGGCAGGCACGATTCACAACGGTCTGAAGGATCTGCGCGTGACAACCGTGTCTGCGCTCGACCCACCGGTTTCCGGCCACCCTGCGTGCGGCGAAAGCAGCAGCACCGACCACGGGCTCCTCGAGTTTGACGGCGACCAGTACCGTGCAAAGTCGCTCGCCGGCAAACATTGACTCTCCGGCAGGGCGCCTGCCCCGGTGCGTGCGCGGTATCGCCGGAGGTTCGCTTGCGACCTTTCGACCCAGGCGTTGGTGGTGGGTGGTTGCACAGCACATGGCAAACCCGAGAACCAAATGCAGGGCCAATCCCTCAGCGGGGGCGAGGTGCTTCGCCCGTTCGATGACCTGTCGCTTACCCGCTCCTCTTTCGCGACTTGCGAGTAAGTGTGCGATCTCGCAGTCGACTCTCGAATGACTCGCGCCGACAAGCCTGTTCCATGTGCCACAACGCATCGAAAAGCCCGGGGGCGGCTTCGTCCATCAGCGTTTGCGAGGCTTCGCCCATCCGTGCCAGCGCCTTGCGGAGATGGCGGGTTTCGGCGATGCCCTTGGCGGTCAGCGCAACGAGCGTACGTCGCCGGTCACCCTTGTCGATACGCGTCTTGATAAATCCTTGAACCCGCAGTTGCTTGATCCAGTTGATGACCAGCGGATGCGATTGGCGCAGCAAGGTGGCAATTTCGGTGACCCCCAACGGCCCGTGTTCGTCGAGCGCCAGCAACGTGGACGTGGTGCGCGGCGGTGCGGTCACCCCGACTTCGGGATACCAGGTGTCGGCGCCGCGCACGAGTTCGTCCGATAGCCGCCTGAGCAAATGTGCAAGGTACGCCGGCCCTTGCCTGCGGATGAAATCCTCGCTGTCCCCTTCGTTTGCCTGCATGGTTGTGTCCCTTGGTCCGCACGAAATCGTTCGTGCTTGATTGTCGCATGACGTTGTGCAAGAATTTACGTAAATGTTTACATAAATTCCAGCCGGAGATACACCAATGCGTTTCCTGCCGTCATCATCCGCCGCCGCGGCTCTCATGAATCACGTACCGCTGGTGTTTGCCGCCGTGCTCCTGGCTGCGTTGGCGACGCCTGCCATGGCATCGTCGGACAGCCGCAGCAGCGATTGCCCTGTCGGCATCTATCAACTGGACAACGGCAGCAAACTGGATGTCGGCCCGAGCGATGGCGATCACCTGCGCTGGCGCGAGGAAAACGGCACCACGGGTTTGCTGACGCGGAAGGGAAATGGCGTGTGGACCAGCACACTTGGCTGGACGGGGCGCCCGGATGGCAAGCGCGTGTCATTCGATTGCGCCAAAGACACGATCAACTTTGCCAATGTCGCGGGCAAGCAAATCTCGCTTGAAGTAAAGAACGTCACCTTCCAAGGCGCTGGCGTGCGGCTCGCCGGACGACAGGTGATGCCGAAAGGCGACGCACGGGTGCCGATCGTGGTGCTGGTGCACGGCTCGGAACACGATTCCGCGCTGAAGTTCTATTCCCTGCAACGGCAATTTCCCGCCGAAGGCATCGGCGTGTTCGTGTACGACAAGCGCGGTACCGGCAAGTCGGGGGGCGTGTATACGCAAAACTACCTGCTGCTGGCCGACGACGCGATCGCCGCGGTGAACGAGGCCAAACACCTTGCCGGTGCACGCGCCGGTCGCATCGGTTACCAAGGCGGTAGCCAGGGTGGCTGGGTGGCACCACTGGCGGCGAAGATCGCGCCCGTGGATTTCGTGATCGTCGGGTTTGGCTTGGCGGTATCGCCACTCGACGAAGTTCGCGAAGCCACCGCCTTCGATTTGACCAGCCTCGGTTACGGCCCCGACGTGGTCGCCAAGGCGATGCATATAGCCGATGCCGTGTCGGCCATCATTGTCAGCAATTTCCGCAAGGGGTACGACCAGCTCGCCGCCGTGAAGGCAAAGTACGGCAAGGAACCGTGGCTCAAATACGTGCGCGGCGATGTCGTGTTCTATTTTCTTGAAACGCCCGAAGCCAAGATCCGGGAACAAGGCCCCAAGTTGCTGGCCGGCGTTCCGGCGAATTACGACCCCATGCCGGTTCTGCGCAATCTCGACACGCCGCAACTCTGGATATTGGCCGCCGACGACCACGATGCGCCGAGTGCGGAAACCGGGCGACGCCTGCGCGCGTTACAGGCCAAGGGCAAACCCATCACGGTCGCGATGTTCCCGCACACCGAACATGGCATCTACGAGTTCGAAACCAGCGCCGACGGCAAGCGTGTCAACACGCGCAACCCGCAAGGCTACTTCGCAATGATGTGCGATTTCATCCTGCACGGACGACTCGCGGCGAAACGCTACGGTACCAGCACGATCTACCATCCGGCACCTACGGCCACGGATACGGGTGCGCGCCATTGATTTCGACTCGATCAGTCGTCACCGCTCACGGCATCGCACCCTTCGACATCGGTGTCGGCGGCACGCCCACCATCGCCAATGGCGGTACGCTGCGCAGGTACAGCGCCACCAGCAGCGCGGCCAGGGTCAGCGCACCCACGAACCATGCCACGCCGCTCCAGCCGTGGCTGCCATAGAACAAACCACCGCACGCGCCGGCGATGCTGGAGCCCATGTAATAGCAAAACAGGTACATCGATGATGCGTGCGACTTCATCGCACCGGCGCGGCGGCCGATCCAACTGCTGACGATGGAATGGCCGCCGAAGAATCCAAACGTCAGCACCACCAACCCGAACAATATCGCCGCCAGTGATGACGCCAGGGTCAGCGCCACGCCAATCAGCATCAACACGAATGTGGTCCACAGCACCTTGCGGCGCCCCAGCTTGCCCGACAGATGCCCCATCCAGGGCGAACTGAACATGCCGACGATGTAGACCAGGAAGATCGAACCGACGAACGCCTGACTCAAGCCGTACGGCGGCGCCAGCAGGCGGTAGCCGAGGTAGTTGAACACGGTGACGAATGCACCCAGCAGCAAAAAGCCCTCGACGAACAGCCAGGGCAACGCGCGATCATGGAACATGCCATTGAATTTCGCCAGCAACGCGCGCGGACGAAACGGCTGCCGAGTGAAGTTTCGCGATGCCGGCAAGCTGTACCAGAACAACAACGACGCAGCGAGTCCAACCGCACCCACTACCGCGATGCCGCCGCGCCAACCCAGCCAATCGGCGGCGATGCCTGCGACCAACCGTCCCGCCATGCCGCCGATCGCGTTGCCGCTGATGTACAACCCCATGCCGAGCCCGATCGATTCGGCGTGCACTTCTTCGGCCAGGTACGCCATCGCCACCGCCGGCAAGCCGCTGAGCGTGAGACCCAGCAACGCGCGCAGCACCAGCAGCACGTGCCAGCCGGGTGCCAGTGCAGTCAACAACACCAGTACCGATGACGACAGCACCGACACGACCATCACCGATTTGCGGCCCCATGCATCGGACAATGCCCCCGCGAACAACATCGCGAATGCCAGCACGCCAGTCGTAAGCGATAGCGACAACGCACTGCCGGCCTCGCTGACGCCATACCTGTGGCTGAATGCCGGCATCAACGGCTGCACGCAATACAACAATCCGAAGGTCGCGACGCCCGCCGCGAACAGCGCCAGATTGACGCGCCGGAATGCCGGCGTGCCGTGATGGATGAAATCATCGGGTGGTTCGCCGGCGGGTAGCGGTACGGGATTTTCGCGCATGGCCCATGATAACGATGCTGGCGCGCTGGCCGCCCGCTGGAATCAACAACCCGTGTGCCATTTGCCACACGACAGCGCTTTCTACCGGCCCATAGAATCGAAGATCCCTTGGCTATCGACATGGTTCGGCATGGCCCGCATCAAATTGCATCGACTGGCGCTGGCAAGCGCGATCCTCGTGGCGTTGTCCCCGTCCTGCGTCTGGGCGGCCACGCGCGCTGCTGACACCACCACCGGCAGCCCGGCAGCGCAGCGTGAGGCAGTGCAGTCGACATCACCCGTTTCCGAAGATCAGCAATCGCAGACCGGTTCCACGACGCTGCAGACGATCGTCGTCACGGGCAACGCCACTGGCGTCAAGCAACTCGACGCGGGTTACAACATCAACACGGCCAACCGGGAACAGATCCATGAGCTGAACCCGATCAACGTCGGCGACCTGCTGATGATGGTTTCGCCCGGCACCTGGTCGGAACCGACCGGCGGAGAATCGTCCGGTGCCACCGAGATCGCTGGGTTCCCCGGAACCCACGGCGCGCCGTTTGCGACCGTGATGATCAACGGCACCCCGCTGTTCGGTGCCGCACAGACGTCCTACATGGACACCAGCACGCTGTTTCGACTGGACGACACGATCTCCCGTCTCGAGGTCGTGCAAGGCGGTACCGGCGTGATATTCGGCCCGGGCCAGATTGGCGCGACGGCCAACTTCATGCTGCGCACGGGCACGCCTACGCCGTCCGGCGACATCGCGCTCACCTACGGTTCCGAAGGCAGGGAACGCCTCGACGGTTTCTACGGGTTCCAGGTTGCCAAGGGTTGGTATGCCAGCATCGGCGGCTTCTATCGCGTCTCCGACGGCGTGCGCAGCCCGCAGTACAAATCCGACAAGGGCGAGCAATTGACCGCGACGTTGAAGCACGTCACCGACAACAGCAAGTTCCTGCTGTGGGCGCGGGTGCTCAACGACAAGAACATGTTCCTGAAACAGGTGCCGATCATCCAGAGTCCGGATGGTTCGTTGCACGGCTATCCGGGCTTCGATCCGCTGACCGGGATCTACAACAGTCGTGCGATCCAGTACTCGCAAGTGCCGAGCCCACGCGGTGGCCTCGAGGGCGTGAATCTTGCCAATGGCCGTGGCGCGAACATGCGGTTCTTCGGCGGCAGCTACGACATCGCACTGGGGTCGTGGACATTGTCCGATCACTTTCTTTACAGCGGCGGTTACCTGCCGACCGCCGCGCTGTTTCCCGGATCCAACCCGCAGCCGCTGAGCGCGTATTTGTATGGATGCAACATGCCGCAGCCGGAAGGTTTTTGCTCTGCAAGCGGCAAGCCGGTGGACAAACATACGCTGGGCTACCCGGCCGGGCGCGTAGTCAACGCGACATTGCCCGATGGCCAAGTCGTGCCGCTCGATCAAAGCGTGATCCAGCAGGGGATGACATTCGACTACAAGCAGCTCAAGAGCCTGGTCAACGATTTCCGCGCCAGCAACGAAATCTTTCCCGGCAACACCTTGACCGCCGGTGTGTACCTGGCCCGCTACACCGTGCACGACAGCAACTCGTCCGGCAACCAGATGTTGTTGCTGAACCAGCCGCACACCCGGCCCATCGGGCTGACCTACATCGAAAACGGCGAAACCGTCATCCAGTCCAATCCGCAGGGCTACCTGGATTTCAACCATGCCAAGGTTTTTCTCGACGCCGGCACCGCGACCAACAAGGCGTTCTACCTGTCGGACACGTGGAAGATCGGTGCGTGGACGTTGGTGGCGGCGGGCCGCATCGAAAACGAAGACGCCAGCGAGCGGACGTGCAAGACCAGTTCCACCGACCTCGACGGCGACCCCCTGACGCTTTACGACAACAACGTCCCGGCGTGCAACGGCAAGTGGGATCACGAACACTACGACAAGACCCATCCGTCGTTTGCGGTCAGCGCGAATTACCAGTTCAACTCCCACACCAGCGTGTACGTGAATGGCAGCAGCGGCGGCCACTTCGACGATTTCGCACACGGCATCCAGAAGGCCCGCGGCGACTTCGCGCCGATGCTGAAGGTCAAGGACATGGAAGCTGGTTTCCGCTACCAGTCGAACGCGTGGTACGTGGACGTGAATGTCTACCATCGGCTTTTCACCGGCATCCAGTACCAACAGACCGACGCAAACGGCGTGTCGATTCCGGGCGCGATTTCCAGCTACGGGGCGAATTCGCACGGGCTGAACGCGATCGTCAGATGGTCCCCCGTCGAACACCTCAGCCTGTCGCTGGCCGGCAGCTACCTCGATGGCCATTACAGCCACAACGATGCCTGCGTACCCGGGTTCAACATCAACGGCGACGCCGAGTGCTTCAGTTTCGACGGCAATCCCTTGGCACGCCAACCGAAGACCCTGTACAGGTTCACGCCGAAATATACCTTGCCGACCGCATGGGGCAATCTCACCGGCTGGTTGACATACACCCATGTGGGCCAGCGCTACGAAGACCAGACCGGCATGCAGCCGCTTGGTACCTACGGTACGCTCGCCGCCGGCGTCGTTGCCAACGTCGGGCCGAACTGGCAATTCCGCTTGCAGGGAACCAACCTCACCAACGAGTTCGGCATCACCGAAGGCAACACGCGCGTGCTGGGTGCAAGCGCCGGCGTGAACGGCGTCATCATGGCCAGACCGCTGTTCGGCCGCGAAGTATTCGCGCAGGCGAAGTACCGATTTTAGTCGCTTGTGGGGGGGCCGGGAAATGCGTTCGTGAAACGGGCGACCGTGCAATGCATTCGTCGACGGGCAAAAGAGCTCGTCATTCCGGGGCCAGCGCCGGCTTCATCGGCGATGGAACCCGGAATCCGCATTTGAGCGGACCGCTGCCCAAAGCAGATTCCGGGTTCCGACCCTCCGGATCGGCCCCGGAATGACGAAACGGGACGACCGTGCGTGGTCCGCACGATGTCGGGCACGATTGCCGCACGCGATCAGTGATACCGCCAGTGCCCCTCGACCCAGACGTTGCCACGCGCCCAATGCGCCGGCACCCAGACCCGCGCGGGGGCGACCGCGACCACCCGCGCACGCGGCCGCGCAACGACGCACCCGCCAAGACCGCAACACGCGGTGGCAAGGCCCGCAACCAGCAGGACGACGATTTTTCGTGGCATGACGCGCCTCCGTGGTGGACTCGGTGCGAACAACGCGTTGCGTGCCGGCACGGTTGACGAACCTGTTGAGTCCACGCAGTCGGCATTCAGCGTCGGCGGCCATATCGAATCGCGCCGACGGTCTTCGACAGGCCCATACAGCCTCGGGAATGTCCAAGGCGATTCAGGGGGCTTCGATCCACCCTTCGCTGCCGGAGGTGACTTCGTCGGGTTGTTCGGCGGTCTTCTCGCGCGTCCTCGCGACATAGGTATAAACCGTCGGGACGACGTAGAGGGAAATCAGCGCGCCGATGGTGAGCCCGGTCGCAATCACCAGGCCCATGTCAAAACGGCTCAACGCACCCGGGCCACTCGCCACCAGCAGCGGCACCACGCCGAATACCATGGCCCCCGTGGTCATGAGGATCGGGCGCAGGCGAATGCTGGAGGCTTTCTCCACCGCCGCGCGTCGATCCAGCCCCTGTTCTTCCTGGATCGCGTTGGCAAACTGCACGATCAGGATGCTTTGCTTGGTAATCAGGCCGATCAACGTAACCAAACCCACCTCGGTATAGATGTTCAGGGGCGCCGCGCCCAGGAAGATGAATACCAGAGCACCAAATACCGACATGGGCACCGCCACCAAAACGATGATCGGATCGCGGAAGCTCTCGAACTGGCCCGCCAGCAGCAGGAATACCAGCAACACCGACAACCCGAATGTCAGGACCACACTGCTGCCTTGCTCGGCAAATTGGCGCGACTGGCCGACGTAGTCGAAGCTGTAGGTGCTGGGAAGAATCGTGGCGGTCAGGTGACGCAGCTCCTGCAAGGCCTGCCCCAGCGTCACGCCCGCCGCAACCGTGCCCTGGATGGTCACGGCATTCAGTTGCTGGAACTCCGGAAGGTATTCCGGCTTGACCGTGTGACCAATACTCACCAACGTGGATAGCGGAATCAACTGGCCGCCGGCCGCGCGAATGTAATAGCTCCGCAAGGCGTTGGCATTTGCACGCAAGGCGTTCGGGACCTGCGGGATGATCTCGTAACTGTGGCCCGACATATCGAAGCGCCCGACGTAGCCGCCACTCAGAAGCGGGCTCAGGTTCTTGCCGATGTCACTCATGCTGATGCCGAGGTTCGCGGCGACATCCCGGTTGATGTGGAGCACGGTTTGCGGCTCGTCGTAGCGCAGATTGGTCGTCAGGAATGAAAACATTCCGCTGCGCATGGCGGCCGCGATCAAGCGCTTGGCCGCGACGTTCATCTCGGCATAGTCGTTGGTCGAAGTCAGCACGAATCCCACTGGCAGCGAGCCGGTGTCCCCCGGCAGGGTCGAGCGCGGGTAGGCAGCCACGTGCAGCCCCGCAACCGAATCAAGCTTCTGCTGTACCAGCGGTACCAGTTCCTGCTGGCTGCGGTCGCGCTGGTCCCAGCCCTTCAGGATCATGCCCACCAGCACGCCATTGCTACCGGCGCCGCCCGGCCCTGCCGTGCCATTCATCTGGAACACATGCCGGGTTTCCGGAAAGCCGTCGAGTAGCGAGCGTATCTGCGCGCTGTACCCGTTGAGATAGGCAACCGTGGCGGTCGCCGGTCCCGTGCCACCCACGAAGATCTGGCCCTGGTCTTCGACCGGCGCGAGTCCGCCCTTGCTGCCGACAAACATGAAGGGAATGCTCACCAGCACGCAGGCGCCCACCAACAGCACCAGCGGCCGGTAGTCCAGCACCGCATGCAACGAGCGGTCATAAACCCCGCGGATCCATGCGTAACCGCGCTCAAGGGTGTGGCTCAGGCCCGTCGCTGGTGTAGGCCGGAGCACCTTGGCACTCAGCATCGGCGTAAAGGTGAGCGCCACCACCAGTGACACCACCACGGCGGCCACCAGCGTGAACGCAAACTCGGTAAACAGGCTGCCTGTCAGTCCACCCACGAAAGCCACCGGCAAAAACACCGCGACGAGGGTTGTCGCCATCACGATCAGCGGCGTTGCAAGCTCGCGCACCCCGCGCATGGCCGCCACCGTCGGCGGCAGCCCCTGATCGATGTAACGATGGATATTCTCGACCACGATGATGGCGTCATCGACCACCAGACCGATGGCAAGCACCACTGCCAGCAGCGTCATGAGGTTGACGGTGAAACCCAACGCCAGCATCAGGATGCCCGCCCCCACGATCGAAAGCGGGATCGCCGCCGCTGGCATCACCAGCGAACGCCACGAACCGAGAAAAAGGAAAATCACCGCCACCACCACGACGAGCGTGATCAGGATCGTGATCAACACGTCGCGGATGGCGGCCCGGATATAAATACTGGCGTCGGCCACCATGCTCGCCTGCATGCCGGGTGGCAGATTGGCGCGCAGCCTTGCAAACGCCTGGCGCACACCGGCTGCCATCTCGAGGTCATTGGCATCCGGTGTCGGATTGACGGTAAGAAATACGGCGGGAATGCCGTCGTAAAACACCGCCTCGTTGTAATTCTGGCCACCCAGTTCAACCTTGGCCACGTCCTTTAGCCGGATCACGGTGTCGCCCACATTCTTCACCACCAGATCGCGGAACTGCGCGAGGCTGTTGAGTGACGTCGTGGCGGTGATGGTCACCTGCTTGTGCGCGTTACGCGTCCTGCCGATGGCGGAAACGAAATTATTCGCTTGCAAGGCGGCAGACACATCCGCGGGGGTGACATCGTGCGCGGCCATGCTCGCCGGGTTCAGCCATGCACGCAGCGCAAACGCATTGCCGCCCGCACCGGTGCCGGCCGGAATGATGTTTGCCTCCCCCACTCCGGGCACGCCCTGTACCTGCGGTTGCGCAACCCGCAACACGTAATCGTTGAGTTGCTGCTGGGTCAGGTTTTTGCCGGAAAACGCCATGGCCATGAACGAATGCGAGCTGCCTATGGTCTCGTGGATGACCGGTTGCTGGCTGGCTGATGGCAACTGGTTCTTGACCTGATCCACCTTCGACATGATCTGCGAAATCGCGGCATTCGGGTCATAGTTGAGTTGCATGAAGACGCTGATGGTCGACACACCCGCGGCACTGCTGCTGGTCATGTAATCAATGCCGGGGGCGCTCGCAATGACGCGCTCCAACGGCGAGGTGATGAACGCCTTGACCGTCTCGGGACTCGCGCCCGGATAGGCCGTCGTCACCTTGACCACCGTGGTGACCACGAGTGGGTACTCGCGCACGGCCATGTCTGTCCACGCGCGTACGCCCAATAGCAGGATCACCAGGCTCACGGCGCTGGCGAGCACCGGGCGGCGGACAAAAATATCGGTGAACTTCATGGCTGGCCCGGCTTACGGCTGCACGCTGTTGTCGACGACTACCCGAGCGCCATCACGCAACTTCTGCTGGCCCGCGGTAACCACCGTCTCACCCGCCTTGACGCCCGACGCGACGAGCGCGAATCCATTGCGCCGATCGGCCACCTGCACCACCTGCTGGTGGACGCTCAAGCGGTGGTCGGCGCCCTCGGTCACCAAAAAGATATTGTCCCCGAAAGTGTTGAAAGTGATGGCCGTGTCGGGCACTACAACGCCGTGCGACGCCTGTCCTACCGTCAGTTGCACCGAACCGTACATC
The DNA here is from genome assembly GCA_050738155.1 of Rhodanobacteraceae bacterium. Lineage (GTDB taxonomy): Bacteria > Pseudomonadota > Gammaproteobacteria > Xanthomonadales > Rhodanobacteraceae > 66-474. The sequence goes on from JBOHYW010000079.1 coordinate 14,845, forward strand.
CCGGGGCGCAGCTGGTCGTGGGGATTGGGCAGCGTCGCTTGCAGGGCAATGTTGCGGGTCGCCGGATCGACGCGCGCACCAATGGCCGTCACCTTGCCGGCAAATGACTTGCCGTCGTAGGCATTCACGGTAAAGGCCACTTTCTGGCCGAGTGCAAGATCGCCGACGGTACTCTGCGGCAGGGAAAAATCCAGCAACAGCGGGTCGTAGCTTTGCAGATCCACGATCGCTGTCCCCGGCGACACGTATTGGCCAAGGCTCACGGCGCGGATGCCTACCTTGCCATCGAACGGCGCAGCAATATCCAGCTTGCGCAAGATCGCTTGATCACCTTCCACTACGGCCGCGGCGGAGGCGGCGCCGGTTTCGGCGGTCTGCAGGTCCGACTGGCTGACCGCATGCACGGCATAGAGCTTGCGAGAGCGCGCCAGGGTCGCCTGTGCGAGCGTGAGTTTCGCCTGATCCGCGTGCAACTGCGCCTGCTGGCTGGAATCATCCAGTCGTACGAGCAACTGCCCCCGATGCACCTGTTCGCC
>JBOHYW010000080.1:0-15297 GCA_050738155.1 Rhodanobacteraceae bacterium
CGAAGGTGCGGCGGCGCGCGGTTTGAGTGGCATGGTCAGACATGGGTTTGCGTCGGTTCGCAAACCTGCAATTGTAGCGTGCATTACTTCGCTAGCCGGATCAGTTCCAGTAGGCCGGATCAAGCCCCTGGCGGCGGAAGACTCCAGGCATCCTGCCTTCCGGCCCTGCGGGTCCGGCTCCGCCGTTCGCGCCGCTGGCGGCGGATCCGGTGTTCGCGCTTCGCGCTCACGCCTTGATCCGCCCTACATCGCAAGATTGCCTATCGCTTTACTTCGTTAGCCGGGTCAACAACCTGTGCCAGAAATTCAAAGCAGCCGGCACTTCGGTCGCCAGCAGTCGTTCGTTGCGACCGTGCGCGTGGGCGCTGCCGGGTATGGCGAAATCCGGGTCGACACCGTAGCAGGGCACGCCGGCATTGCGGAAATACATGCTGTCGGTGGCGCCGGAAGACATCGCCGGCACGATGTCGAGTCCCGGGTAGCGTTCGTGGACGGTCGCGGCAATAGCGCGCATGACATCCGGGCGCAGCGGCGAAGCCGGGCTTTCCACTGGTGGTGGCTGGCGTACCTTGATCTTGACGTTGGAATCCGCGATCGCCTTGGCCAGTTGGTCCTGCACCGAGGCGATGCTGACGCCGGGAAAAACCCGGCAATTGATGTTCGCGGTGGCGCGCTTGGGCAGCGCGTTGCGGGCGTCGCCGGCTTGCAGCATGGTGGCGACGCAGGTGGTGCGGATCTGGCCGACATAAGCGGGATCGGCCGAAATCACCGCCGCGGCCTTGGCGTCGTCCGGATTGGCGGCGAACTTGCGCAGCGCCTCGGCCAACGGGCCTTTGCCGTGCGCGCCAGTGGCCTTCAACGAAGCCAGCGTGATCTTGTTGTGACGCACCGGGAATGGGTAGGCGTCGACATGGTCGAGTGCCCTGGCCAAACGGTAGATGGCGTTCTGTTTCGGGTTGGGTTCACTGGAGTGGCCGCCCGGTGAGGTGACGGTGAGCTGGAAATCGACGTAGCTTTTCTCGGCGGCTTGCACCCGGTAGACGACCGGCTTCAGATCGGCGTCGAGGACGCCGCCGCCGGCGTCGGCGTTGAGCAGGAAATCGGCGTCGTGATAGCGCTTGGCCAGTTCGCGGGTGGAAGCCATGTCGGTTTCCTCGTCGCCCGAGAACACGGTGATCAACGAGCGTTTTGGCACGTAGCCCTCGCGCTTGAGGCGCATGAAGGTTTCGATTAGCGCGATGACATTGGTCTTCATGTCGGCCACGCCGCGGCCGTACAGGTATTTGCCCTGCTTGACGAGTTTGAACGGGTCGTGGTCCGACCAGCCGTCAGGATTGGTGGCGGCGACCACGTCCATATGCGCCGACAGCAGGATCGGCTTGAGGCTGCTGTCGCTGCCGCGGTAGTGCACCACCAGCGCAGCGGTGTGCTGGACGGGAATGATCTCGATGTCGGATTTCGCGAACCCGGCCGATTCCAGCTTGCTCGCGAGATAGTGTGCGAACGCCGGCACCTTGTTCTTGCCTTCCACCGTTTGCACGGAGATGGCGTGCCGCAGCATGGCCATGGTTTCCGGCATCGCCTGCGTGGTGGTTTCGGCCTGTGCGGGCGATATTCCCGCGACGGTGAGCGTGATGCAGGCGGCGGTCAGCAGGCGCACAACTCGCATGGCGGAACTCCCGGTGTCGATGGCAGGCGGTCAAGCTTACCGCCACCCGCGCACAGCTAGCGTGTGCCGTCCGTCACTTCGCCGTTGCCAGGGCGGGCAACAGTTCGTGCCAGAAATCCAGCGAAGCAGGCAGTTCGGTGGCGAGGATCCGCTCGTTGTAGCCATGCGCGTGCACATCACCCGGCTTGGCGAACACGGGGCTGACGCCCCACGTCGGTACCCCATGGTTGCGAAAGTGGCGGCTGTCGGAAGACGCCGAGATCATGGTCGGAATCACTTCGACGTTGGGGAAGCGCTGATGGACCGCCTGCGTCACGGCCGCCTCGACGCGCGGCAGGATCGGCCAGGAAATCGGCCCGAGTACGGGTTTGGGTGCCCGCACGCTGACCTTGACCGACGGATCGGCCACCGCCCGCTCGAGTTGCTGCTGCACCGCGATGACACTGCTGCCGGGAAAGATGCGGCAGTTGACGTTCGCCGTGGCCTTCTCGGGCAGGGCGTTGCGCGCGTGGCCGGCGGCAAGTTCGGTGGCGACGCAGGTGGTGCGGATCTGGCCGACGTAGGCCGGATCCGCCGAGATGGTTGCCGCGGCTTTGGCATCTTGCGGATTCGCAGCGAACGCTCGCAGGGCCTGCGCGAGCGGGCCGTGCATGTGTGCGCTCATGGCCTTGAACGAAGCAAGGGTGATGCCGTTGGACTTCACCGGGAACTGGTAGCCGCCGATCTCTTGCAGCGCCCCCGACAACTTGTAGATCGCGTTGTCCGGATTCGGTTCGCTGGAGTGGCCGCCGGGGGAAGTCGCGGTGATGAGGAAATCCGCGTAGCCCTTCTCGGCGGCGACGATGCCGAACAGCACCGGTTTCAGGCTCGCGTCGTACATTCCCGACCAGCCGTCGGCGTCGAGTGCGAACGCCGCATCGTGGTAGTGTTTGGCGACTGCCTCGGCGGTGAATTCGTCGGTTTCCTCATCGCCGGTCAGGACCAGCAGGATGTCGCGGTCCGGCACGAAACCTTCGCGCTTGAGGCGCATGAAGGTTTCGACCAGCGCGACGGTCTGGTCTTTCATGTCCGCGACGCCACGGCCGTAGTAGTACGGGCCGTCCTTGACCAGCTTGAAGGGTGCATGGTCGGTCCAGCCGTCGGCGTTGGCAGGCACCACGTCCATGTGTCCATGGACGATGAAAGGCTTGCCCTTGCCGCTGCCGTGGTAGCGGACCACCAGCGCCTCGGTCTTGCCGACCGGGAAGGTTTCGATGTCGGATTTCGCGAACCCGGCGGCCTCCAGCTTGTCCGCGAAGTAGCGTGCCAGCGCAGGCACCCGGCCCTTGCCCTTCACCGTTTGTGTCGCGATGGCATGCCGCAGCATGGCCATGTATTCGGGCATCGCCTGCGCGGTGGTTTCGGCGAGGGCTGGGGGTGAGCTTGTGAGCACCAGGATCAGGCAAACGATCGGCCATGTGCGCGGCAAAGACATGAGAACACCTCCACGGTCGCGGGGATTCGCGCGAGTATAAAGAAGGCGTCCATGCGCAGGACGAGCCGCCAGCGGAGCGCGCCAAGCTTGCCGCCTTGCCGGAAGGAAAAACTGGGTATCCGGATTTGACTGTGGGTTGGCCTGACCAAGCTGTAAGGCCTGAAAGTGGCACCCGTGTAGACTCGTGCTCCGCCACCAGTTTGGGCCGACAGCCGTGCCGACAGCCGTCTCGTGTAGGTTGGAGCACAGAACTGAGCGGCTGCTGGTGCAACGATCAGTGATCCCGACTCTATCTATTGGCCGGAGCTCCGTTGGCCGCCCCTTTGCATGGGACCCAATTGCAGGGTGAAATCCCCTTTGCGTACTCCCCGCGCGAGTCGCCAACCGGGCAGGAGCTTCAGTGTCCAGCCGGGGCCATGAATCGTACCGGTTACGGTTCCCCCGCTGGGTGCAGCGACGGTGAGGTGGGATTGGTTGGGGGCCATCAGCGCTCCCTTCTTGACATCTATCGAACCCCAAACATCAAACAGGCGTAGGGTGGGGTAAACCGTGCCCGACCTGCCGAGCGAGAGCAGGGTCAGTGAGTTGTATTGCTTGCGCGTGTCCTTGAGTGGCAGCACCAGCACCGGGCCGGTGACGAGTAGAGCTCGATAGTGGGCGATCTCGCGGTTACGCTCGGCCTCGCGAGTGTTCTCGGATGCCAGCAGTGCATCGCCGCCGTAGTGCGCAGCGCGCGCAGCGAAGGTAGTGAGCGGCATGTGCGCCAACTTGAGATGCAGCGCCGGCGCCAGCATGGCCGCCAAGCCCTGTTTGTTGTGAATGATCTGTTTGCGCCAGTCGGGGCGGTAGCGGTCCAGCAGCAGACCGTAGGCGGGTCCGGTGATATAGGCAAACGAACTGACGAAGCTCGGGAGCTCCGGCCCCTCGCGAAGAAGCTCGAGTGCCACGGCCTTGCGCTGGGTCGCCGTGGCGTTGCCGACCATCACACCGGTGTATTCGGCGAGTCCTTCGTCGCGTTCCAGCGCCACTTCCCTAGCCTGCGCCTTGGGGAATGAATGGTAGCGTGCAACACGAAAAAGTAACGCGTCGCTGGCCGCCTGGCGTCGTGCTGCGTCAGTAGAAGCCTTCAGGGCCGCAGCCAGTGCACGCCACTCTAGTTGCATCGTATAGCGGCCATACACCGTCTCCAGTTGCGCGTTGGTGCCAGGCAGGTCGATTGGCACAATCTGCTTTTGCACACAATGGTAGGCCTCGTGCGCCATGATGGTGCGCCCCATCGTCGCGCTCGCAGGTATCGGCCACAGCACCTCGATCCATTGGGTGCCGGACCACCATGCACAAGTATTGGCGATGATCTGGTCGGGCGACATCACGCCGGCGAATGTGCCGTCGTTGGCGGGTTTCAGGCGGCCATCCGCGTCGGCTTGGCTGGCTATGACTTGCCGCGTGGCAGGATCGACGAACAGCATGGGGCCACACAAGGACACGCTCCACAATTTGCCATCGTCCGCGCGACAATCGCGCGTGGCTTCCGCAAAATACTCGGCCGCATTGGCCGGCGTCAGGGGCAGGTGCGCCGCTGCTGGCGACAGCCCTGTCAACGGCGCGTCTGTTCCGGCAATGCCTGCCGCGGATGTCAACGCAAACGACAGCACCAATAGGAATGCGATGACCTTTCGAGCAACTTGGGCCGGCGAGAACGTGTGTGACATTGGGCTGGGTTGGTGAGCACACCAACGCATTGGTCGGATTGGGAGCGGCCTAGGGCTGGAACGTAATCTCACAGCAGAATCCAGATAACAAAAGAGCTCAGGCCTCGTATTCGTCGTGCAGACGCACCCAGTTCATGGTGCCGCCCTCCTCGTTGCGACCTTTCGGGACGAGGTCGAGCCAGTTGAATGCGCCGACCAGCAGTTCGGGGCCGCGGTGATAGGTCGAGTAGCTGTGGAAGATGTCGCCGGTTTCGTCCTTCACGAAGATGCTGACGCCGAACATGTCCGGACTGGTGCGGATCGGCGTCAGCCCGTAGTTGTAGGTTGCGCGGCCCGCGGCGCGATCCTCCGGCCGAAACGACACGCCGAAGTCATAGTTGAAGTCGCCATCGCCCGAGGAAACCCAGCGGAACGCCCAGCCCATGCGACGTTTGACCGCCTCGATCTGCTCGATCGGTGCGCGCGAAACCGCGGCGAATGCCAGGTCGGCATGTTCGAAATGTTGTCGTGCCGCGTCGACGTGATCCATGATGAACGAGCAGCCCGGGCAGATGTGATCCGAGCCGGGCGTCAGCATGAAATGGTAAATGGCGAGCTGGCTGTTGCTGCCAAACAGGTCACCGAGGCTGCATTCGCCCGCGCTCCCTTCGAATACGTAGGGCTTGTCCACTTCGACCCAAGGCAGTTGCCGCCGCTCGGCACGGAGCGCGTCGAGTTGATGGGTCATGGCGCGTTCCTTTTCCAGTAGCGCCCTGCGTTCGTGCAGCCAATCCTCACGTGAAACGATCGGTGGATGTTTCATGGCGCGTCCCCGCTCATTGCGGCCGGTTGCAGTTGACCATCCACTTCGCACCGTAGCGGTCGGTGAGCATGCCGAAGCGTAGCGCCCACGAGGTTTCGCTGATCGGCATACCCACCTTGCCGCCCTCGCTGAGCGCCTTGAACACGCGTTCCGCTTCGTCGGGCGTTTCGACGCTGATCGACACCGCGTTGCCGTGGATGCCGGGGTACGGTTCCTTTGTCGGTCCGCACCAGTCCGAACCCATCAACACGGCGTCGCCGACGGCGAGGCGCACGTGCGCGATCAGGCTGCGTTCTTCGGCGGACAGTTCTTCCATGCCGGGCATTTCGCCCATCTTCACCTTCATGGTGACCTTGCCGCCAAGGCACCGGGCATAGAAATCGAATGCTTCCGCGGCGTCATTCTTGAAGAACAGGTAACTGTTGATTTGCATGGTGCTCTCCTTTGGTGGTGTGCTGTCCCGGAAATACATTCGTCATTCCGGACGAACCCACGGAGTGGGTGAGATCCGGAATCTGCTCTCAACGGTTGCAAAAGAACAGCAGATTCAGGGTTCCCGCGCCGGCAAGCCGACGCGGCCCCCGGAATGACATTGCAAGATTTTTTCGCGACATCACGGCAAGTGGTGCATCGGCGTGTGGTGCATCAATGCGACGAACGGGATTCCCGGAAATCGACAGGCGTGCTTCAGGCCGCCACGACCATTTCCGGAAACGGTTCGCGCCAGGCATCCAATTCGTTCAGACGGTCGTGCCAACGCTTGATCGCGGGAAATTCATCGACCGGAATGCACGCGCGCTCGGCGTAGGGCAATGTCGCGGCGACCGCAAAATCGGCGACGGTGATTGAATCGCCAACCAGCCAGCGGCGGTCGTGCAGATGATCGTCCAGCAGTTTGGCAAGATGGCGCCAATCTTCGGTGGCGTGTTTCACCGCTGTCGGATCAGTGTCGCCAAGGCCGAAGCGCGGCTTGATGACATATTCGAAATACAAGTCGCCGCCACTGGGATAGAAGTGCGCCAGCTCCCAGCTCAGCCAGCGCAGCACTTCGATCTGGCGATCGTCGTGCGGCCATAAATCGGAATCTGCGCGCGCCGCCAAATGACACATGATCGCGTCGGCTTCCCATAGTGCGCGCGCACCGTCGACCAGCGTCGGTACCTTGCCGTTCGGATTGAGCGCCAGGTATTCGGGGGTCTTGTGCTCGCCGTGGCCGAGGTCGAGATACACATATTCGATCGGCGATTGCAGGTACTTGGCTACCGCGCAAGCCTTGCGCGGTGCCGGCGTGTCGGACCAGTAAAGCCTCATCATGGTATTTCCTTGGTGGCGGACGGAAGCGGCAGCGTGCAAGGGCCACCGGCAAGCTTGTGCAGGCTGGCGGTGGCCTGCGGACCCAGTTCGTCGAGCAAACGTTGCTGGACCGCACGCCAGGTCGGCAGCGCGGCTTCCAACGTGCGTGAACCCTTGGCGGTGATCGCGGCGACACGCGCACGCGCATCGTTGCGGTCGGTGCGCGTGGTCACCCAAGCGTGCTGCTCGGCGACGGCCAGATTACGGGTCAGGGTGGTGCGATCGGCCGACAACGTTTCCGCGAGTGCGCCGATCGTGCTCGGGCCACCCAGGTGCAAGGCCGCCAGCAACGTGAACTGGGTGGCGCGCAGGCCGTGTGCGCGCAGCTCGCGATCGAACTCGCGCGTGATGGCACGCGACGCGCGTCGCGCGGCCAGGCACAGACAACGGGTGGTTTCGAAAACGGCGGCATTGTCGATCATGATTTGAGTGTATATGCACGTATTTGCAGACGTCAAACCCGATCCGTGCCGTCTGGTATGTCGTCGGCATATGCGTTTTCGTTATATATGGAAGTATGGACGTCTAAACGTCCGTTGACATGTCGATATGCCGGTTGTAGAGTTTGCAGAAATCGCTCATCGAGACCGGCTGAGGGACAGGCCCTTGGAAGCCGGGGCAACCCGCGAAACCTTGCGTTTCGCACGGTGCCAACTCCTGCGGAGGCGTGATCGCCACCCGAGAGATGAGTCGCACGATCCCGTAGCCACGGGATCGGACGGCCGTTTTCCGGTTCCCGCATGACTCGATGGTGAATGTCGTTCGGAGAACCGTCATGAGTCTCGCTGTCGCATCTGAAATCGAGCCATCGCCGACCACCACCGCAGCCGCCGTGGCGCCGCCGTTCACCTGCGTGCGTGGCACTCGTCGGGTGCGGATCACGCCGCGATTCGGTGAAGCAGCACGCGAGACGAGCGTGCGCTATCTGTGGGCCGGTACGCCCGGCGGGCCCACCGTGATCGTGCAGGGCGGCATCTCGGCCGACCGTGACGTTTGCGCGACCGCCGAACATGCCGCGCCCGGCTGGTGGGAGGATCTGGTTGGTTCGGGGCGCGCGATCGACCTCGATCATGTGCGCGTGCTGGCGATCGACTGGCTGGATGCGGACGACGTCGGTGCAGCATCAGTTTCCAGCGACGACCAAGCCGACGCGTTGGCTGCGTTGCTTGACGCACTGGGCATTGCGCAAGTTGAAGCGTTCATCGGTGCGTCCTACGGTGCCATGGTGGGCCTGGCGTTTGCGGCGCGTCACCCGGATCGCGTACTCAAACTGGGTGTATTGGCTGGTGCGCATCGCCCGCACCCGTCGGCCACCGCGCAGCGCGCGATCCAGCGCGGCATCGTCGAACTCGGCATCGCCAATGGCTGCGTCGACGACGCGCTGTCGTTGGCGCGCCAGTTGGCGCTGACGACGTATCGCAGCGGTGATGAAATCGGGCGCCGTTTTGCCGGCGCTGCTGAATATCGCGACGGCCGCTACCGGCTGCCGGTCGAGGGCTGGCTGGAACACCACGGGCGCAAGTTCGTGGCGTGCTTCGATGCGCGTCGCTACCTCGCGCTCTCGGAATCGATCGACCTGCACGACGTGGACCCCCGCTCGGTACGCGTGCCGGCGTCGCTGATCGGCTTCGCCAGCGACCGGCTGGTGCCGCTCGCCGACCTCTGCGAATTGCAGCAACGGCTCGGCGCCCCCGCCAGCCTCGAAGTCATCGAGACGCCGTACGGACACGACGGCTTTCTGAAAGAACCCGCACGCCTCACGCCGCTGCTGCGCGAGATCGTGCATGGCTATGGAGACTGACATGACCCGCGACATCGCTTCCTGCACCCGCGCGGTACGCGCCGGCATCGAAACCGACACCCAGCACGGCGCGGTGGTGCCGCCGCTGCATCTTTCCACCAATTATTCGTTCGCAGGTTTCAACGAAAAGCGCGAATACGATTATTCGCGTAGCGGCAATCCCACCCGCGACGTGCTGGCCGCGGCGTTGACCGATCTGGAACAAGGCTCAGGCGCGGTGGTGGCATCCAGCGGCATGGCCGCGGTGGCGCTGGCGCTGGAACTGGTGCCGACCGGTGGCCGGGTGCTGGCCGCGCACGATTGCTACGGTGGTACCTGGCGCCTGCTCGATGCGTGGGCCAACAAAAAGAACCGCTTCACGGTCGATTTCCGTGATCTCACCGATCCCGCTTCGCTCGCTGCCGGCTTGGCGGAAAGCCCTTCGCTGGTGTGGGTGGAAACGCCATCCAATCCATTGTTGCGGATCACCGATATTCGCCACATCGCACAAGCCGCGCACGCGGCGGGTGCGTTGTGCGTGGTCGACAACACCTTCCTGTCACCGGCCTTGCAGCAACCGCTGACCTTGGGCGCCGACGTGGTGGTGCATTCGACCACCAAGTACATCAATGGCCACAGCGACGTGGTCGGCGGCGCGGTGATTGCGCGTGAGGCCGAGGTCGCGGACAAGCTGAAGTGGTGGGGCAATTGCCTGGGCTTGACCGGCGCGCCGTTCGACAGTTGGCTGACCCTGCGCGGTCTGCGCACGCTTTCGGCGCGGTTGCGCGCGCATCAGGAAAACGCCGCGGCGTTGGCCGAATTGCTGGACCAGCATCCGGCGGTGACGCATGTGTTCTATCCGGGCCTCGCGTCGCATCCACAGCACGCGCTGGCGCAACGCCAGCAGCGCGGCTTCGGCGCGATGCTGAGCTTTGAGCTTGCCGGTGGCGAGGCTGCGGTGCGCGCGTTCCTCGATGGCTTGCAGTGCATCACCCTGGCCGAATCGCTGGGTGGCGTGGAAAGTCTGATCGCGCACCCGGCGACCATGACCCATGCGGCGATGGCGCCGGAAGCGCGCCGTACCGCGGGCATTTCCGACTCCCTGTTGCGGCTGTCGGTGGGTATCGAGGATATCGCCGATTTGTCTCGTCATCTGCGCGCCGCGCTTGGCCGCGCTGCGGCGGCGGTACCCAAACGTGTGGCGGTACCCGCATGAGCGCGGTGCTGACGGAGGCGGACTGTCAGCGCGTGGCGCCGCGGGATGACATCGCCGTGGTGCTGTTTGGCACCGGCAAGGTCGGCGGCGCTTTCCTGCAATTGTTGCGTACGCGCGCGGGCGCGAACCTGCGCCTGGTCGGTGCGGCCAATTCGCGCCATCAACAGACACAGGCCGCGGCACTGGCCGAGCGTCGCCTGCGCGAACGGTTGGATGCGGGCGGCGAGGCGCGCGATGATCGCGAACTGCTGCACGCCCTGTACGCCGTGCCGGCAGCGGCGCGGGTGGTGATCGACGCCACCGCGTCCGGCGATCTCGCTGCACGACATCCTGAATGGTTGGCGGAGGGCTGCCATGTCGTCACCGCCAACAAGGCACTGGCCGGTGGCGCGCTGCAGGGTTGGCATGCGATTCGCGCGGCTTGCGCACGCGGGTCGCATTACGGCGACAGCGCCACAGTCGGTGCAGGTTTGCCGGCCCTGTCGACGCTGCGCCGGTTGTGCCTGTGCGGCGATCCACCAACCCGGATCGAGGGCGTGTTCTCCGGTTCGTTTTCGTATCTGTTCAATCACTACGACGGCCAGCGGCCGTTCTCCGCATTGCTGCGCGACGCCTGTGAGCTCGGTTACACCGAGCCCGACCCGCGCTCCGACCTGTCTGGCGAGGACGTCGCGCGCAAGTTGCTGATCCTCTCGCGCAGTGCCGGCTTTCCGTTGGAACGCGCGCAACTGGAAGTGGAAAACCTGGTGCCGGAGTCGTTGCGCAGTGTCGATCGTGAAACGTTTCTCGCGCGCATGCAGGAACTCGATGCGCCGTTGGCGGTTCGACACGCCGAAGCCTCGGCACGGGGCCGCGTGCTGCGTTATCTCGCGCGTTTCGATGCCGGTGGGCAAGCACGGGTCGGGTTGGTCGAGGTGGCGCCCGAACACCCGGCCGCACATCTGCGCGAAGCCGACAACCTGTTCGCGTTCTCGACGCCGCGTTACCAGAAACGCCCGCTGGTGATCCAGGGCGCGGGCGCCGGCCCGGAAGTCACCGCGCAGGCGTTGCTGGGCGACATCCTCGCATTGCGCTAGAACCGAGTCGCGACGCATCCCCCCGATGCTTCGCATCGACCCCCTTCCTGTGGAAGGGGGTGTTCGCGATGCCGTGTCCTTCGCCCACGCGCTTCGCTTGCGAAGGGGGTCGCGCGTAAGCGCGGGGGGATGTCACCGCACGCTGCGCGTTTATTCCTGTGCCACGCCATGCTCCACCGCCGCCTGCTCGACGTCCGGCGTGCGCCAGCCGCAGGCAAGCCCCCACACGAAGAACCCGATCGCAACCGCGGCGACGATCAACAAGTCCCAGCCATAGGGCAGATAGCCGTGCCCGCCGAATTTGGTGCTGCCGGCCCACGACAATGCGGCGAGCGCGGGCAGGTAGAAGATCAGCCACAGCGCGCCGCGTACCTGCCGCATCAGGTCGGTGCCGCCGTGCTTGACCGCGTACCAGAACCACACCGGCAGTGCGACCACCATCAGCAGGATGATCTCGCCGGTGCGCGGCCAGCGGGCCCAGTACAAAAGTTCGGTCGCGAACACGAACGCGAGTCCCGCGATGATCGGCAGCAGGGGAATCCGCAGTGGTCGATGGATTTCCGGCGCGGTGCGTCGCAGCACCGAAACGCTGACCGGACCGGTCAGGTAGGAAATGATCGTCGCGACCGAAATCACTTCCGCCAGCGTGGCCCAGCCGCGGAAGAAGAACAGGAAGATGAAGGCCACGACCAGGTTCAACCACATCGCCGGGCGCGGAATGCCGTAACGCGGGTGCAGCTTGCCGAACACTTTCGGCAGGGTGCCGTTCTTTTGCATGCCGAAGATCATGCGTGCGGTGGTGGCGGTGTAGGTCGCGCCGGTGCCGGACGGACTGATGAAGGCATCGGAATACAGCAGCAGCGCCAGCCAGTTGAGGTTCAGCGCCAGTGCCAGTTGCGCGAATGGCGATGAATGCTCGATCGCGGCCCAACCGCCCTTGGCGAGTTCCGACGGTTCGGTCGCGCCGAGGAACGCCACCTGCAGCAACAGATACACGATGGTCGCCAGCACGATCGAGCCGATCACGCCGAACGGCACGTTGCGCCCGGGATTGCGCGCTTCGCCGGCCAGATTCACCGGGCTTTGGAAACCGTTGAAGCTGAACACGATGCCGCTGATTGCGACGGCAGTGAGGATTGCCGAAAGGCTGATCGCGTGCGGTCCGCCGTGCGCGCCGACATGGAAGTTCTCGGGGTGGAACGACGTTGCCATCAACGCCACCGCGGTCAGCGTCGGCACCACCAGTTTGTAGATCGTGATCCACGAGTTGGTCTTGGCGAACAGGTTCACGCTCCAGTAGTTCAGCAGGAAATACCCGATCACCAGCACCGCCGAAATCCCGAGGCCGGTCGGGCTCAATTCGCCCAAGCCGCCCGGCGCGATGTGGTACAGGTTTTGTGCCCATTGCCACGGCCACGAGGCCATGTACTGCACCGACGCTTCGGCTTCCACCGGAATCACCGACGCGATTGCGATCCAGTTGGCCCACGCCGCGATGAAGCCCACCAGGGTGCCGTGCGAGTACTGGCCGTAGCGCACCATGCCGCCGGATTCGGGGAACATCGCGCCGAGTTCCGCATAGGTGATTGCAATGAACAGGATCACCACTGCACCAATGATCCAGGCCCAGATCGCGCCGGGGCCGGCGAGTTGCGCCGCGCGCCACGCGCCGAACAGCCAGCCCGAACCGATGATCGAGCCCAGACCCGTGAACATCAGCGCCCACGCGCCGACGGTGCGGTGGACTGCGTATTCGTTACTCATGCAGGGAAATCGCCAACGGAAAACGCCCGATGATCGCAGATCGCGGCGCGTCTGTCCGCGTGGCGATGGTCATGTTCGTGGCACCAGACAGGTTTTGCGCCTCGCCAATGAGGGGGCGTTTTCAGGGTGGTGGTCTGCTTTGAAATCTCGTTCGCTCCTGAATCACGTCCGGAGCAAGCTCTGAGCGTACGCCCGAAAGGGCCGAAGTCGAAGGGCAGCTTGCGTTTCGACGCCGCCAGCAGCGTGGGCGTAGTCCTGAGCCTGCCGAAGGGCTCAACGTGAACGGAAAATATTCAAGCTGCACCACTACTGCGTTCAGCCAGATCGCACCGGGCGCTCGGATTGGCGATACACTCGCATCGTCCGAGGCCGGCTTGTTGCCGGCGGGAACGGCGAGGCACCAGGTGGCGGACGGTCGCGGCCTGCTCGAAGAGCTGAAGCGGCGCCATGTATGGCGTGTCGCGATTGCCTACGCAGTCGTGGGCTGGCTGCTGGTGCAGATTGCCACGCAGGTCTTTCCATTCTTCAACATTCCCGACTGGGCGGTGCGTCTGGTCGTGATCCTGATCGTGCTCGGCTTTCCGGCCGCGCTGGCCTGTGCATGGGTGTACGAACTGACGCCCGCAGGCATCCGCCGTACCGAACCGGCCGATTCACCGGCGGCGCGGCCTGCGCATGAACAGTATTCCGTGGGCCAAAAGCTCAATGCGATCATCGTCACGGTGCTGGTGTTGGCGGTGGCGCTGTTGGGTTGGCGGTTGTATGCAGTGCGGCACGCAATGGAGCCTGCGCCGATCGCTGCCGCGACCGCGGCAAAATCCCCGGCTGCCGTCGCCGAAGCGGCGGCATCCGATCCACACGTGACGCAAGCTGTCCCGGCGAAATCCGTCGCGGTGTTGCCGTTCGCCAACGAGAGCGACAACAAGGACGAACAGTTTTTCTCCGACGGCCTTTCCGGAGACCTGATCACCGCGCTGTCGCAATTCGCGGGATTGAAGGTGATCAGCCGCCACTCGGCATTCGAGTTTCGCAACAGCAAGGAAAGCGAGCGTGAGATCGGCCGCAAACTGGGCGTCGCGCACCTGCTCGAAGGCAGTGTGCAGCGCGCGGGTGACGAGGTGCGGATCACCGCGACGCTGGTGAACGCGTCCGATGGCACGGTGCTGTGGACGCAGCGTTACGACAGGCCGTACTCGGATCTGTTCGCGCTGCAGGATGCCATCACCGATGCCGTGGCCGGCGCATTGAAGGCGAAGCTGCTGACCGCGCCGGGCGCGGTGGGACAGAGCGATCGCCCGCCCAACGGCAGCGTCGCGGCGTATACGGCATACCAGCATGGCAAGGCGTACTACGCCCTCAGCAATGAAACTGGCGACCGTCGGGCCATCAAGGCTTTCGGCGAGGCTATCCGCCTCGACCCGCGTTATGCGGCCGCCTACGCGGGGTTATCCAACGCGTGGCGCGGCTTGGCCGGGCAGAATCTTGGCGGGGCAGAAGCGGTTCGGGCGAATGCCAAGGCGCGTGAGGCGGTGACCACCGCGCTGAGCCTGGATCCGGATTCGTCGCTGGCGCATCAGGCGCGGGCGTTCTTGCTGCTCGATGTGGACACGGATTGGACCGGTGCCGAAGCTGAAGCTGGACGCGCACTGCAACTGGCGCCAGGCGATGCCGACGCGAAATTCATGCTGGGCAACCTGCTCGCCACGCTCGGGCACGTCGGACAGGCCGTGCAGCTGACGCGGCAGGCACTGGACAGCGATCCACGCCATGCGGGTTGGTACAACTGGCAGGCCACTTACGTGACTGGCCTCGGGCGACTTGACGACGCGAAGCAGGCGATCGATACCGCGACCGCGTTGCAGCCCGCCGCATCGGGATATTACGAGCAGCTTGCCATCATCGAAATCCTGCGCGGAGACACCCAGGCTGCGCTTGCCGCCGCCCGGAAGGAAAACGACAAGACCTGGAGCGAGGCGGCTTTGGCGCTGGCTTTGCAGCCAGGCCCGAACCGTGCCGCTGCCGATGCCGCCCTGCAAACATTGATTGCCGATCAGTCCAGCATTGCCGCTTACCAGATCGCCGAGGTGTACGCCCTGCGCGGCGACCCGGACAGTACGTTCCGGTGGCTGGAGCATGCGTGGGCCAACCGCGATCCGGGTATCGGATATCTGCTCTACGATCCGCTGATCCTGCGCTACCGCAACGACCCGCGCTTCGCGGCGTTCTGCAAGAAGGTTGGCCTGCCCACCACCACCGACGCCGTGGCGATGTAGGGCGGAATCCGCTACGCGGGTTCCACCCTACGGGGCTCGCTGCGCGGACGCCGCAGGCGTGGGGGGATGCCATGACAACGAAGTTGGTAATCACATGGACTCGCCCCCGCGCATTCAGGCTTCGATGAGCCAGTGGTGGTGAGCTATAGCTTCCATCACGAAAAGGCGAGGGCGAGCC
>JBOHYW010000081.1:0-15276 GCA_050738155.1 Rhodanobacteraceae bacterium
GAACTCCGGTGAGTGATTACGACGTGGTCTGCGACTCATGCTTGGCTCCTTCTGCGGCGATCATCATCGCCGATGGGGAGCAGCTCAGCCACTTATCGCGCTGTTCAATTTTGCGGGACCACTTCTGCTGGTACGGCGATTCGTTCTACGTGCCGCCCACGTCGCGCTGGCAATACCTGGTCGACGAGGCGCACCACAACGTCGGCGACTTCCTCAACAAGGCGCTGGGTGGGCTTGAAACCAACAACGCCAGTCTTGCCGAGGTGCTGGAGCACATCGACTTCACCCGCAAGGTCGGCCAATCGAAGATCCCCGACATCAAGCTGCGCCAGCTCATCAGCCACTTCAGTCAGTACCGCCTGCGCAACGAAGATTTCGAGTTTCCCGACCTGCTGGGTGCCGCCTACGAATACTTGATCGCCGAGTTTGCCGATTCCGCCGGCAAGAAGGGTGGCGAGTTCTACACTCCTCGCGCGGTGGTGCGGATGATGGTGCGGCTGGTCAAGCCCGAAGCCGGCATGAGCGTGTATGACCCATGCGTTGGATCGGGGGGCATGCTGATCCTGTCCAAGGAATACGTCGACGAGCATGGCGGCGAAAGCCACCGGCTGGAACTGTACGGGCAGGAAGAAAACGGCACGGTGTGGTCCATCGCCAAGATGAACATGCTGCTGCACGGCATCGCCAACGCCGATCTGCGCAACTACGACACCCTGGGCGAACCCGCGCATGTCACCGGCGGCGAGCTGATGCGCTTCGACCGCGTGCTCAGCAATCCGCCGTTCTCGATCAAGTGGGGCACCGCCGACACCGACAACCAAGGCCGCCCGGTGTGGAACCCCAAGCACCCGGAACGCTTCCGCTACGGCCAGGTGCCGCTGGGCGCGAAGAAGGCCGACCTGATGTTCCTGCAGCACATGCTGGCCGTCACCCGCGATGGCGGCGCCGTCGCCACCGTGATGCCGCACGGCGTGCTATTCCGCGGCGGCGACGAGCGCGCGATCCGCGCCGGCCTGATCGAAGCCGACTTGCTGGAAGCCGTCATCGGCCTGCCGGCCAACCTGTTCTACGGCACCGGCATTCCCGCCTGCGTGCTAGTGCTGCGCCAGCGCCGCGGCAACGAAAGCGGCAAACCTGGCAAGCGCCGCGGCAAGGTGCTTTTCATCAACGCCGACCGCGAATATTTCGAGGGCCGCGCACAGAACTACCTGCTGCCCGAACACGCCGAAAAGATCGTCAGCAGCTTCGATGCCTTCGAGGACGTGCCGGCGTTTGCCACCGTGGTTGATGCGGCGACGCTGCGCGCCAACGACTACAACCTCAACATCCGCCGCTACGCCGACAACGCGCCGCCACCCGAACCGCAGGACGTGCGCGCCCATCTTGCGGGAGGCATCCCCAAAGTCGAAGTGGAAGCCAAGGCCGCGCTGTTCGGGGCGCAAGGCCTTGATCCGCGGGGCCTGCTGGTCGAACGCGACGCGCAATATCTCGACTTCCGCCCCGGGCTCGACACCCGCTCATCTCTTAAAGCCGCCATTGAAGCCGACCCCGGCGTCACCGCCCGCGAACAGGCCGCGCGCGATGCCTTCGAACACTGGTGGAAGCACCACAGCCCCCGCATCGGCGCGCTGGCCGGTGGCGACAACATCTTCCACCTGCGCAGCGACCTGCTGAAAAGTTTCAGCGGCGCGCTCGATCCGCTGGCGATGCTGGACCGCTTCCAGGTGCGCGGCATCGTCGCGGGTTTCTGGGACCAGTCGAAGTTCGACCTGCTGACCTTGAAGGCGCGCGGCGCCAAGGGCGTCATCAGCGCCTGGCGCGCGTCCATCCTGAGCGCGCTGGAAGACGACAAGAACAAGGCCAACCCGCTCGACCACAAGCTGGTACGCGCGCTGCTGCCGGAGTTCATTGACGAGCTGGCCGAACTTGATGCTTCGAGATCCGAACTCGACAGCCAGATCAAGGCCGCCGCGCCCGACAAAAGCGACGATGACGAAGACGCCGACGACGCCGAAGCCGTGGATGAAGCCGAGTTGAAGGCATGGAAGAAGGAACTAGCCGCAACGAAGAAACAGCAGAGGGCCCTGAAAGCCGCTTTCGCCGAACGTCTCAATGCCGCCGTCGCTGCGCTCGACGAAGCCGGTGCGTTGCGCCTGCTGCTCGCGATCCTGCACGACGACATGCAGGCCATCCTCGGCCGTTACATCGTGGCCCAGCGCCAGCAACTCGTCGCCGCCTTCGAAAACTGGTGGGACAAGTATCGGGTGACACTGATCGAAATCGAGCGGGAGCGTGATGCGGCGGCGGGCGAGTTGCGAGGATTCTTGAGAGCGTTGGCGTATGTCTGAGGTGCGAGTCGATGAATCTTACTGCGCTCGTGTTAGCGGCGTGGCAGATGGCTTTTTGAGCTACAACACCGAACAAGAAGCCCTGCTCATTGACGACCAGTTCGTACGCTTGGGCGAGCATGTCGCTATTACCAAAGGTAAGCCGCCGCTTCAGATGCCTCACGACGGGGTGGAAGCCGTTGTTTATCTTTCACCGGAGTATTTGCGCTTCCGGGCAGATGGCACTATGGCGAAGGCTGGCCGAAACGCTGTTTTAGTTTCGGATAAGGACTCCGTATTGCTATGGGATGGCTCGAATGCTGGAGAGTTTTTTCGTGCGAGGCCAGGCTTGGCTGCATCGACAATGGCGCGCCTGACTCCATCAGGTGCTTTTGATCCGTCATTCTTCACGCACTTGGTCAAACATCTGGAGCCGACTCTAAAATCCCAAACCAACGGAACCGGCATCCCACACGTCGATCGCAAGATCCTCGAAGCGCTACAGTTATACAAGCCGGCTCTGGCACAACAACGCGTTATTGCGCAGGTCCTCGACAACCTCGACGCTACCATCCGCCGGACCGAGGAAATCATCGCCAAACTCAAGCAGGTCAAGCAGGGGTTGCTGCACGACCTGCTCACCCGCGGCATCGACGCCAACGGCGAGTTGCGCCCCCCGCAATCCCAAGGCCCCCATCTCTACAAGCCCTCGCCGCTGGGATGGATTCCAAAACAGTGGGGCGAAGCGTGCATGAGTGAACATTGCGTTCTCATCACGAAAGGTACGACCCCCGCGGCGGCTCATATGTGGCAGGGCGACGAGGGCATCAGATTCCTTCGGGTGGATAACCTGTCATTCGAAGGCGACTTCGACTTCAATGCGAGCAGCTATCGAATTGCACGTCAAACGCATGAAGGTGAGCTAGCAAGATCAAGGTGTATTCCTGGCGATGTGCTCACGAACATAGTTGGGCCGCCGCTCGGCAAGCTTGGCTTGGTAACCTCGGAGCTTGGCGAGGTGAACGTCAATCAGGCTATTGCGATTTTCCGGCCCAAGTTCGGGGTCTCGCCGGAGTTTCTCTTCTATTGGATCGGGTCCCCAGGTGCCCAAGCTTGGCTTCGTAGTCGCGCCAAACAAACCTCTGGGCAAGTGAATCTGACACTTGCGTTGTGCAGCGAGCTCCCGATGCCGTGCGTGCCTTCTGAGGAACAGCAGAAAATTGTGGAGGGGTTACAGAGGTCACAACGAGGCATTGCACTGGAAACTGCTGGGCTGCGCGAGCTGATGGCTATGAAATCAGGCCTTATGGACGACCTGCTCACCGGCCGCGTCCACGTCACCCCGTTACTGAAAGCCGCAGCGGCACCGTGACCGGAACCCCACACCGCGCAATCCAACTTACGGGCGCGGTTGCGCACGCCCTGCAAAGCAGCAAGCCCGCTAACTCGATCGAATCCCTGCAGGCGATCGCGGCAAAGGTTCTCGCGGCACAGCGCAAAGCCATGACCGCTGTCGGGGAAATCGAGTTGGGTGGCTTGAACGAGCTCAGCGAAATCGCTCGCACCCGCGCGTTGGTCGCGGCGACATTGCTCAAGGCTTCCAGCGATCACGGCCTGGCCATCTCGACGCTGCTCGCGGCGAGCCTCGAAGGTTTTGCTGCGCCAGCGCTGGCCCTGCACCGCACCCAGATCGAAACGTACGCGCGCGGCGTGTTCTTTCGCTCGGCGGCCACCGACGACGAGTTGGTGCACTTTTTGCGCAAGGACGAAATGCCGAAGCGGACTCGCAGCAACGGCAAGCGCACCACGATCACGGCCAAGGAGGTGCTGCACGCTGCGGCACTGGCCGAGGACGTTGATCCTGCGAAGCTTCAGTCCATGATGGACCATGCGTGGCGTAACCTCAGCGGCATGGTTCACGGCGGCCGGCCGACGTTGGCGACCTATCGCACCACGAAGGCTATCGGCGCCAGTCTGGATGCGCGCGGTGTGCGCGCACTCTTGGGCAACACAGGCGTTCTCACGATCATGGCGTGCAGCGGGATCTGCGGCGTCCGCGAGGACGCCACCGAAGCGATGCAAACGATTCTTGCGCGAATCTCGGCTGCCTCGGATGCAATAGGGCAGGCTGTGAAATTGCCAGCGATCGTGCCCACGCGATAGTCCAGCACCGGTTGCAGTATTGCGATACTGCTAACAATATGTCCGTTTTAACAGACATATTGCGTGACAATTCAAAAAATGTCCGCTATAACGGACATATGGAATCTACCATCCTCAACCCCCGTGACCTCGGCCTGGCTCTGCGCGCCGAGCGCAAGGCGCTAGGCAAGACACAGGCCGAGCTGGCGCAGGCAGTGCCGTGTAAACGGCAGACCGTGGTGGATCTGGAAGCCGGCCGGAACGTCTCGCTGCACACGCTCATGGCGGTGCTCGCAGCCTTGGGCAAGGGGCTCAGCATTGTTGATGCCCGGGCGAGCCCGGAACGTCTGCGGCAATTGCTGGATCCGGTCGATGAAGGTTAAGCGCCTCGCCGTCGGCACGCCTCAGGGCGCGGCGGGCGAACTGCTGCGCGAGTCGCAATACGTCTTTAACTACACCAGCACGGAGCGTGCCTGCGAGGTGTCGCTGACCATGCCGCTGCGCGCGCAGAGTTATGTCGGCAACCAACTGCCGCCTGTGTTCGGGATGAACCTGCCCGAGGGTTTCCTGCAGCAGCGGATCGTCGAGCGGCTGGCCAAGTACGAGGCGGTCGACGACATGCGCCTGCTGGCGATCACCGGCGCGCATCCGATCGGCCGTTTGCAGTACGCGGTGCCCGGTGAGCCGCGCTCCGCCCGCAAGCCGGAGATCGGCTTGCAGCGACTGCTGGGCGAGCCGGCGACCAACGAAATGTTCGAGCACCTGGTCGACATTTACTTCGACTCGGGTATCTCCGGCGTGCAGCCCAAGGTGATGCTGCCGGATGCCGACAAACCGCTGTCAGAGCGTGCAACCCTGCTGCAATCGGACCTGATCGTGAAGGCGGGAGGCGACGAATACCCGCACTTGGCGGCGAACGAGTTCCTGTGCATGGATGCCGCGTGCCGCGCCGGCATCACCGTTCCGCATTTCTGGCTGTCCGACGACGGGCGTCTGTTCGTGATGGAACGTTTCGACCTGCACGACGGCGACCGATTGGGCTTTGAGGACATGGCCGTGCTGATGGACAAGGCGCGCGAGCCTACCGGGCACTACAAATACACCGAGAGCTACGAGGCGATAGCGCGCTTTATCGCGGCGCTGTGCCGCGAGAACGCGACGGAGAGCCTGCAACGCTTCTACGAGTACCTTGTGCTGTGCATCGCCGTGCGCAACGGCGACGCCCACCTGAAGAACTTCGGCCTGCTGTACACCCATCCGCACGCCGAGGCGCCGCGCCTGGCGCCCTTGTATGACGTGGTGACCACGGCGGCCTACGATGACATCGACCCGCGCACCGGCAAGCTGGTGACTGACCGCACGCTGGCGCTGAAACTCGACAAGAGCCGGAGCTACCCCGCGCGCGAACGGCTGCTTGCGTTCGGTCGAGAGCTTTGCCACGTGCGTTCGCCCGAGCGGGTGATCGAGCGTGTCGGCACGGCGATGAGCGAGACGCTGGACGCGCACCGCGAACGCGTGGATCGTGTCTTCTTCCAACGTATCCGCGAGGAATGGGACGGCGGCCGCGCGGCGATCGCCCGGCCGAAATTGCATGCAGCCGGACGCAAGTCCGGCGCGTGAAGCAACGCGTGGCTGCGCCGGAAGAAGGGCAACGCTACGCATGCGGATACACTGCATCTTCAGTGGGGCAACGGAACAGGACGTCATGGGCTGGGAACTGGAGGCCGTCGAAAAGCCGTTCGTGGAACAACTGGTCGGGCTCGGTTGGACGTACGTCGCGGGCGACATCGACGATCCGGTGGTGACGGGGCGCAGCAGCTTCCGCGAGGTTTTGCAGGAAGCAACGCTTCGTCGCCAGCTGCGCGCGCTGAACTTGCGCGATGGCAATCCATGGCTGGACGATGCGCGCATCGCGCAGGCCGTGGGCGCGCTGACCCGCATCGCTGCGCCGCGTCTGATGGAGGCCAATCGCATCGCCACCGGGCTGTTGCTGGATGGCATCACGGTGGATGGCGTGCCGGATTGGGATGGCGGGCGTGGCCAGACCCTCAACTACATCGACTGGGATCATCCCGAGCGCAACATCTTCACGGTCATCAACCAGTACCGGGTGGATTGCCCGCCCGGCCACGATCGCGGCAAGGGCTTCGTCGTGCCGGATCTGGTGCTGCTGGTGAATGGCATACCGCTGGTGCTGGTGGAGTGCAAGAGTCCTCTGGTGCCGGAGCCGATGGTGGACGCGGTGGATCAGCTGCGGCGCTACACCAACCAGCGTTTCATCAGCGGCGAGGTCGGGGATCCCGAAGGCAACCCGGCGCTGTTCCACACCAATCAGTTGCTGGTCGCAACCAGCTTTGACCATGCGCGGTTGGGCAGCATCGGCGCGGAGCTGGAGCATTACGGGGCTTGGAAGACGGTGGCGCCGCGTACGGAAGCTGAAGTCGCGGCGGAACTTGGCAAGGCGCAGTTGTCGGAGCAGGAGCGTCTGGCTGCTGGCTTGTTGACGCCGACCCGTTTGCTGGACGTGATCCGCCATTACGTGATCTTCATGCAGCTTGAAGGGCGCACCATCAAGGTGGTGCCGCGCTACCAGCAATACCGCGCGGTGTCGCGCGCCATCGAACGCCTGCACACTGGCAAGACGCGCGTGCAGGATGGCGAGCACGATCGCCGCGGTGGCCTGATCTGGCACACGCAGGGATCGGGCAAAAGCCTGACCATGGTTTTCCTGGTACGCAAGCTGCGCACCGAGCCGCAATTACGGCGCTTCAAGGTGGTTTTTGTCACTGACCGCAAGGATCTGGAGAAGCAACTTTCGGATACGGCAACGTTGACCGGCGAAACGGTATTGCGCGCAACCACCGTGGCCGGTTGGCGCGCAATGGTGGCGCGGCATGCGCCCGACCTGGTCTTCGCGATGCTGCAGAAGCAGCGCGGCGATGCCGTGGGCGAACTGCCTTTGACGTCCGCCGACCTGCCTTCGCCGCGCGGCGTGCGCGAGCCGCGCCTGCTCGAAGTGCTGAACGAGGACGAATCCATCCTGTTGCTGGTGGACGAGGCGCACCGCGGCCACAACAACGAATTGCACGCGTGGCTGATGGCCGGCGTGCCCAATGCAGCCAAGATCGGCTTCACCGGTACGCCGATCCTGATGGGCGACAAGAAGCGCACCCATGAGATCTTCGGCGAGTTCATCGACCGTTACACGATCCGCGAGGCCGAGCGCGACAACGCCATCGTGCCGGTGTTGTACGAGGGCCGCACCGCGCGCGGCGCGGTAAAGGACGGCGCCAACCTTGACGAATTGTTCGAAGACTTGTTCGGTGAACGTTCGCCGGAGGAACTGGAAGCAATTCGACGCAAGTACGCGACGAAGGGCAACCTGTTCGAGGCGCCGGCTCTGATTGCCGACAAGGCGCGCGACATGCTGCGCCACTATGTCAGCAACATTCTGCCGAACGGGCTGAAGGCGCAGGTGGTGGCGTACAGCCGCCTCGCGGTGGTCCGCTACTTCACGGCCCTGCAAGATGCGCGCGATGAGCTGCTGGCGGAAGCCGAGGGCTTGAGCGAGGCCGACAAGGCGATGGATGACGAAGCGCTGTGCCCGCAACCGGCTGCGGTCCGTGCCCGCGTGCAGGCTTGGCGCTACCGCGACGTCCTTCGGCGCATTGAGTTCGCGGCCGTGATTTCCGGCAGTAACAACGACGATCCGGCGTGGAAGGACTGGACCGATTCGAAGAAGCAGGAAGCCAGGATCGCGCGTTTCAAGAAGCCGCTCGTGCACGCGGACCAGGCCAAGGCCGATCCGCTGGCGTTCCTCGTCGTCAAGTCCATGCTGATCACCGGATTCGATGCGCCGATCGAGGGCGTGATGTACCTCGATCGGCCGATCAAGGAAGCCGAGTTGCTGCAGACCGTCGCGCGCGTGAACCGCACGGGGCACGGCAAGAAGTTCGGCATCGTGGTCGATTACTACGGCCTGGCGCATCACCTCAAGCGTGCACTGGCCGTATACGCCGACGAGGACATCCAGGGCGCGCTCCAAAGCCTCAAGGACGAACTGCCGGTATTGCGCGATCGGCATCTGCGCGTCGCCGACCTGTTTCGACGCCATGGCATCGACGGGCTGGACGACACCGAGGCGTGCGTGGAGGCGCTGGCCAATGAGCGCCTGCGCGCGGAGTTCGCGGTCAAGCTGAAGCAATTTCTGGACTCACTTGACGTGGTGCTGCCACGCCCCGAGGCGCTGCCTTTCAGTGCCGATGCAAAGCGGATGGCGCTGATCTACGTGCGCTCGCGCAACCGTTACCGCGACACGCCGATGCTGGGCAAGGACGTGGGCGCCAAGGTTCGGCGCCTGATCGATGAGCATGTGGTGTCGTTGGGGATCGATCCGAAGATTCCCCCTGTTTCGCTGACCGACGCCAACTTCGATATTGAGGTGGGGCGTGCTGCCAACCAGCGCGCCAAGGCCTCGGAGATGGAGCACGCGATCCGCGCGCACATACGCGAGCATTACGAAGAAGACCCGGTGTTGTACCGCAAGCTCAGCGAACGGCTGACGAAGCTGTTGCAGGAAATCGGCGACGAGTGGGAACGCCTGACCACGGCGTTGCATGGCGTGGTCGACGAGATTCGCGGGCACCGCGTGCAGGTCGAAGGCGATGTCACGGATGTCCCCGAGCGTTACGCGTCATTCCTGCGGTTGTTGAGCGATGCGGCAGCGGGGCCGACCCCGCCGTCATCAGCCGAACGCCGGAAATGGGCCGACGTGACTGTGGAAGTGGTGGATACCATCACTGCGGAGTTGACTCCCAACTTCTGGCGCCCGGCCAATCAGCCGGCGCGGGATGCGCTCGGCACGCGGTTGTTCGGCATGTTGATGCACGCACGCCTGATGCCAGCCGATGAGTTGGACGCTCTCGTCGACAAGTTGATGGAACTGGCACGCGCCAATCACGCCAGGCTGATGCGGTCGTGAGCCGTTTGGTCGTCGGAGACTTGTGCTTCGAGCTGCGCCGCAGTGCGCGGCGCCGCACACTGGAAATTACTGTGGATCGTGGCGGCGAACTGGTCCTGTCGGCACCGATCGGCGCAAAGGAGACGCGGCTGCGCGACTTCGTGCGCCGCAAGCGTATGTGGGTGTATCGCCAACTGGCGCGCAAGGAAGCCCTCTTGCGACCCATTCCGCGCAAGGCGTTCGTGGATGGCGAAGGGTTTTTGTATCTGGGCCGGAGCTATCGCTTGAGGCTCATTACGAGCTCAGGGAGCGCCGCACCTGTCCGATTGGAACGTGGCAGATTGATGATGCCGCGCACGCTGGCAGCCAACGGTCGCGTGCACCTGCGCCGATGGTACGTCGAGCGTGCGACGCCTTGGCTTTTGAAAAGGGTCAGGGATTACGCTGATCGAATGGAAGTGATGCCTACCGCGGTCAGTGTGCAAGACCTGGGCTACCGCTGGGGTTCCTGCGGCAAGAGTGGTCGCCTCTATTTCCACTGGAAGACCATACTGCTGCCCGCGCGTATTGCCGAATACGTAGTGGTGCACGAGATGGCGCACCTGCATGAACCCCACCACATCCCAGCGTTCTGGCGACGGGTGGAACGGGCGCTACCCGACTACAACCTGCGCAAGGAGTGGCTGGCCGAACATGGCATCGACGTTGAGGGGCACTGAAAGCGGGTAATCGCCGGGTCCGTCGTGGTCAGTCTTGTCATGTTGTTGGCGACCATGGAATTTCTCGGATCTTAAGGGTTGAGAAGAAACAAATCGTAATGGGACGATTAGCTACCGATCGCCAAGCTTTCATTTGCCAGATAACAGAAAGTCGCGAGCGCTTTTGAGGAAGTCAAACATGAGCCAAGGACATTCGGACAGGTTCGAAGACGTGGGCTCTGGCTCTGGTGGGAGATCTGTTGCCGGGTACGAGTACCAAATTGACGTCTCGGTTTGGCTCGCGTTGGACTTGGTATTAGGAAGCAGGCTTGCTCAAGAGCTGATTCTTGAGCCTGCATCAGAAGAAGACATCGAGGTGGATCTTGCCGAAAGCGAGCCTGGTCGCTTGACCAGTACTGGATACCTCCGCTTTTTCGGTTGCCAAGGTTTCCGCGGAAACCGTGCCGGAAACCTCGGCTTTGGAAACCAGCGCGTCGGCCTTCGCTTTGATCTTGGCCGACAGGTTGCGGAGCATGGGAAGCGCGGGTGTTCTCTGCATCGCCTATTACCTGGCAGCCTTCACTGGATAATCGCAACCAGGGGTGGCGGCTATACGAACGAAGGGTGCGAAGGGTGCGAAGGGTGCGGCCTATTTTGTGTGCCTCCTTCGCTCCCTTCGTGCGCGCGGTTCGCGGGTTGATGTTGCGTTTTGTTGCGACGTGGACGCTCCCGCCCCTAACTCCTGGATCTGCGGCGCGCGAGTCCCACGCTGCGCCTCATTGATCGCCGCATCTGCCGCAGGTGAAAGTTTGGTCGCTGTGGTGCATACCTCGTGCGTACCTCGTCGCCGCTGACCAGCGGGGCGGCTGTGAAGGATTGCGCCGGGCCGGGCAACCGGGGCAAGCTCCCGCTCGCAAGCACTGGTGTCGTGGATACCTGGCTGGATACCTGGACTCGGGTTGTAACGCTTTCAGTTAGCGGCCGCCCGTCGCTTCAATCGCCGAAACAAATCTTGTAGCGTTCGTTTGAACAGCTCCGCGCGCACGGCGTCGATGCCGATTTCGCCGGCATCGACGCGGGCGGCGAGGTCGGGGTGCATAGCGGCCAACGCGCGACGTTCCAGCAGGTGCGCAACCGTCAGTCCCAGCGCCAGGCTATCCGCTTCCAGGCGCGCGCGTACCTCCGGCTGTCGGTGCAGCCGTACCCTGCATGCAGCCCCGCACGTGATCGCGTGATGGCGTTTGCCCCGCACGATTTCCCCGCACGCGGCACAAGTGAAGATGCGATAGCTCAGGGCTGGCATCTACCCTCTCTGCGGGCAATTGGAACCCTGTGGAACGAAGTCACTGGGGCTCTTGTTGGGGTAGGGTCCGTCAGCGTCATGTTGTGCGCGTTTCCGCGCTAACCGCGCTGCTAACCAGCGCATCATCCTTGGCCTTGATGATCGCAGCATCCCCGCATGGTCATGCTCGCGGTGGGTGGTGGCAACCTCACTGGACACCGGCGTACGTCCGCGCTGACGCAGCCAGCCTGCGGTTGATGACAATGCCGTTCTCGGCTTCTGCGCGATAGCGCGCGCGTTGCCGCAGCGACGAAATCAAACTTTGGGCACTGATCGGGAACTCCGGCTGCGTGGTGTTGAACCGCTGAATGCGCTGTAACGCTTTCTGCATGTCGCCGGAGTCGCCACCCTTCAGCGCCAGCGCGTAGGCGTTCATCAGGTTCGTGCGCCGGTCGCCAATCTCCCCGGTGTAGTTCTTCATGGCGGTGTTGATGCGGTACTGGTCTGCAACTGCCGCGGGTTGGAACCCAACCGCCTGCAGGAAGTCCTGCCAGCCGGAAACATCCGGCACAATCGGATCACCGGGCAGGCTGTTCACGCCATCATTGGCGAAGCGCAGGGCCTTGATGCTGTTCTTGGCGGCCGTCGGCAACATCTGCTCGATACCGCGCTCGAGGTGGCCGCGGCGGATGTCATCGGAACCCACGTAGTAATTCTTGAGAATGCCGCCAGCGGGGTCAGCCAGCGCCTCCAGCAGCGCGTAAAAAGCATCCGCACCATGCAGGTTCTGGTCGTCGTTGCGGATCCACAAGTTGGCCATGCTGGTGCGGCTGGCGATGTTGGCGCCCGTCAGGTAATTGGTCGGGCCTTCGGCAATCAGGCGCGCGGCATCCGGGCCCAGGCTGTCGGCCAGCCAGCGATGAAACTCGTCATCGAACGAGAACGGGTCGTTGGGATCGCCAAACAGGTCGTTCGCGGCGTTCGCGGTCATCTTCACCGCGTTGTACACCGGCAGGCCCGTCGCATCCGCGAGAATCGCGGTCATGCCAAGGATGCCTGTGACGGTGCGTCTTGCCACGCGGGAGAACCGTTGGCGTCTTCTTCCATGTCGGCCAGTGCGCGCAGGTAGAACACCAGCACGCGGGCTTGCAGCGGCTCGCCATGCTCGTCGCGCTGGCCTTCCCATAGAGGTAACTGATCGATGCAGGCGCGCAACTCGGACGCGGGCAGGCGGTTCACGATGGTCGCTGGCACGCCAATGGTCTGGGCGATGGCAAGCAGGCGGTCACGCATGGCGATCAGCGTCACCACGTCGGCCTTGTGCTCGATCAGGCTCGCGCGCAGGTCGGCGTTGTATCGGCCAGGTGGCGCTTCGACGTGCAGCCGGTCGCCGTTCACAGCGAGTTGGATGCCAGCTGCGTGCAGGCTGTCGACCAAGGTTTCGGCGGTCATAAGTCGTCCACCTCGACTGCGTTCGAAGGTGGCGCCGTCACTGCCGAAGGGTGCAAAGAGTGCGGCCTATTTTGTGTGTTCCCTTCGCGCCCTTCGATGGAGGATTTGCGCGCTTCACGATTTGGAAGCTGCCACGTCCATCCACCCGCCATGCCGTGCTTCACGGCAGCCGCCCCCAGCTTTGCCTTGGCGCGTTTCATCTGGTAACGCGAAAACCCAGCTCCTTCCGCTTCGCGGAATACTTCCTTCGTCGGCACGGGCCTGGCTGCCAGCAGATCTCGGAGGAACGAAGCCGCATCGTGACCCTCCTCATCATCGGGCTCAGCTTCCGCTTCGGCCATCAGCACGCGGGCGGGACCGGCTACAGCCTCACCCCAGGCGATGCGATTCGTGATGATTTCTGCGCCGTTGTCTGCCTGCTCAAATCTGTAGACGAAGCCGCCGCCGTCCGGTCCGAGGTTGTTTTTCACACGCGCCAGCAGGTAGCGCGGCGGCGAGTCATCGTCCTCAACCTTTTGCCGAACGGTTCCGAAAACAAGCCGCGCCAGCGCGCCGAACGCGATGGAGCCGGTCACGCGTTCCAACGGATCACGGCCCTGGGTGCCCTTGGTGTAGTGGGTGACGCCCAGCAGCGCGGCACCCACACGTCCGGACAGGTCGACCAGTGGTTGCAACCCGCGTCGCACCTCGGCGTTCTTGTGGCTATCTCCAGCCACGGCGGAAACCAGCGGATCGATCACGATCAGCGCGATGCCATCACCGTTGGCGAGGGCCGCCGCAAGCGTCTGCACGTCGCGTGCGGGATCGAAGGCGAACCGCTTGCCGTCCTCCGATACCTCGCCGACAAATTGCACATGGGCAAGATCTGCACCCGCGGCCTGCAGGCGTGGCACAAGGGTATCGGCAGGGTCGTCCTCTCCGCTCCAAATCAGCACGCGGCCGGACTTGTCCGGTTTCGTACCATCCGGGAATGCGCTGCCAGACGTGATGCTCGCGCACCACGATAGTGCTGCCGTGGTCTTGCCGGTGCCCGGTGCGCCGGCGATCACGTGCAGCTTCCCGCGCGCCAGCCAGCCCGGCCACAGCCAACGGACGGGTTCAGGCTTGATCGTGCTGGCGTCGATCAACTCCACACTCGGTATTTCGCAGCCGGCTTCGTGCGCGACTTCGGCAATGCGCGCAACGTCGCGGCGTCCATGCGCCAGCTGCGCCATCGCTGCAAGATCGCGTTCCGCTTGTGCGTCGATGCTGGTGGCCCAGGCGTTCATGCCAGCACCGCCCGCGCATCCGCGATGCGCTGCATGGCCATTGCGAGTCTGGCATCGTCATCGCGGGTCAATGCGAGATGCGCGCGCAGCATGCCGGTGGCGACAATGCACACGGTCGCTTCGCGCTCCAGCACGCGCAGTGCGGCTGCCCACGCAGAGTGCTTGAACGCTTCACGCGCACGGCGCCTGCCTTCCGGTGTCGGATCCTTGATTCGCTCTGGATACAGGTCGGCAAGCTCAAGACCGAGGGCCGCCAGCACCGCGGGCGTGTCGTGGCACGCGAAGCAGGTGAGCAGGATGCGTCCGTCGTCGGCTTCGGTGATCGCCAGCGAGCCGCGAGCATGCTGGTGCCCGTTCGGGCAGTCGGCGCGCCACGATGCCGGGCCGGTCTTGCGCACACCGTGCAGGCGGGTTAGCAGCTGGTCGGCGCTCATGGCGTTGCCTCCAGCCGCTGCCGCAGTTCCGTGATCAGGCGGCCAATGCCCACCAGTAAGCGGTCGGCGGCTTCCAGTCCGCGCGCGTCGAGCGCACCGGCTGCGGTGTCCTCGGCGGTGCCTGCCAGGCGATCGGCGGCACTGTACAGTTTCCGCGCGATGGTCAGCGGGTAACGTGGCGTTGGTGCAATGGATTCCGGTGTGGTGCCGTGGTAGTCTTCGCGCACCGCCTGTATTGATGTATCGACTTCGCGCCCGGTGCCTGCCAGCTCCGGGCGTTGTCGTGTCTGGACGGCGTTCATGCCGGGTCGTTGCCGGCTGCGAACGCGGCTAGGTCTGCTCGGTGATACCTGACAAGGCGCTGCCCAACGTGTCTTGCGCGTGGTCCGGTGCGGCGCCAGCGCCAGTTTCGCAAGGTCTGAACTGCGCAACCGAGGATGGCGGCAGCTTCGGCTTCATCTACCAAATCACCGGGTGCAAGCGGCGTTGTGTTCGGGGGTACTTTGAGAGCTGATTGCATTGAGGGATGCTCGAATGAGCCTGAACAACAGGCGGTACGGCGACCCTAAAAGCATTTTGCGTAACAATCATGCGAAGTATTAGGCGAAATACTTCGCAAGTGCGCACTGGTCAGCTGGTAGGTGTTCCTCGCGCTTTGGGGTGTTTAGCCGAGACCGCCGTAACGGCGTCCTGGTGCTCCATCTGGGTGATTG
>JBOHYW010000082.1:0-15102 GCA_050738155.1 Rhodanobacteraceae bacterium
GGCAGCACACACGACGTGAGACGACGGTCAACCATAACGCTGCGGGTTTTTACCCTAGCGGAAGATTGCTGACCTTGAACCGAATCCGTGGCATCCATTGCGGACTCGTTCAGGTACGACAAATCCGCTCACCAGATCTTGACGCGCTGGTCGGGCTTCAAATAGAGCTTGGTGCCGGGTTGCACGTCGAACGCCTTGTACCAGGCGTCGAGGTTGCGCACGGTCTCGGCGCGGTAGTGCGCGGGAGCATGCACGTTGGTCTTGATCTGCTGGCGCAGCGCGGCATCGCGCATCTTCGAACGCCAGGTCTGCCCGAAGGCGAGGAAGAAACGCTGGTCGCCAGTCAGACCGTCGATCACGGGAGCGGGTTTGCCCTCGAGCGACTTGTGATACGCAAGATGCGCGATGGTGAGCCCGGAGACGTCGGCGATGTCCTCGCCCAGCGTCTGTTGGCCATTGATGTGCAGGCCTGGCAGCGGTTCGTACTGGTCGTACTGTTTGGCCAGCTTCCCGGTGGCTTGCTTGAAATGTTTCGCATCAGCCGGGGTCCACCAGTCGTGCAGGCGGCCTTCGGCGTCGAACTGCGAACCCATGTTGTCGAAGCTGTGGCTGATTTCGTGGCCGATCACCGCGCCGATGGAACCGTAGTTCGCGGCGGCGTCGGCTTTCGGGTTGAAGAACGGCGGCTGCAGGATTGCGGCGGGGAATTGCAGCTCGTTTTCCAGCGGCAGGTTGATGGCGTTGACCAGTTGCGGCGTCATCCACCAATGGTCGCGGTTGACCGACTTGCCGAGCACGGCGAGGCGCTGCCGGTAGCGGAATTCGGACACGTTGAGCGCATTGGTCAGCGGATCGTCTGCGCTGATCTCGAGGCCCTTGTCGGAGGGCCAGTGGTCGGGATAACCCACTTCGACGCGCAGGGTCTTGAGCTTGGCCCGGGCCTTTTCGCGCGTCGCCGGGGCCATCCAGGCGAGCGTGTCGAGGCGGGTGTTGAAGGCGGCGATCAGGTTGTGCACCAGTTGCTCGACTTGGGCTTTGGCCGAAGCCGGGAAATATTTTTGGACGTACAGCTTGCCGACCGCCATGCCCAGTGCGCGGCTGGTGGCATCAACCGCACGCTTGGAGCGCTCGCGTTGCTGCGGCACGCCGCTCAAGGTGTGGCTGTAGAACTGGAACGACAGATCGGCGAATTTTTTCGGCAACAGCGCGGCGTGACGATCCAGCGTGTGGAAGGTCAGCAGGTCTTTCCACGATTCCAGCGGCACGTCGGCGACCAGCTTCGACAGGCGTGTGATGGCCGCGGGTTGCCAAGCATCGATCACCTTTTGATTGGACAGGCCGGCGGCATTGAAGTAGGCCTTCCAGTCCAGGCCCCGCGCCTTGTGGTCGAAGTCGGCCAGCGTCCACAGGTTGTTGGCCTTGTGCACGTCCTGGCTCGCGATCAGGCTTTCCTGGGCTTTGGCGATTCTGGTTTCCAGGTCGAATACCCGCTTGGCGGCTGCCTTGGCGTCCTTGATGCCGGCCGCATCGAGGATCGCCGCGACATAGGCCTTGTACTTGTCGCGGTAGCCGACCATGGTCTTGTCGTTCGACAGGTAGTAGTCGCGGTTCGGCATGCTCAGACCGCCCTGCAACAAATAGGCGATGTTGTGCGAAGGGTCGGTCAGCCCCTGCGCAACGAACAGGCCGAACAAGTGGTCGGTGTGGAAGTCGGTGGCATTGACGGGGTCAACGTCCTGGCGCAGGCGGCTGCCCAGCACGCGGGCGAGATCAGTGCGCGAATGGATGCCATCGATGGCGTCGAGCTTTTGCTTGAGCGGGGCGAGGCCATGTTGTTCGATGGCCTGCGTGTCCATCCAGGCTGCATAGAAATTCGCGATCCTGCGTGCATCGCTTGCGGCTGCCGGGTTGTCCTTGGCGGCGTCCTTGATGATGTCCGCAGTGCGCTGTTCGGTCCGCTTGGACATCTCGAGAAATGCGCCGGTGCCGGCGCGGTCGGCCGGGATCTTGGCGGTCTTCAGCCACGCGCCGTTGGCGTATTCGAAAAAGTCGTCGCCCGGTTTCACCGAGTGGTCGATGTAAGCGAGGTCGATGCCCGGGTTCGGCGCGGTGCTGGCCGGAATCGGGGTGGCCTGCGCGGCGCTGCTGGCGGAGGTCAGCTCGGCGGAGGTGGCCGCGGGGGTAGACGGCGATTGCTGCGAACATGCCGCGCAGACGGCGGTGATCGCGGCGGCAAGCAGCAGGGGCGGCAAGCGTGACATGGACGGACTCCAGGGTGGAAAGTCGCCAATGATGCACCTGTCGCGGGCAACTTGCAGATGTGCCGAGAGCACACCGACAATTGGCAACGGTCGTCCTACAGGGTGTTGAAACACTCTGTTGGTGCGGGCCATGGATGGCCCGCCGAGAATCAATCACTGTCAAGTGCTTGATTCGGCGAAGCCGAGTACGGACAGGTGCCGGACTCGGCGCGTTGAAAAAGTGCAGGAAAGCACTTTTTCAACGATCTGCCAATACCATTGGCGGCGATGAATCAGAAGCCGCAACACCAGGACAGGCGCGCCCCGGCGTTGCGTGATTTGCGACGTCGCATCGACGGCGTCTCGAGCCGCGACGCGGGGCGATTGCGTGCGCGCCTCGGCAGGCTGGAGCGCAAGCCATCCGCCGATGCATTGCAAGCGCTGGCCGACGACATCGCGGCGTCGGCTGCGCGACGCGAAGCCCGCGCGGCGGCGGTGCCGCCGATCAGTCTCGATGAATCGCTGCCGATCACGCGGCGCGCGGACGAGATCGTCGAACTGATACGCAGGCATCAAGTGCTGGTGATCGCGGGCGAAACCGGGTCCGGCAAGACCACCCAATTGCCGAAGTTGTGTCTCGCCGCCGGGCGTGGCGTCGCCGGGATGATCGGTTGCACCCAACCGCGGCGGCTGGCGGCGCGTGCGATGGCGCGACGGGTGGCCTCCGAACTCGGCGGCGAAGGCAATGATCAAACGGGCGGCGTGGTCGGCTTCGAGGTACGTTTCGCCAAACAGCTCGGCGACAACACCCTGGTCAAGTTCATGACCGACGGCATCCTGCTGGCCGAGATGGCGCATGACCGCTGGCTGGCCGACTACGACACCATCATCGTCGACGAAGCGCACGAGCGCAGCCTCAACATCGATTTCCTGCTCGGTTACCTCAAGCAATTGCTGCGCCGTCGGCGCGACCTGAAGCTGATCGTCACCTCGGCGACCATCGACACCGCGCGCTTCGCCGAACATTTCGACAATGCCCCGGTGGTGACGGTGGAAGGCCGCGCGTTTTCGGTCGAAATCCGTTACCAGCCGCCGGAACGCGAGACCTCGCTGACAGACCGCATCGCCACGGCGCTGGACGACATCACTCGCGAGGACCCACGCGGCGACGTGCTGGTGTTCCTGCCGGGCGAGCGCGAAATCCGTGATGCGCACCTGATATTGAATCGACGGCAATATCGCCACACCGAGGTGCTGCCGTTGTATGCGCGGCTGTCGGTGAAGGAGCAGGATCGCGTGTTCAAACCGGGTCCCGCGCGCCGCATCGTGCTGGCCACCAATGTTGCCGAAACATCGTTGACGGTGCCGCGGATCCGCTGGGTGGTCGATGCGGGCGACGCGCGGGTCAAGCGCTACTCGCGTCGCAGCCGGATCGAGCGGTTGCACATCGAAGCGGTGTCGCAGGCCGCGGCCAATCAGCGTGCGGGGCGTTGCGGACGCGTGGGGCCCGGTATCTGCGTGCGGCTTTATGACGAGGCCGATTTCGCTGCGCGTCCCTTGTACTCCGATCCGGAAATCCTGCGCAGCGCGCTGGCGGACGTGATCCTGCGGATGCTCGATCTTGGGCTGGGCGACGTGGATGCGTTCCCTTTCCTCGATCCGCCCGATCCGCGTGCCGTCAATGATGGTTGGCGGACGTTGGCCGAAATAGGCGCTATTGAACCAGGTGCGGTGGACGACGCGCGGCGGTTGACGCCGCTTGGCAAGCAACTCGCGCGGATTCCCATCGACGCACAGTTGGCGCGCATGCTGGTCGAAGCACAACAACGCGGCGTGCTGCGCGAAGTATTGCCGATCGTCGCGTTCCTCGGCGTGCAGGACCCGCGCGAACGCCCGCCCGACAAGCAGCAGCAGGCGGATGCCGCACACCGCGAATTTGCCGATCCGCAGTCGGACTTCCTGGGCGTGCTGAATTTGTGGAATGCGTATCGCGACGCGCACGACGACCTCTCGCAGTCGAAACTGCGTGACTGGTGCGGCAAGCACTTCGTGTCGTTCATGCGCATGCGCGAGTGGGGTGCACTGCATCGGCAGTTGTTGCTGGAAGTCGGGACCCGGGACTCGGGACTCGGGACTCGATCAAGGCAAAGGGGTGAGGATCCTTCAGACCAGAAGCGCCGACAACCTGCGGATGCTCGGAACACCAACAGGCTGACTAGGGAGGCGGTTGCGAGTCCCGAGTCCCGAGTCCCGAGTCCCGAGCGGTACCAACCCATCCATCTCGCCTTGCTCGCCGGCCTGCCGACCAACGTCGCGCGCAAGGACGAGCAAGGCGTTTTCCGCGGTCCGCGTGAGCGCAAGTTCAAGGTGTTCCCGGGGTCGGCGCTGGCGAAAAAGCCACCGCAATGGCTACTGGTCGCGCAGGTACTCGACCTCGGCGGCAAGGTCTGGGGCATGCAATGCGCGCGTGTCGAACCGGAATGGATCGAGCGCCAGGCTGCGCATCTGTTGCGGAGAACCTGCAGCGATCCGCACTGGTCGCGGCAGCGTGGCGCGGTGCAGGCGTACGAGCAAGTGTCGCTGTACGGGTTGGTGCTGACCGAGCGGCGTACGGTCACCTTTGCGAAACAGGACCCGGCACTGGCGCATGCGATTTTCCTGAGCGAAGCGCTGGCGCGTTGTGAAGTCGACTGCCATGCCGATTTCGTGCACGCCAATGCGCAGGTGTTGGATGAAGCGCGTGAACTCGAAGCCCAGCAGCGTCGTGAAGGATTGCTGAAATCCGACCAGGATCTCGCGGCGTTTTTTGCCGGCAAGTTGCCGGAATCCATCAGCTCGTCGCGCGCGCTGGATGCCTGGTATCGGCGTGCGTCCGCCGCCGAGCGCGCGGCGTTGCGCTGGTCGCGGGCAGATGTATTGGAGGCCGATGCGGGGCACGGTTCCGATGCATTTCCCGATGCGCTGGAAGTCGGCAACCAGAGGCTGCCGCTTGAATATCGCTTCGTGCCGGGGGACGCCGCGGACGGCGTCACCTTGAGGGTGCCATTGGCATTGTTGAATGCCGTTCCCGCCGCGCGTTGCGAATGGCTGGTGCCGGGCCTCATCGCCGACAAGGTGGCCGCGCTGATCCGTGGTTTGCCCAAGGCATTGCGGCGCAATTTCGTGCCGGCACCGGATTTTGCGCGCGCGTTCGTTGAAGCCGAGTCGCCGCGGGACGAACCGCTGGCGCAGGCGCTTGCGGTGTTTCTGCATCGCGTGACCGGTGTCGAAATCACGCACCCGGCGTTCGCCGCCGTCGAGATACCCGCGCACCTCGACATGCGTTTCGATGTCCGCGACGAGCACGACAAATCGCTGGCACAGGGCCGCGATCTGGAGGCACTGCGGGAACGTCATGCAGCGCGTGCGCGCGCGGCATTTTCCCGCGCGGCCGGCAGCGTGGTCGCCCGCGAAGCAGTGCGTGACTGGGAGTTCGATGTGATCGCGCGCGCGACGGCGTTGCGCGATGGCACGCCCGCGTATCCCGCATTGGTCGATCTGGGCGCGGCGGTGGCGCTGCAGGTGTTCGAAACCAGGGACGAAGCCGTCGTGGCGCATCGTGCGGGCGTCGAACGCCTGTTGCGATTGTCACTGGATGGCGACTTCAAGCGCGCGTGCAAGCAACTGCCGCTGAAGCCGAAACTCACGCTGGCATTCGCGCCGCATGGCCGTGCCGACGAGTTGCGTGATGACATCGTCGAGGGCGCTTTTGCTGACATGCTCGCCGAGCATGACCTCGGTGTGCATGACCGCGCGGCG
The DNA here is from genome assembly GCA_050738155.1 of Rhodanobacteraceae bacterium. GTDB lineage: Bacteria > Pseudomonadota > Gammaproteobacteria > Xanthomonadales > Rhodanobacteraceae > 66-474. The sequence goes on from JBOHYW010000082.1 coordinate 6,039, forward strand.
TGGGGAGTCTTGCGTGACGCCGTATCGCGCGGACTGTTCGGCACGGCAATGGAACGCCTGAAGCTGGCCGAACCGGTCCTTGCCGTGTTGGCCGAATTGCAGCCCTGGCTGAAACCTGCAATCAAGGGCCACGCGCCTGCCAGTTACGCCGATCTGCGGGAGCAGCTCGACATGCTGTTGGCGCCGGGCTTCCTGCGCGAATTGCCGCGCTCGCGGCTTGCACACCTGCCGCGCTACATCAAGGCCATGCGCCTGCGCGCGGAAAAACTGCGCAGCGACCCTGCCCGCGACCATTCGCGCATGCAGCAGGTGCTGCCGTATTGGCGCAAGGTCCTGGAAGCGCGCGTGACGGGTGAATCATCCGGGGCTTTCGACGCGCTGCGCTGGCTGGTCGAGGAATGGCGCGTGTCGGTGTTCGCGCAGGAACTCAAAACCGCCGAACCGGTGTCGGGCAAGCGCATGGCGCAGGCGCTGCGCCTGCTCGAACAGCGCTGATGTGTATTCATATGCTTCAGGACGGATGAAGCATGCTTTGCCGGATTGCGAGCGATTCGGAAACCATTCACCTTGCGGGGCGCTGGTTCGATGCGGGTTCATCGCCATGAGTCATCATCGAAACCGATGGGGACGCGCGCGGCGATCGTCGACGTGTCCCGGTCGAGATGCTCGTGCGAGGCGCGGAATGATGTATCCGCAAACGTGCGGCACCAGCAACGCATCGCGTTCAATCCAGGACCACAGACAAGGAGTCACCCCATGAAAACCCGTATCGCAGCAGCCATCGCATCCCTGTTCGTAGCTTCGCTTGGCACCGCCGCATTCGCGCAGCAGACGACGCCACAGCAAACGCCGCCGCCCGCGAACTCGGCGTACATGAACAACAGCGGGCACTCGAGCAACAACATGATGTCGAGCAGCCAGGTCGAGCAGAAGATCAAGCGCGCTCTGTCGTCGCACGGCGTAACCGCCACCCATGTGAACGTCCAGTTCAACGACGGCACGGCCACGCTCAGTGGAACCGTCTTCACCAAACAGGATATCGCCAAGGCCAAGAGCGCCGCGATGCAGGTGCATGGCGTCAAACATGTCGACACCTCGGGTCTGCAAGCGCGCACGACCAGCCAAGGCCACCAAGGCCAGGGCTGAGCAATCCGGTCGCGCGGCAATGCCTGTCCATGTCGAAGGGGCGCGCTCCTGCGCGAGTCGGCGGGGAGCGTGCCATGGTCGCTGTGACTCGGCTATTCAAACAGCGCTCTTGCTGAGCTGACGGGCAGGGCGGAATTGGCGCCCCCGCTTCCGCCACATGCCACGGGTCCAGTTCGGCGGAAACCACTGCGCGCGTTCGGCCCTACTTGCCGTGGAGCGCGCGGCCGTCAGCGTTCGAAGCGCATCGAAAGATCGATCGCGCGCACGTGCTTGGTCAGCGCGCCGATGGAAATGAAATCGACGCCGGTTTCGGCGATGGCGCGCACGCGTTCGAGATTCACACTGCCGGAGACTTCCAGCGGCATGCGCCCGCTGGCGATCGCGACGGCTTCGCGCAGCATTTCATCGCTGAATTCGTCGAGCAGCACGCGATCAGCCTTGGCGGTGATGGCGTCGCGCAATTCATCCAGCGATTCCACCTCGCACTCGAGCAGCACCTCGGGGTGCGCGGCGCGCGCCGCGCGGATGGCGTTGGCGATGCCGCCTGCGGCCGACACGTGGTTTTCCTTGATCAGGATGGCGTCGAACAGGCCGATGCGATGGTTGTGGCCGCCGCCGCAGCGGACCGCGTATTTCTGTGCGAGGCGCAGGCCGGGGATGGTCTTGCGGGTGTCGAGGATCCTGGTGCGGGTGCCGGCGACAGCGTCGACGTAGCTGCGCGTCACGCTGGCGGTGCCGGACAGCGTCTGCAGGAAATTGAGCGCGTTGCGTTCCCCCGCGACCAGTGCACGTGCATCGCCTTCGAGATGGCAGAGTTCGGTGCCAGGTGTGACGCGATCGCCGTCGGCGCAGTGCCATTCGATGCGAACGGCGGGGTCGAGTTGCCGGAAACATTCTTCCGCCCATGGACTGCCCGCGAGTACGGCGTGCTCGCGGCAGACAATGCGTGCACGGGCGCGCGTGTCGGGTGCGATCAGGGCTGCGGTGACGTCGCCCGTTCCGACGTCTTCGGCGAGCGCGCGCGCAACGTCGGCGCGGATACTGGCAGCGAGCGGCGGGGTGGGCCGCGTTGCGGCGCCGCTCATGCCGCCGGTGGCTGTGCGTGTTCGCCCTGCGCGTTGCGCAGGCGGTCGACGATGGCGTCGAGTGCGCGGTCGAACAGCGGCACTTCTTCAAGGATCATCGCACGCTGGTTGTGCAGTTCGGTGGCGAGCTGCACGGCGGTGCGGTCGACGACCTTCAGCCCGCGGCGATTGACGAACAGGTATTTGCCGCTGATCGGGCTGATCCACGACAGCTTGGCGCGTTCGCGGGTGCCGGTGTCATCGATGAACTCGACCCAACTGCCGACCTTTAGGTCGCGCACCGCTTGCAAGGAAGTGGCGTCGATATTCACCGACATGTTGTCGGGATCGAAGTCGTCGTCGACGTCGGGGGCGGTATCGGTGATCGCGGGCTGTGCATCGGCATTCACGCCCAGCACCACGTCGGGATCGGCGACCGGTTCGGATTCGGCGGCGGAGGCGGTCGGCGCCGGTTCGCCAAGTTGCCGGCGCCAGAACTTCCACAGTTCCCCCTGCAGGCGGTCGATGTCGGGTTCCTGGAAGGCGACGGTGGCCAGACCGGTGCGCAGGTGTTTTTCGATCGTCGCCAGCGAAGCACGGTATTGCGCGTGCGCGGCATCGCCTTGCGGGACTTCCGCGGTGGCGATGAAGTCGTCGACGAAATGCACGGCGGCACGGAATTCGGGCGACTCGACGCCTTGCCGCAGCACGATCAATACCAGGTAATTGGCCCACGGCCGCGTCAACACGCCGCGCAGCAGCGAGGGCAGATTGCGGTCGTTGATGCGTGACAGGATTTCGCGCGCCGCACGACGGCGTGCTTCCTGCAGGCGTTCGCGCCCGCGCGCGGCTTCGGCGGCGCGGCCTTCGGCGAGTTCGGCGCGTTTGCGGTTCTGTTCGACGAATTGGGTGAAGTCGGCGAGCTGCCGCTCGAACACACCGACGTCGTCGTCGAAATCCTGCAACAGGGTTTCGACGACGCTCTTGATCTTGTCGAACAGCCGGTGGTCGCGATCAGATTCTTCCGACCAGCCCTTGGCAGCGTCCGCCAGCTTGTCCAGCAGCTTGCGCGCCGGGTGCGAGGCATGCGCGAACATGCGCCGGTCGAGGATGGCAACCTTCAGGTAGGGAATCTGCAGGCGGGACAACAGCACCTGCATGGGTGCCGGCACGGTGTGGTCCTGCAGGATGTATTCGAACAACATGCCGACGAGGTCGATGGTGTCCTCGTCGCTGCCGGAAACGTGCGCCTTGGCTTGCCCGGACAGACGCTGGATTTGCACCAGCAGCTCGGTTTTGAGCTGCTGGACCATGTCGATGGCGGAGGTGGTATCAGCTGCTGCGGGCAACGTCGGGAGTGGTTTGGACTCGCCCTGCAACAGGGTCAACGCGCCGAGCAGCTCGGCTGGCGTGAGCGAAGCGACTCCGGCGCCGCCCGCGCCGAACGATCCTGCGCCGACCATGCTGTCGTCGTAGCTGCCGTGGCGTCGCGCGGCCAGCAGCGAGGTCAGGCGTTGCATCAATTCGCTGTGCAGATCGTCGGCGGCGTCGGTGGCGTAATCAGCCATGCCCGCCGTAGCCGTGCCATCGGCAGCATGCGGCGCCCGCTGCGCCGATGTGCCCGAGGACGAGCCGCGACGCCGCGTCACCGTCGGATGCCGCAACTGCGGCAACACGCCGGCTTGCACCAGCCTGACGTTGACATCGTGGTACAGCGGATCAAGCACCTTCAGCACGTAGCGCTCGAACATCTTGAGGATGATCAGGCGCACCCGGATATTGACGTCGGCGAGTTCGCCCAATGCTTCGCGGAACGCTTCGGTGAGTGCGCTGGGCGCCAACGGATTGTTGGTGTCGGTGGTGCCGCGACCACCGCAAAGTACCGACATCCGCTGGTTGAGTGCAGTCAAGGCCGAGGACAGCCGGCCGTCGGCCTTGGCGACCATGCTGGACACCGCCAGCGATTCTTCCAGTTCGCGGTCATCCACCAGGCTCAATTCGCCGCTCGCGGAAAATGCCCGCTGCGCGTCACTGCCTTGTGCGTTGCGCCCGGCTGCGAAATCGGCGAAACCGCGCGTCACGCGTTCGGCGAACAGGCGCTCGATACGCGGGCGCTTCTTGCGGGTCTCGCGCATGCCGTCGAAGTATTCGGTCTGGCTGGCGTTGCTTTCGGCTTTCTCGGCGAGGTCGAACAGCGTGTCATCGACATTGTCGAGCAACGACGCGACCAGTTCGCCGGTTCCCTTCAAAGTCATCTCGCGGATCGCCACCAGCAACCCGCCGACATGATCGGGTTCCGCAACCGGCGCACGCGAACCGATCCCGACGACTTTGGCATCGGTATTTTCGTGTGGATCGGGCGCGGTGGGGGTCATGACGGCCTGGCAATTTCGTTAATGCAAACGAAGGTTCCAGTATGCCTTTGCCGGAAAAATGGAACGTGAATCAGGTCACAGCCCGGTTCTGACAGTCCGGCCTGATCCCGACTGTGAGGCGTGAGCGCCGGCGTGGCGAACATGCGCTGATGGCGCGCTGTTGCGCGCAACAGTTTACCGGCTCTCAGGCCGGAAAGTTGGCCAATTGCAAGGTGCCGATACCCTCGTCGGCCAGCATGACCGGGATGTCATCCTCGATCCGATATATCACCTTGCGGTCGGTGGTGACGAGGCCCGCGGCGAGCGGCGCGGTGATCTTCTGGCCCGCCACGCTGTCGACTTCGCCGGCCGTGACCGCACGGTTCAGCGCATCGAGTTCGTCGCGTCGCAGCGGACGCACCGGGGTCTTGGTGACCGGGTCGCAGAGGATGTCCAGCAATCGTTTGTCCATGCCGCGTACAATAGCGCGTTTTGCGGCGGATCGACCATGAAGAAGACGACGGACACGCCCTGCGTCGGGGTGGTGATGGGTTCGCGTTCCGACTGGGAAACCATGCGCCACGCGGCGGACATGCTGGCGGCGCTGGGCATCGTCCACGAAGTCGAAGTGGTTTCCGCGCATCGCACCCCCGACAAATTGTTTGCTTATGCCGAAAGCGCAGCCGGGCGCGGTGTCCAGGTCATCATTGCAGGCGCCGGTGGCGCCGCGCACCTGCCGGGCATGCTGGCCGCCAAGACGCGCTTGCCGGTGCTTGGCGTGCCGGTGCAATCGCGTGCCTTGAAGGGGCTGGATTCACTGCTGTCGATCGCACAAATGCCAGCCGGGGTGCCGGTGGGGACACTCGCGATCGGCGAGTCCGGTGCGAAGAACGCGGCGCTGCTGGCGGCGGCGATCATCGCGCTGCAGGATGACAAGGTCGCGCGCGCGCTGGACAAGTTCCGTGTCGGGCAAACCGAGGGTGTGTTGAAACACCCCGATCCGCGCAAGTCGGTCAAGCGGCGGTGAGTTGAGCCCTCCTTCGCTTCCGGGAGTTCAAGCAGCGTTCGTCATTCCCGCGAAAGCGGGAATCCAGCGATTCTCAGTCCTTGCAACAATAGGTACCGGATTCCGGTGTTTGCCGGGTGGCGGAGAAAATGATGCAGCGGTTTGAGGAAGAGAAAAATTGCTGCGGTGTGGGTTTGCATCGCAGGTTGCCGCCACTTCCCTGCGCGCCGTTTGCGCGGGAGAGAGGGGAAATTGAGCCATGATGGAGGCCAAGGTGAAGGTCAGTGTCGAAGCTCATCAGACGCTCGGGATCCTGGGCGGCGGCCAGTTGGCGCGCATGCTGGCGCTCGCCGGTACGCCGCTCGGTGTGCGGTTCCGCATCGTCGATCCCGTCGCTGATGCTTGCGCCGGGCAGGTGGCACCACTGACGCAAGCCGGGTGGGATGCGTTCGAGCCACTGGAGCTGATTGCGCGGGAGGTCGACGTCGCAACTTTCGATTTCGAGAACGTGCCCGCCGCGACCGCCGAGTGGCTGGCGGCTCGCACGCGCATCGCTCCCAACGCACGTTCGCTCGCGACCGCGCAGGATCGCGTCGCCGAGAAATCCCTGTTCCGCGAATGCGGATTGTCGACCGCCGAGTTCGCAGCGATCGCCGACCGCGCGGAACTTGATGATGCGTTGGTGCGGATCGGCGCCCCCGCGATCCTGAAAACTCGCCGCGAAGGCTACGACGGCAAGGGCCAGTTTCGCCTGCGCACGCTGGCCGATGCGGATGCCGCATGGCAGGCATTGGGCGGCCATGCCGTCACGCGCGGCTTGATCCTGGAATCTTTCGTTCCGTTTGATTTCGAAGCGTCGGTGATCGCGGTGCGGACCAGGGACGGCGAATTCCGCACCTGGCCGCTGGTCCGCAATTGGCACGTCGACGGCATTCTTTCCGCCAGCCTTGCACCGGCCCCGGTGCCCGGAGAAGTCAGCGCAGCGGCGTTTGCGCACACGCGCGCCATCGCCGAAGCGCTCGACTACGTCGGCGTGTTCGCGCTGGAACTGTTCGTGAAGGACGGCAATCTGCTCGGCAATGAAATGGCGCCGCGCGTACACAACTCGGGGCACTGGTCGATCGAGGGCGCGGTCGCCTCGCAATTCGAAAACCACGTGCGCGCGGTGATGGGCATGCCGCTGGGCGACACCTCGGCGCGTGGTTGGTCGTGCATGCTCAACTGGATCGGCGAACTCCCCGATCGCGACGCACTGCTCGCCGTGCCGGGTGCGCATTGGCACGACTACGGCAAGTCCGCGCGCCCCGGTCGCAAAGTTGGCCATGCAACCGTGTGTGCGGACGATGCCGCGACATTGGCGGAACGTCTGCAAAATGTTGGACGCGTATTGGGCCGCGCGGCGCAGGTTACGCCGGTGATCGAAGCACTGGCCGCATGATCTTCTTCCTCCTTCCGCAGGAAGGGGGATCGAGGGGGATGGCTTTTCGTTACGCACCAAGGCATCCCCGCGCCTGCGGCGCAACCCCCTTCCTGCGGAGGAGTGAGTTGTAGGCTGGATCAAGCCGCGTAGCGGCGGATCCGGCATGCGCCCGCTCATGCCTTGATCCGCCCTACCGCAGTTGCAGGCCAGGCTTCCAGGTCACGGATGTGGATGCACGATCACGAACCAGCCGATTACCGCGACCAGGTTGTTGGTCGCGTGTGCGGTGACGGCCGGCCACAGCGAACGCGATTTCAAACGCAGCCAGACCAGCAGCAGGCCGAACAGCACCAGCGTGGGAACCGGGTACCAGGCGAAGTCGAAGTCGGGCAGGTGTGCGCAACCGAAGATCAATGCGGTGAGCAGCGCCGCCCAGCCGACATGCATGCGCCGCATCAATCCAGACAGCAATACGCCACGGAAAATCAGTTCTTCCACCAGTGGTGCGATGCACACCGTCACCAGCGCCAGCGGCACCCGCAGCCCCATCGACACGCTGCGCGCCCACAGGCTGACGTCTTGCTTTGGCGCGTTGCTTCCGGCCAGCGCATGCGCCAACAAGCCCCCCAGGAACACCGCGGCGACCCCGGCGACGATGGCCAGCGGGAAGTACCAACTGTTTGCCGGCCGCGAGAACCCGAGTCCCGGCGGGCGTGCGACCGTCCACAGCGAGCCCCAGCAACGGTGGATGAACAGCAACATCACCGCCGCCGCGGCAACCAACGTCAGCACGATGGAGACGACCCGCGCGTCTGCCGATTGCGTCAGGTGTTGAATGACCGCGGGATCGACCTTGACATGATGGATGCCGGCGCTGACGGCGTAGCCAACGGCGATCGTCACGCCGACCAGTGCGCCCATCGCCAGCGCCAACCCGAACTGCAACGCGAAGTACAGCACCACCGTGCCGATGCCGCTCCACACGCCGGGCAAGCGCGGGTGCAGGTATTCGGGCACGTCGGCATCGCTCGCCGAGGGCTCGTCGAGCCATCTGGTCACACAGGGTTCCTCAATTTTGCAGAGGAATCACCGACGACCGCGAAGCCACGAGCGGTCGGCGTTTCATCCAAAGGCGCTGTTGTGGAAAGTCAGGCCATGGAAGGCCGCTCTGGCCATCAACAGCTTTGGGCGCTCCGGTTCACCGGCAATCCAGCGATGCGGCGATCAGGGATGATCGCACAACAAGGCTTTGACAAGAGGTGATCCCTGCGCGATCTTAGCGGGAATGTGCGCCGCCTACAGGCGCGGATCGAAGGAACCCCGATGAAACATGCACTGCCGCGCGTTGCCGCGCTGTCGTTGTTGGTCGCCGCTGGCCTGCTGCCGTGCATCGGCATGGCCTCGCCCGCGACCTTGGCGCGGAACCAAACCGCCAGCGCGGCGCAGGATGGCCCGCTCCAGTCGAAAGTACGCAACGACGTCCACCGCGCATGGCCGAACGAACCGCTGGTCACGGCCCAACATGGCATGGTGGTTTCGGCGCAGCATCTCGCCACGCAAATCGGTGTGCAAGTCCTGAAGGAAGGTGGCAACGCGGTGGATGCCGCGGTTGCCGTCGGTTATGCGCTGGCGGTGGTGCACCCGTGTTGCGGCAACATCGGCGGCGGCGGTTTCATGACGCTGCATCTGGCCGACGGCAAGAACCTGTTCCTGGATTTTCGCGAGAAGGCGCCACTGGCCGCCACCCCGGACATGATGCAGAACGCTGCGGGCAAGGTGGTGCACGGCCGCAGCACGCGCACCTATCTTGGCGTCGGCGTGCCGGGCACCGTGATGGGATTCGATACCGCGCTGGCCATGTACGGCACGATGAGTCTCAAGCAGGTAATGGCGCCGGCGATCAAGCTCGCCCGTGACGGTTACGTGCTGCAACCTGGCGACGTGCGCATTTTCGATACATCCACCGATGTCTTTCGCCAGCACCCGAATGTCGCGGCGATCTTTTTGGACCACGGCCAGCCGTACAAAGCGGGCCAGACCTTGAAGCAACCGCAGCTCGCGCACACCCTGGAGA
>JBOHYW010000083.1:0-15093 GCA_050738155.1 Rhodanobacteraceae bacterium
TTGCTTCGCCCGCGTTGGGCTTCGCAAGCTCAGCCCAACCCACAAGAGCCGTTGATCCAGCCGTTCGTCATCGTCGAAGGCGGGCTGACACCGCCCTGCGAAATCCATCAATCCTCGGCGCGGAACGTCCGGCCCAGCTCGCCGCCCGTCCCGAAGTAGTGGCGAAACACATACAGCAACGGGCTCCAGCGCGCGGTATCCACGTGCTGCGTTCCCGGTTTGACGTAATCCGCCATCGCATGCACGTGTTCGACGTGCGCTTCGACGATGCGGAAGCTGTTGCCGTCGGGATCCTGTGGAGTATGGATCGCGGTAATCCGCGCTTCCAGTTGCAACGGACATTCGGCGATGCGCGGCGGTCGCACGCGGTGCGATGCAACCGGCGTCAGCCCTGCTGCCTTGAACTTGTCCGGTTCGTAGCGGAACAACTCCGGCATGGCCGGTGGATTCCGCCCGGTCAATGGCGCCAGTGTTTCTACCTTCTGCCACAACTCCGGTCCCGGCAGATTGATCACACACTCGCGCCCGCGCCGCAGGTTCGACAACGTTTGCGCCTTTACCGCCCAGCCCATCACCACCGTGTAACCGAGCGCCCACGCCGATGACATCGGTCCGATGTTCGCGCTTCCGTCTTCGTTCAACGTCGTGACCAGCGCAACCGGTGTGCCGAAATACAGGATGTTCGGTTGAATCGTGAGATGATCGGAGGCACCCGTGGCGCGGGCCACGGGATGATCGGCTGCAGGCATTCGATGTCTTCCCGTGTCGAAAGTGTCCAAGCGTAGTCCGCAATTGCATGCCACACTTTGTTGTACGTAAAAATATGCTTGCAGGTCGCAGGGGAGAAGCGCAGCGCATCCCGCCGAATGTCGTGCCGGATGTGGGCTGTCAGCCGTCCAGCGAATCCCCTCTTGCCCGGCTCAAGCGAAACGGCTCCGGCAAGAGCGGACACCCGGCAAGCAATCGACGATGCGCCGGAGCGACCGCGTCACGGCTCCAAGGCGTTCGGGACGTTGCCTTGCAGCACGTGTTCGAACGGCTTGCCGTGCACTACATCGATACGCACCCGGAATGCCGGGTCGGTGATCTTGTATGTCGGAAGCTGCAGGCGGCTCGAAGTGCCGATGCCGGTGACGATGTAACCCGGCAGGTTCAACGGCTTGCCGGGCGCGACGCGGCCCTGCAGGTAGCGACCCAGCGCGGCGGCGCCTCCTGCATGTTCCACCTCGCGCAGCTTTTGCGGAACCACTACCCACGCATGGCCGTCGGGATGCCAACTCAGGAGGCGTGCCTCGCCATCCGCGTTGACCAGCAGCGCGCTGTCCTGATCCACCGCCAGTCCGGTGATCGCGGCGGTGTGACGATCCTTCGCGAGCCGCGCGACGAACGCCAGCAGGCGACCCAGGCGCTTGCGTTGCACGAAATGCGTATCGGTGATCGTGCCTTTGAGCAACGGCAATGAAACGAAGTGATCGACCAGCGTCACTGCTGGGCCGTCCGGATGTTGCAACGCTTCGGGCGAGGCGATGCTGCCACCATCCATCGCGCCGTAGCCCCACTGACCCAGGATCGCCAAACCCGCGCTGGTACCACCGATCGGCTTGCCCGCGCGCACATGCGCGTTCAACGCCTTGTTGAGCGGCGTTCCCTTCCAGAAACGCACGTAATTGGACTGGTCACCGCCGGCAATGAAGATGCCATCGGCATGCTGCACGATCGCGAGCACATGCGGATCACTGGCCGGTGCACGCGAGTGGAATACCAGGGTCTGGACCGACGCCACGCCGCCGACGTCGTGATAGATCCATTTCTGCAAGGCAGCGCCACCCGAGGCGCGGACGATCACGATATGACCGTGCCCCGCCTGCGCGGCAAACCAGCGAAACGCCGCCTTGATCTCACGACCGCCGCCCATCAGCAACAGACCGGGCGAGGTTTTCGCCGTAGTGGGCGCCGCGATATTGCCGACACTGAAATACTGGTAACCGGAATGCGTACTGCGCGTTTGCGCGCCCGCCACGCCACAAACCAACAGCAATACAAGACAGCCCAGTCTCGACATTCCGACAGGATTCTTTCGTTTCACCCCGTTCTCCCGTTTGCGCATCGCGATTCCAGCACACCGACCCGAATGTCGGATACAAACCCCGGTGACGAAGCGGAACCCGTCTTCCCCCATGCCATTTGGCATCCCAACCAACATGCCCCCACGCACTCCGAATGCGCTAAGGTCGCGGCATGGACGCATTGGACGCTTGGTTCGTGCGGGAAGTGCTGGCGCATGAGAAAGCGCTGGTGGGTTTTCTGTGCCGCAACTGGCGCTGCCACGACGAGGTGCCGGACCTGCGCCAGGAAATTTACGCGCGCGTGTACGCAGCCGCCATGCAAAGGCGTCCGCACACGCCGAAAGCGTTCCTGTTCGCGACGGCACGGCATTTGCTGGCGGACCAGGTGCGGCGCCAACGCATTGTCTCGATCACGGCAGTGGGTGATTTGGAAAGCCTGAACGTCCTGGAGGATGAACGAACGCCCGATCGCTGGTTGGGCGGCCGTGAAATGTTGCAGCGGCTTGCCATCGCGATCGATCGCCTGCCCGACCGCTGCCGCGAAGTGGTGTGGCTGCGACGTGTCGAGGACCTGCCACAAAAGGAAATCGCGCGACGCTTGGGCATCAGTGAAAAGACCGTCGAGAAACACATCGCCAAGGGATCGCGGATGATGGCGAACTATTTCCATGCTGCCGTGCACGATGGCGCCCCCCGTTCCCGGTCGTCACGGGCGGGTGGTCGCAAGGGCGCATCGCCATGAACGGCGTGAGCAGCGAGATCGAACGTACCGCGGCGGCATGGTTGGCGCGTCGCGACAGCGACACCTGGACCGCCACCGAGCAGTCCGCATTCGAGACGTGGCTCGCGCAAGACATCGCGCATCGTGTAGCCTGGCTGCGCCTCGAAGCAACGTGGCAGGAAGCCGGTCGGCTCAAGGTTCTGGCCGCCGGATCGGCGCACGGTGACATTCCTGCGCGCGGCGCGTGGGCCCGCTCGCCGTACTTCACGTCATCGCCCGCCGCGATCCCGGCGAACCTCGCGGCCACAACGAGCGGCATCCGCCGCCACACGCGCCAGCGGCGTCGCACGCCGTGGTTACTCGCCGCGGGCTTGGCGGCCGCGCTGGTTGTCGCAGTTGTCGTTGGCGGCCTTGCATGGCGCCGCTACACCCACGTCGAGCGCAGCACATGGAGCACCGCGCTTGGGGCACGGCAGGTGGTGCACCTGGCCGATGGCTCCACCGCCACGCTGGACAGCGACACCGAACTGCGGGTGGTGATGTCGCGCCATGAGCGCGATCTGTACCTCGTGCGTGGCGAAGCATTCTTCGACGTCGCACACGATCGCGCGCGTCCATTCGTGGTGCATGCCAACGGCTATCACGTCATTGCGGTCGGCACCCACTTCGACGTACGCAAGGGCGATTCCAAACTGCGCGTCGTGGTCACGAAGGGACTGGTGCGGTTGCAATCCGCCCGTGACCCGACGCAGGCGCCCGCGATGCTGCCGCCCGGGAGCATCGCATTGGTGGATGGCGCCGATGTGGAGGTCCGGCATGTCGCGCTGGATCAGGCTCGGGAATACCTCAGTTGGCGGGACGGCTACGTGGTGTTTCATGGCACGCCCCTGGCCGATGCGGTCGAGGAGTTCAACCGTTACAGCGCACGCAAGATCGTGATCGCCGACCCGTCGCTGGATTCGTTGCGCGTGGGCGGCCATTTCAAGCTCGACAACAGCGCTGCATTCGTACGTCTGGTGCAACAGGTGTTCCCGGTGCGTGCCCAGGTTCGCGACGGCAAAACCATGTTGTATCGGCGTGCCTCGCAGGCACGCCGCGATTGATTCCCGAGCCAGCCCCGATTTCGCCGAATGGGTGGGGGATCGTCCGCGCCGACTCGTCTTGCAAGTAAAGGCACCATCCCGGCGCCGATGGGGAGGGAATCATGTTCCGATGGCTCGTTGCCCGGTTGGTCGTGACGTCGTTCGCAATCGCGCTGGGGTTGCCCATATGCGTATCCGCGCAAACCGCGTCACCCAGCCAGATCGATATTCCCGCAGGCAGTCTGGTCAGCGGGCTCGAGGCGCTTGGCCAGCAAACCGGCATGCAATTGGTCTACAACGCCGACCAACTCGCGGGCGCACAAACCCGTGGCGCGCATGGCAGGCTCGATGCACGCGCCGCGCTGGACGAACTGCTCGCGGGCAGCGGATTCACGGCGCACCGCGATCCTTCGGGCGCAATCGTGATCGTCAGGAAACCGCCCACTGCGCAGGCGCCGCCCGCGTCCACCCAGCCCGCCACTTCGACGTCATCGTCGAACGCACCGCCCAGTCCCAAGACCCTGAAGCAAGTGGTCGTCACCGGTTCGCGCATTCCACGCTCGCAGATCGAAGGCCCATCACCGGTCGTGACGATTACCGCACAGGACATCCAGCGTCGCGGCTTCGTCGACGTGCCGGATCTCATGACTTCGCTGAACCAGAACCTCGGCGCGCTTGAAAACAACCAATACACCGACGGCTTCACGCCGGGCGCGCAGGCGGTCGATCTGCGCGGACTGGGCCCTCAACACACCCTGGTCCTGATCAACGGCAGGCGCATCGCAAATTACCCGCAAGCCTACGATGGCGAAAGCAATTTCACGGACATTTCCAGCATCCCGACCGCAATGATCGAACGCGTGGAAATCCTCACGGGAAGTGCCTCGGCGATCTATGGCTCGGACGCGATGGCCGGCGTGGTCAACTTCATCCTCAAGAAGAAGGCCAACGGCACCACCATCAATTTCCGCGTCGGCGACACCCAGCGCGGCGGAGCCGGATCGCAGCGACTGGACATCACCAGCGGTTTCTCCAAAGGCAAGTTCGACACCACCTTCGGTCTCGAACTGCTCAACAAGGATCCGCTGTGGGCGTACCAGCGCACCTTTACCGATTCGCGCCTCGACAGTCCCGCAGACCGGTCCGATATCATCGCGAGCCGCAACTTCCTGCGCACCGACGTGTACGGCGATTACCTCGATCCCGGCAAGGCCACCTGCGACAAACTTGCCCACCTCGACCAAGGCACGATGTTCTACGCCTCGCGCGACGGCTACGCCGCCGACGGCGGGCCGGGCCACTACTGCGGCAGTTACGCCGACGTCGCTTATGGCACGCTCGAGAACGGAACCAGGCGGGCCAATCTGGCCGCCTCGGCGACTTACCATTTCAACGATTACACCGACATCTATCTCGATGTGCTGGCCGGCACGTCGCATATCGAAAGCTACAACACACCGCTGCAATGGTCCAACTGCGAGCCCCTGAACGGTGATTGCACAGACACGCCGTTCTACAATACCGCGACTGGCCAGATCGAAGAATGGACGCGCGACTACTTCACCCTCGAGGAAAACGGCAGTTTCGAACCCGGCAAGATTCGCAACATCGGCAACACCCTTTCGTTCAATGTCGGGGTCAAGGGCAGCTTCGGCAGCGACAGCGACTGGGTCTACGACGCCAACTTCGGACACTCCCAAAACAAGGTCGTCGAGTACTGGCCAGCCGTGATCGCCGCCAAGGCCCAGGAGCTTTATCTCGGACCCTCGCTCGGGGTCGATCCCGACAGCGGCTACCAGATGTACTACGCACCGGTCAGTCGCCTGTACACGCCACTCACCGTGGCGCAATTCCGATCCATCACCCAGGATTCGACCGACCACGACCAGTCGCGCGAAGAAAACTGGTCGTTCACCCTCACCAACACCAACTTGTTCCAATTACCCGCGGGGCCGGTCGGCTTTGCAGCGATCGCGTCATACGGCAATTCGTATTTCGGACAGAAGACCGATCCGTTGTCGCGCAACGGCAGTTACTACGGCCTGCACAACACCATCACCGTCGGTTCGCGCGACCACGCTGCCATCGGCTACGAATTCAGCATCCCGGTGTTTTCCAAACTGACCTTGTCCACGGCCGGCCGCTATGACCGCTACGACTATGGCGATACCACCGCCGGCAAGTTCACCTATTCCGCGGGATTGGAATACCGGCCGTTCAAGAGCCTGTTGCTGCGCGGCTCGCTGTCCACCGGTTTTCGCGCGCCCGACCTGCCCTACCTGTTCTCGGGCATCTCCGGCTCCAGTTCCGGCGGCACGGATTACTACCAATGCCGCGCACTGTACCCCGATACCGGCCCGGACTTTTACGACAATTGTCCGCTCGGCGATGTTTCCTACAACGGTCGCAGCCGAGGCAGCACCGACCTGAAAGACGAGACCAGCCGTTCCTTCACCTATGGATTCGTGTTCTCGCCGTCGCCGAACTTCGACATCAGCGCCGACTACTACCGCATCAAGCTCAGCAACGAAGTCGAGTTCCAGGACAGCGACACCATCCTGCGCGAGGAAGCCGATTGCCGCCTGGGAACGTCGGCAAACAGCAATTCGTCGTTCTGCAACCAGATCGAAAGCCAAGTGGTGCGCAACGCGCCCGATGCGTTGTTCAACCCCAACGGCATCACTTCGGTGCTTGTCCTGCCGATCAACGCCGCGATCGATGAAACCTCCGGCGTTGATTTCAAGACCGATTATCGGCTCAGGACCGCACGCGCGGGCACATTCGATTTCAGCTTCGGCGCAACCTACGTGATCATGCACGAGACCCAGCTGAGCCCCGATTCGCCGGTCGACGACGAGTTGACCGATCTTTATTACTACCTGATTCCGCGGACCAAGGCCAACGCCTCGGTGACATGGCGTTACCACGATTTCACCACCACGCTGTACGGCTCGCGTATCGGTGGCCTGCCCAACTACGACGGCACCAAGCGGCTCAGCCCCACGTACATGTACAACTTCACCATGGGCTACCGGGTGGCGCCGACCGTGAACGTGTCCCTGGCCATCGACAACCTGTTCAACGCGCGACGGCCGCACGATCCAACCTGGACCAGCTACCCGTATTACGACCGCGCATGGTTCAATCCCCTCGGCCGCGCCTACTACCTGTCCGTGGACATGCGGTTCGGCGGTACCGGGCAGTGACGCGTCTCACAGCACGGCGATCATGATCGCGCCTCGTTTTCGCGGTAAAGTTGGCGGGTTCATGCATTCAGTGAGGGGAAAGTCGATGTCCACACGTTTTGCGATGGTTCCGCGCGGCTGCGCGGGCGTTCTGATTGCCGTGCTCGTGGCCGCATGCTTCACCACATCTGCCCACGCACGAACCGGCACTTCGCCACAACCTGTACCGCAAACGTCCGTCGCGCCGCACGGCGCCGAACACGCGCGCCTGCATGCCGAAGCGCAGAACGTCACGATCACCCGCGACAACTGGGGCATCCCGCACATCCACGGCAAGACCGACGCCGATGCGGTGTTCGGGATGATCTACGCGCAGTGCGAGGACGATTTCAGCCGCGTGCAAAGCAACCTGCTCGGTGCGCTGGGCTGGACCGCACGCGCGGAAGGCCCAAAGGCGATCTGGGCCGACCTGCGCGAGCAACTGTGGATCGATCCGACGGTGCTGAAACAGGACTACACGAAAAGCCCGGACTGGCTGAAGAAGCTGATGAACGCGTGGGCCGATGGCTTGAACTGGTACCTCGCCACGCACCCGAATGCACATCCGGTGATCAAGCACTACGAGCCGTGGATGGCGCTTTCGTTCACCGAAGGCAGCATCGGTGGCGACATCACCCGGGTGGATCTGGCAAAGCTGGCGAAGTTCTACGGCGCCAATCAGAAGACGACCGTCGCACTGGCGCGCGCTGTACTGCCGACCTGGGTTGACCCGACCGGTTCCAACGGCATCGCGATCGCGCCCAAACTTTCTGCCGACGGTCACGCGCTGCTGTTGATCAACCCGCACGTCACCTTCAATTTCCGCACCGAATCGCAGATGTCCAGCGACGCCGGACTCGATGCATACGGCGCTTCCACCTGGGGTCAGTTCTTCATCTACCAGGGCTTCAACAAACACATCGGCTGGATGCATACCTCGACCGGCGTCGACGCGGTGGATCAATTCGCCGAGACCATCGTCAAGAAGAATGGCAAGTACTTCTATCGCTTCGGCAAGCAACTGCTGCCGATCAAGTCCCGCCAGATCACCATCGATTATCGCAACGACGACGGTTCCATGGACAAACGCAGTTTCACTGCGTATTTCACCCAACACGGCCCGATCGTCGCCGACGAAAACGGCAAGTGGATCGCCGAAGCGTTGATGAACCGCCCGATACCGGCACTCGAGCAAAGCTGGCTGCGCACCAAGGCCACCGACCTCGCAAGCTACATGAAGGTCGCAGAACTGAAAGCAAACTCTTCCAACAACACCCTCTTCGCCGACGACAAGGGCGAGATCGCGTTCCTGGCCCCGCAATTCATCCCCAAGCGTGACAACCAGTTCGATTACCTGAAGCCCGTCGACGGCAGCAATCCCGCCACCGCATGGCAGGGCATGACGCCACTCAAGGACATGCCCAACGCCATCGACCCACCCAACGGCTGGGTGTTCAACAGCAATAACTGGCCCTACTCCGCGGCCGGCAAGTACAGCCCCAAGCGCGCGGATTTTCCGCAATACATGGATTCGTTCGGCGAGAACGCCCGCGGCATCCACGCCACCATGATGCTGACCGGTGCTCACGATTTCACCAAGGCAAAACTGATCACCGACGACTTCGATTCCTACCTGCCGGCGTTTGCAAGGCTGATTCCGATACTGGTCGCGAACTACGACAAACTGTCGGACAGCGATCCACTCAAGCAAAAACTGGCCGCCCCAATCGGCATCTTGAGGAACTGGGATTACCGTTGGGGCATCGCGTCGATCCCGACCACGCTGGCGGTGACCTGGGGCGATCGGATGTGGAACGAGGTGGAACCGAAAGCCAAGGCCATCGGCCTCGACGCGCATACCAGGGACCTGCGCGAAATCGACTACATCGCGGAGAAGTCCACACCGAAGCAACGTCTCGACGCGTTGGCGGCGGCCGTCGATCGCCTCGACAAGGATTTCGGCTACTGGGGCGTGCCATGGGGTGAGGTCAACCGCTACCAGCGGCTGGACGATTCCATCCATCCACATTTCGACGATTCCAAACCCAGCATCCCGGTGCCATTCACGTCCTCGCGCTGGGGCTCACTCGCCGCGTCGAACGCACACCGCTGGCCGAACACCAACAAGTATTACGGCCGCAGCGGCAACAGCTTCGTCGCGGTCATCGATTTCGGCCCGAAGGTGAGCGCCCGCGCAATCCATGTCGGCGGACAAAGTGGCGATCCGACGTCACCGCACTTCACCGATCAGGCCGAGCGCTGGACCACCGGAAACCTGCGCACTGTTTACTTCTGGCCGGACCAGATCAAGGCCCACACGAAGCGGGTATATCATCCCGGCGGTTGAACTGCCGCCGGGTCGCGCAGAGCGGCCGACATTCATCGCAAGGGAGGCTGTCGTGAAACGCACTTTCGTTTTGCTGGTCGCGCTGCTTGCATACGTGCCGATCGCCCACGCGGCACCGAAAGATTGGATCGCCTACAAGCAACCGGTGATCGCCTTCACCCATGCCACCATCGTCGATGGCACCGGCACAGCGCCGAAGCATGACCAGACGCTGGTGATCGACAAAGGCCGCATCGCGGAACTCGGACCCGCGGCCAGCACCCGGATTCCGGCGGGCGCGACCGTGATCGATGCGCGCGGCAAGACCCTGCTGCCCGGCTTCGTGATGATGCACGAGCACCTGTTCTACACGACCCGGCTCGACCCCTACTACATCACCGCGATGCCGTACAGTTTCCCGCCGCTGTACCTCGCGGGCGGCGAAACCACGATCCGCACCACCGGCTCGATCATGCCGTATGTCGACATGAACGTGCGCGACGACATCAACGTCGGCAAACGCGTCGGCCCCGATATTGACGTTACGGGTCCCTACCTCAACGGTCCGGGAGGATTCACCGAAGACCTGCCCCGTCTCAAGGGGCCGGCCGACGCCACGCGCACGGTCGATTACTGGGCCGGTGAGGGCGTCACCTCGTTCAAGGCCTATCAACAGATCACACGTGCGGAACTGAAGGCCGCGATCGACACCGCCCACGCGCATCACGACAAGATCACCGGGCATTTGTGTTCGGTGACCTTCCGTGAAGCCGCGGACCTTGGCATCGACAACCTGGAACACGGGTTCTTCGTGGCCTCGGATTTCGTCAAGGACAAACAACCCGACAAGTGCCCCAAAGGCGTTGGCGAATCCATTGCGAAGCTGGACCTCGATTCACCGCAAGTGACATCGCTGATCAAGTTGCTCGTCGCCAAACACGTCGCGTTGACTTCTACCCTCGGCGTGTTCGAAACCACCGTGCCGGGCCAGCCCGAAGCCCCGCAGGCCGCGCTGGCGCTGCTGAGCCTGCCCTTGCGCACCTTGTATGAAGGCACCTGGAAAAAAGTGCAGGCGATGCCGGCCGCGCGCGCGAAAGTCATGCGGAAAGAGTTCGCCAACGCCACCAAACTCGAAAAACGCTTCGTCGCTGCCGGTGGCCTGCTGATGGGTGGCAGCGACCCCACCGGCTACGGCGGCGTGATCCCCGGTTTTTCCTCCAAACGTGAAATCGAGTTGCTGGTGCAGGCAGATGGCTTCACCTTTCCGCAAGCCATCAAGATCGTTTCACTGAATGCCGCAAGGTTCGAAGGACGCGCCAAAGACATCGGCTCACTCGCGGTCGGCAAGCATGCCGACATCGTGGTGATCGACGGTGATCCGACCAAGAACATCTCTACCATCGAACAGATGCCGCTGGTATTCAAGGGCGGCATCGGTTACGACACCACCGCGATTTTCAAATCCATGCAAGGCCAGATCGGAATGAACTGAGCGGTGCCGCGAGACGCTGCGCCTACCGGATCGGGGAACAGAGCAGGATCAAGCGTCCCGTGCCCGCCGCAGCGACCAGAACGGAATCTCGCGGCGCAATCGATAGCCAAGGCGCTCGTACAACGCTTTCGCACGCGCATTCGCCGGGCTGACGTGCAGGAATGGCACGCGCCCGCATTCCAGCGTGGCATCGGTCAGAAATGCAGTAGGCGACTTGCGTAACCGCGCCCCGCGAAATCAGGATGCGTACAGATCGCGCTCATTTCGGTATACGTATCGGTACCGAGCCGTTCGCCGATCATCGCCGCCAAGCGCGCCTCACCGGCCGCGCCGGGAACGTAAATGCCGAAGTAGCGGCCCATCTCCATCGTGCGTGGACGAAAATAATGTGGGTAGACCAACGCCGTCAGTGCCAGCACATCGGCGCGGTGTGATGCATCCAATTCGATGATTTCCGGCCCGTCGGTCAGGGGCAGCGGCGACTCGCAGACCATCTGCGCGAGCGTTTCCAGCGTCTGCAGCCGCCATGCGTCCGACAACTGCGGCGCCACGCCGAGCAGCAATACGGTTTCATCCGGCGCCACCAGCGACAGTAGCGTTGATTCGATTTTGCCGGCAGCACCTGCCACACCCAGGAATGGCGCGAAGTCCGGTGGATAACGCATGACGTCCCTGATGCCAATCGCAAGATTGTGATGTCGGGTATGCAGCGATGACCAGAAAGGATTATCGAGTTCGGAATCATCCATCGCGCGATGGTAACCGCGGCCGTGGTGCTGCGCGTTACACTCATTGCGACATTCCTCTCGCGCAAACCCAATGAGCAAAGGCACCCACGATTACACGCCCGATCAGCGCAACGCATCGATCAAGATCAGCCTCAATGGCGAACTGGTGGCGCGCGAGGATGCGAAAGTTTCCGTATTCGATGCCGGTTACGTGCTCGGCGATGGCGTGTGGGAGGGCCTGCGTCTGCACGATGGCGGGCTACCCTTCCTGGACACGCATCTCGACCACTTGTACGAAGGCGCCAAGGCCATCGATCTCGACATCGGCCTGACCCGCGAACAACTGACCGAACGCATTCTGGAAACCGTTCGCGCCAACGGCATGCGCGACCACGTGCACATCCGCCTGATGGTGACGCGCGGACTCATGGCCACGCCGCACCCGGACCCGCGCTTCGTGATTGGTCCGCCGACCATCGTGATCGTGCCGGAATACAAGGAACCGCTGCCGGAAACCGCCGAGCATGGCATCCGCCTGTTCACCGTGCACGTACGGCGCGGCGCACCCGACGTGCAGGACCCCAAGCTCAACAGCCATTCCAAACTCAATTGCATCCTCGCTTGCATCCAGGCGCAGAAGGCCGGCTGCGACGAAGCCCTGATGCTGGACCCCCATGGGTTCGTCGCCACCTGCAGCTCCTCGCACTTCTTCATCGTGCGCAAGGGCGAAGTCTGGACATCGACCGGCAAGTATTGCCTCGGCGGCATCGCTCGCGCCAACGTGGTGCGGGTGTGCCACAACCACAAGATCCCGATCCATGAAAAGGACTTCAGCCTCACCGACGTCTACGGTGCAGACGAAGCTTTCGTCACCGACATGTTCGCGGGCCTGACGCCGGTACACGAAATCGACGGACGCACGCTTGGCGAACGCGGTCCCATGTGCACGCGTTTGCAAGCGTTGTATCAGCAACTGGTCGAACGCGAGGGCCGCGCCGGCGTTCGGGTATGACGATGCACGACGGCCTGCGCATCGCGATGTGACCGGGCGCGTTCAACATCTCCACCGCGATGATGCGCACCCGGGAGGACCGCGAAGATACCGCGGTCGTCGATGAATGATTCCATGCACCTTACCTCTCCGCAACGGGTTTGGACCACCCCGGCCGCGCAGAAGTGATCGCCGCGCAAAATGTCGACGCTGGCGAAGTCGCGGCGATGCTGACGCGTGCCGCGTTAAGGAAGGTCTGATCAATCCTCGTCATTCCCGCGAAAGCGGGAATCCAGTGAATTCATCACAAATTGTTGACAAGCAGAGGCTCTGGATTCCCGGTTCTGCCGAGATGGAGCTGCGGCAGCTCCGGAATGACGAGCAAAATCAGACTTGGGTACACAGTCAACTTGCGTTCCCACCTCCGTGGAAATGCCAGACAATGCTGGTTCCATGCTTCCCGCAACGAATCTGCGGTGGTACGGCACCGGTCAGGAGCCACCGCTTTGCACATCAAACTTCCGCCACCGGCAACCCAGCATCGCGCAAACGCTTGCGCAATCCATCCAGCAAATGACCGTAACGCGCCGCGCGCGCGGTGTTGCGTTGCAACGGCTGGCGCACCTGCGCGGCACTTGGCGAGCTCAACACCGTGCGTTCGGTGCGATGAAATTCCAGGCAAGCCGGATCGAACGGCAAGCCGCAGAACTCAAGCAGGCGGCGGATGGTCGGCTCCGGTTCGGCCACCAGCGTTTCGTATTCGAGATCGAAGACACGATCAGGAAATTTCTTCAGCCAAAACCGGGTAAGACGCCAGAAATCGATATAGAAGTTCGCCATTTCATCGAAATCGTTGCTGAACTCGGCGCCCTGGTTGAACATCTGGCGATAGCAAGCGAGACATGTCTCCACCGGATCGCGGCGCACCACCACCACGCGCGCGGCTGGCAACATCGACATGGCTGCCCCCGCCAGCATCCAGTTCAACAAATTTTTGTCGGTGAAGCGCGGCTTGCGCTCACGCCACCGAACGGTGCGGGCAAGATACTCTTCGCCGAGCCGCTGCCAATCCTGTGAAGTTGCATCGGGAACCCAAGAAGGAAAGTGGCTTCGGCGACGGCGCGCCTCGGTGTCGATCAGATAGCCAATATCCTTGATCTCGTTGGCACCTTCGACCACCGGATGCGAGGCCAGAATCTGCTCGACCAACGTCGAACCCGAACGCGGCAGGCTGGCGATGAAGATCACTTCCTTGCCAAGCCCGATATCGGGCGCACAGGCCACAGGCTCAGCGAATACCCGCAAAGTTGCCTCCACCCGATCGTGTTCACCCGCCGCGTTCCATTTCACGGTGGCATGCTGCCGCGCGTTGGCGCGCTGCAGCACTTCGAATGATCGTGCGTAATTGCCCTGGTCTTCGAGCGCACGCGCCAGCACGAACTCAAGCCGAAAGCGCGCATCCGGTGGCAGATCCGGCTGCGCCAACGCCAGACCCAGTCGCCGCATGTCCTCACCATCGAGAACGACCGTTTTCAAATCGGCGAATGCAAACCATGCCTCGGCATAGCATGGATCACGGCGCAGGATCTCGCGCAGACCCGACACGGCTTCGTCGATCCGGCCGAGGCTGGTCTGCGCACGTGTCATGGCGATCCGCGCTTGCATATGCGAAGGATCAAGCGCCAACGTGCGCTGCAAGGCTTCGATGGCCTCTGCCGTATGCACGTGCGGCTTGAGCGCCTCGGCAAGGTTGTACCACGCCGCGGCGGAATCCGGTGCCAGCTCGCAGGCGCGCCGCAGATGGGCGGCACCGTCGTCTTCTTCGCCCAAACGGAACAACGCGACGCCCAGGCCGATGTGCAACTCGGCATCGTCAGGCAACGCGTTCAATGCACGCCGGAAACACTCTGCAGCCCCCGCGTGGTCTTCCACGTTTTGCGCCGCAATGCCTGTCCATCGCAACACTTCCGTATTGTCCGGCGCCAGCGCAAACGCGCTGGCCATGCTGCGCATTGCAGCCTCAGCGTCGCCGGATTGAGATTCCTTCTGTGCGCGCTTCAACAGTCGTGCAGCCATCGGCGAGACAGCCTCGGGCAGAATTACCGTCTGTACTTCGCGACCTGCGTTTGACATATCGGAACCCGCGGCCTCAGCCGTCAGCAGCAACGGCAATAATCCTACAATCGGGATAGGGGGCGATGGTAACAACCATCGCGCCCCTCCCACACCACCCGGCATGCGGGTCCGCACCGGGCGGTTGGAGTTGTTGAGGTTGTCAGGGATGTGATGCTCCCGCCCCGGCTCCTGAGGTCGCGGAATACCGACTCGGCGGACTGGATTTCTCGCTGCCGTTGCCGTTCGGGCTTCACCCGGCAGGTCAAGATCGGCGAGCTTCGCATACGCGAACATCTGAGACGATTCCAGTCCGATAATCAGTGAGCTTCCTCTCCAACTCCTTCGGCC
>JBOHYW010000084.1:0-14865 GCA_050738155.1 Rhodanobacteraceae bacterium
ATTTCGACGCCTCAAGGGATTTCGGCGGATCTTTTCCCGATTCGAAAAGCTGGACGTGATGTTTCTGGGCTTCATCAACTTTGCGCTCATTGCCGACGCACTCCGATAGTGTGAACACGCCCTAGATCATTGCCTGCTTTGACCATGGCAGCAGCGCCGAACAACCCGAACATTGCTTTGCCAGCCGTCATTGCCGTGAAGTTGGGCTTTGCATATTCGGTGAGGATAATAGTCTTGTCTTGCAGCTCATTCGCAGAGCTAACGGTTTTGATCGGTGCGGACACGCACCCTGAGAGAGCGACAGCCAGCGCCGCCACACACACGAGCCTCTTCATGTTTTCCCCTTTAAATGATTGTTGGCCTGAGGGCCGGGCTCAGCATAGCAATCCGCAAAAGCGGGAGCAGCAAACCCGCGACCCAATCTGCGGCTGTCAACGCAACTGACTGTCCTTGCTGCCGCGGCGGTTGTAGCCGCTGTAGGCGCCCTCTTCGCGGTCGCGGGCGCTTTGGCAGGTGACGCACAGGCGCACGCCGGGTACGGCCTTGCGGCGCGCTTCCGGAATCGGCGCGTCGCATTCCTCGCAATGGGTCAGACCCGGACCCGAGCGCTGTTTGCTGCGCGCACGTGCGACCGCATCGGCGACGGTGGCGTCGATCTGGTCCTGCACGGCATCATCATTGACGAATCCTTTGGCCATGCGGGAAACGTAAGGCCGTCGCTGCTCGCTTGCAAGACCACGCCGCGACAAAATGCGTCTTGTGTTCAGGACTGCAAATCGCAACCCTCGGTAGCCACGCAATCGCGGCCTTGCCGTTTGGCGGCATACAGGGCGCGATCCGCCGCCGCGATCAGGTCCTGCGGCGACACCGTTGCGGACGGACGCATCGCGCTCACGCCGATGCTTACCGTCACGTATGCGCCGGCCGGCGAGTGCGGATGCGGCATCTGCTGACCGCGCACGCTGGCGCAAAGTTGCCACGCCACGCGCGTTGCGTCATCGAGCGCGCACGCCGGCAACAGGATCACCAGTTCCTCGCCGCCGTAGCGCGCCACGGTATCGTCGCCGCCACGCGTACCCGCGCTGCACAAGCGCGCGATCTCGCGCAGGCATTCATCGCCGCACTGGTGGCCTCGCGCATCGTTGAGCGCCTTGAAGCAATCCACATCCACCATCAGCAACGCCAACCACCCGCCATCGCGCGCGTGGCGTTGCCATGCCTCGACGAGGCGCGTGTCGAAGCAACGGCGGTTGGCGATGCCGGTCAAGCCGTCGATCATCGACAGATCGCGCAGCCGGCGGTTGGCGATTTCCAGTTCGCGCACCAGTCGCGCCGCATGGATCGCGCCCGCGATCTGCTCGGAGACCGCGTCGAACGCCGCGCACACTTCCGGCGTGAAGAAATCGCCGCGCGTGCTCTCCAGGTTCAACACACCATGCAAGCGTTCGCGATGCCGGATCGGCACCAGGTATTCCGAACTGACGTCACGATTGCCCGGCACGTAGTCGGGGTCGTTCGGGGCATCGGTAATCAACTGGCTCACGCCGGTGCGTGCGCAGCGCCCTGCGGCTCCGAGGGTGACCGACCACGGCATGCCACCCGGCAGTTCCAATTCGACCCGCCCGGACCAGACCTCCTGCACGAAATGACTGCCCGACTCGTTGAGCAGGATGATGCTGGCGATGGTCACCGGCAGGCGACGCGTGATGCAATCGACGATCGCCTTCAATACGTCTTCGAGCGTATCGCCCTGCAGCGCCTCGTGCGACACCTGTGCCAGGATTTCCGTCAGCATCGCCCGTCGGCCGAACGCGTCGCGTTCGTCCCATAGCGGATGCTGGTCGCGAATATCAAACGTCCGGGCTTTGGAGTGCGCCATCGCCTCCCCTCGCGCAGAACACCAGTGTACCGGTGCATCCGGGCAGCGGGCAGTGTCGATTCCGGCCCGAGTCGATCGTCGCAGGCATGAGCATGACACCGGAGCGCCCCATGCAACTCTATGGCCACCCGTTTTCCTCGTATACCCAAAAGGCACTGATCGCGCTGTACGAAAACGACACGCCTTTTGAATTCCTGAACCTGTCGCCGGACAACCCCACGATTTACGCAGAGTTCGCGCGGCGTTGGCCGATACGGAAATTTCCATTGCTGGTGGACGGCGATCGCCAGGTAATGGAGGCCACCAGCATCATCGAATACCTCGACGTCCACCATCCAGGGCCAACGCGGTTGATCCCCGCCGAAGCCGACGCGGCCGTCGACGTACGCATGCTGGACCGCTTTTTCGACAACTACATCAATGGGCCGCAGCAGCGGATCGTGTTCAACCAGTTGCGGCAGGAAGCTGACCGCGATCCCTACGGTGTCAACCAAGCGCGCATCGCACTTGTGACTGCCTACACGTGGCTGGACGGGCGCATGGCCGGTCACAAATGGGCCGCGGGCGACACCTTCAGCCTGGCCGATTGCGCGGCCGCGCCAGCGCTGTTCTATGCGGACTGGACGCATGCCATCGGCGAGCAATTCCTGAACGTGCATGCCTATCGCGCCCGCCTTCTGCAGCAGCCATCGTTCGCGCGCTGCGTCGAGGGCGGCCGTCCATACCGACCATTTTTCCCGCTGGGCGCGCCCGAGCGCGATTGAAGGGATGGCCGTCGGCGCGCGCACCCGCCGGCTCCGTCGCTACGCTCCTTGAGCCGGCCTGCAACCTGCGCGATTTCGGTAGGTTGGGCTTCTCCCGGATCAAGTCCGGGATCAGCACCAACCTACAAGAGCGCTCGGACGCCGCCCGCTGGAACCCGTAGGTTGGGCTGATTCCGGACTTGTCCCGGAAGAAGCCCAACAGTGGCATCGGGACGGACCATCACATCCGCGAGTAGGATGGATCGCGATATCGTTGGGCTTCGCTACGCTCAGCGCCAACCTACGAGAGCGTCCATCCACACGGGAAAGCATTCATGGCAACCAAGAAACCCGCCAAGGCAAGCAAATCATCAGGGTTCTCCGCCGAAGAACGCGCCGCGATGAAAGAACGTGCGCGCGAATTGAAGAACGCCAAACGTGGCGCCGACGGCGAAAAGGATGTGCTGGCCGCCATTGCCAAGATGCCGGAACCCGAACGCAAGCTGTGCGAACGGCTGCACAAGGTGATCCGGGCTGCCGCACCGCATCTCCTGCCCAAAACCTGGTACGGCATGCCCGCCTACGCCAACGCGGACGAGAAAGTCGTCGTCTTCTTCAAGCCCGCATCCAAGTTCAAGGATCGCTACCTGACACTCGGCTTCAACGACCGGGCCAAGCTCGATGACGGCGCGATGTGGCCGACGTCGTTCGCGCTGACGAAGCTGACCGCGGCCGAAGAGAAGCAGATCGCAGCACTGGTGAAGAAAGCGGCCGGCTGAAGACCGCGCTCAACCATGGTCGCCCTTCTGCTGTTGGTCCCGGAATGCCTTTCTGACCCTGGGATCCAACGCTTCGATCTGCCGCTTAGGTTGGAGAAACGCGCGCTGTCCTTCAGCCAATTGGCAGTTGCGTGAAACTGCGTCCGCACCTTCCGACGTCGTGGCCGTCACGTCCTGCACGTTGACCACGACGGCCAAGGTGTCGCCCAGCGGATCGAGCACATCGCACACCCGATCGACCATGGCCATGTTGCGGTACGCGGCGCCGCCGACCATCACGAGCAAATTGTTGTTATCCACCCAGACGACCGAGCGCACTCCGGCAATGGGCCGTACCGCCGCGCGGGCCGCTTCATGATTGATGGGATGCGCCGGGTCTGGGATGCGGGCGTCATGCAGAATGTCCTTTGTCATGCCCTGCACGTTCTGCTGTACGGCTTTCTGGTCGCCCATCAGCGCAGCGGCACGGGCCGTGGCCACGTGCTTTGCGACGGAAATCGGCGTAACACGTTGATCCTGTCGCGCCTGTTCACGGGCTGACGCACTATCCGTATGCGATTGGCAGCTGGCAATGCAGCCCAAGACGAGCGCGACCAACACACGTGCGCTGATGCCAAGTAGATTGCAGTGACTCATCCGTGCCTCCCCTGTCGCACGTTGTTCATTTCGCGTGGACGACCGATTTGCGGCGCACCGTGCGCTTGGGCTTTGCGGCCGGCAGCAGCGACGTCAATGCCTGATAGCGCTCGAACAGGAAAGCGACGCGTTCGGTGTCGCTGGTGAGTTTGGGGGATTTGCGGCCTTGCGCTTTTTCAGCGGCGACGTAGGCCGCGTCCACTGCGCGATCCAGCGCCTGATGCGCCTTCACCAGTGCCGGCGGCATGGAGAGTGGATCGTACAGGTCGGCCAGCGTGGCATCGGGAAACTGCGCGCGCGCATCCAGCACGCCTTGCGCGGCGGCTTCGATGGCAGCGCGGTGCTTGCTGTTCCCTTCTCCCTCCGGGAGAAGGCGGTGTCTACTGCTCCCTTCTCCCTCCGGGAGAAGGCGGTGTCTACTGTTCCCTTCTCCCTCCGGGAGAAGGTGGCGCGCAGCGCCGGATGAGGGTTCGGCATCGCCGTCACGTTCCGCTTCGCGCGTACCCTCACCCCTGCCCCTCTCCCGATGGGAGAGGGGTTCAAGCTGCGGCCACGGGAAGTTGTTGTAGACGATGTCCTTCGAATAACGGAAGTCGCTTTTTATTCGCCCACATGTGTAGCGCACCCACACCATGTGCATCGAACTTTGCAGCACGCCAAAATGCAGCAGCGCTGCGCCCGGCACGGTGTTGCAGCTATCTGCGGCAATTTGAGATGGATCAAAGAATCCCATAGGGATGAGTACGCGATTCTCGGACGAATGACGTGGCACCAGGATGTAATCCGTAGCCGGCTGCGCGATCTGGCAAAACAAATAAGGCGTTTTCGCGAATCCGCGGGTACTCGCCGCCTTGCTGGCCAAGCGAAAATCGCGCGTCCGTTCCACATGCTCTCGTAGCAGCGGCAACGAGCGTAGGACGGATGTGTCCCTGCCATCGAACCAGATGCACCAGCGGTTTGTGCCGTTGATGAATCCATCAGCACCAATGAAAGGAAGCACGTATGGCGCGGCACCCGGCTCCTTCGCCAGCAAAGCATCGCGTTCCGCGTCGCCAAGCAGCAGGTTTCCGCCATCGCGCGGCATGCTTCCGAACCGCATGCCCGGAACATCGCAGATGGGATCGTCGCGATTTTCCAGCAACACATCCGGCGCATCGATCAGGTACGGGTTGATATTGCGCGCAGCAATCGTATGCGGCTCACCATCGATCGAGGCGTACTCGAAGATCGTCTTCTTCGCCGCGTCGTGCAATGCGAACCCGATGATGACGCAATGGACGACGGCCTTGCCGCGCGCTTCGTTGCTCCAACGAAACGTGCGATGCGCGAAATTGATGCGGATACCGTGGCGATCCAGCAACGGTCGCCACAGCAAGCCCACCTGCTCGCCTTGGCAGATCGAATTGGTGGAGACGAACCCAACTTCAATGTTCGTGCCCTCGATGTATTTGGCGGCCAGCCAGTACCACGCGGCGACGAAATCCAATACACCAGCACCTTTCAGGTCAACGAACACCGCGCCAAACGACTCACGCGCTTCATCGCTCATCACCATTGCACCGGAGAACGGCGGATTGCCCAAGATGTAGCTCACCTCTTCGCGCGGCACCACCTCATTCCAATCGATCCGCAGCGCGTTGCCGTTGACGATGGTGGGCGCCTTCACCAGCGGCAGGCGCGCGAAGTATTCGCCGAATTGTTCGGCCACCTGCAGGTTCATCTGGTGGTCCATCAGCCACAGTGCGACCTGCGCGATCTGCGCGGGAAATTCTTCGAGCTCGATACCGTAGAACTGGTCGACGTCCACCGCCACGTGTTCGGCGACGCGGGTCAGCACCGATTGCTGATGCGCGAACTGGCGGCGCAGCACCTCCAGCTCCAGCAAGCGGATTTCCCGGTAGGCGATGACGAGAAAGTTGCCGCAGCCGCAGGCCGGGTCGAGGAAGCGCAGGTTGGACAGCTTGACGTGGAAGCTTTTGAGCTTGCCCTCGTGGTTGCCGATTTTCTCCAGTTCGGCCTTCAATTCGTCGAGGAACAGCGGGCCGATCAGTTTCAGAATATTGCGTTCGCTGGTGTAGTGCGCGCCGAGATTGCGCCGCGCTTTCGAATCCATCACCGACTGGAACATGGAGCCAAAGATGGCCGGCGAAATCAGGCTCCAATCCAGTCCTGACGCGTCCAGCAGCAGCACGCGCATGCGCGCGTCGAACGCGGCCTGCCGCAACGTTTCCGAGAACAGCTTGCCGTTGACGTAAGGCAATTCGGCAAGCTGTTCGTCCAGCGTGGTCTGTCGCTGGTCGTGCGGGGTATCCAGCGTCTGGAACAGCGACGCCAGCCAGCCGCCGAGATCGCTGCCGTCCACCGCAGTGCGCTGCGAAATCAACTCGTGGAAAGCGCTGCGCGGGAAGATGCCGGTGTCTTCCGCGAACAGGCAGAACAACAGGCGCACCAGCAACACTTCGAGTTCGTGTCCCGAATAGCCGGCGCCCTTCAGCGCGTCGTGCAGCTTGCCCATGCGCTCGGCGGCTTCGATGTTGACGGGGTCTTCATCCTTGAAGCTGCGCGCCTGATAACCTGCGATGAAACCGAAACGGCGCACGTTCTTGTGCAGGCCTTTCAGTGCGAATTCGACCGGCGCGTCGTCGCCGTCGAGGTCGTACAGACGGAAACGTGCGAAATCGGAAACCAGCAGGTAGCGCGGCAATTCGGCATCGGTGAGGCCATGGAAATAGTCGCGGGCCTGCGCGTGTGCACGGTCGAGATCCTTGCCGCGCGACTTGTGTTCGACCAGCAACACGCCCTTCCACAGCAGATCGATGTAGCCGTCCCTGCCGTCGATCTTCTTGACCTTTTTCTCGAAGTTGGCGACGCGGCGGCGCGAGACGCCGAATACATCGAAGAAACCGTTCCAGAAGGATTGCGCCTCGGCGTCTTCGGAAGCCTCATCGGCCCACTCGCGCGAGAAGCGCAGCGCGCGATCCTTGATTTCGTTCCAGCTCAACGGCATCGGTGACCCCCCGGCGAACCGCGAGGATACGACAGATGCGTTGCGCGGACGAATGGTGCTGGCGCGCTCGTCAAAATTTGCGGCGACCCGTGATCGCGCACATGGCGCGCGCTCCCACGAAAATCAGGGCCACTGTCGCGCGCACGGCGCGCTCCCACGATGTTTGCGTCCCACCAACCACGCTTGGTGGGAGCTGCCCATGGCCGCGATTGCAGATACGGACGGTTTGCGTTGTGGCGCGGCTCGAGCAACGCTCCCAGGGAGCGCATTTATGACATTTCAGGTATTACCGGAGATGCAATCCACAATTCCGTGTACAGGCAGGCTTTTTTGTTCATTTTTCAGTTCCCATCCGGGCAATTTGGCGGTACGCTCCGCATTCCCTGACCAAAACCGGAGCGCTGCCATGGCACTGTGGAAAGAACCCACGAAATCTCCTTCATCCCCGCTGCCGAACCCGCCGGATGTGGCGCGCTTCGATGCGCCCGAGCCGGTTGAATCACCGGCGCCGGCAGCCAAGGTCGCTGCGCCGCATGCAGAACCCGCTCCGACTTCCGCGAAGTCCGTTTCCGAATCGCAGATTGCCCCTGACCTCGTGATCGAGGGCAAGATCGAGGGCGCCGGCCATGTGCGCATCGCGGGTCGCTTCAAGGGTGACATCAACGTACGCGGCGATCTCACCATCGAGCACGGCGCCAAGGTCAACGGCAGTGTGCGCGCGGAGCGCGTGACGATCGCCGGCGAACTCACCGGCAACGTCGAAACCGCGGCGCATGTCGAGCTGCTGCAGACCGGCGCACTCACCGGCGACGTGAAATCCACCACCTTCAGTGTCGCCAAGGGCTCCAAGATGCGCGGCCAGGTCGAGTTCGGCTGGGACGACGGCAAGGACGGCGTCACCAACATCCACAAGAACGGTAACGGTAACGGCAGCGGCAAATGAGTGCCCCGCACGCGGGTGCGGCAGGCGCAACGCGCGTCTGCCCGCACTGCCGCGAAAAGATCCTGGAAAGCTCGGAAACCTGCCCCGCCTGCAAGCATCGGTTGCGCTTTGGCGGCCCGGCGAGCGATCTTTCCGCGCCGGCCGCGGTGACGCCGTTGCGGGTCGAGGGCAGCTTCCGCAACCCCGCGGAAGGTGGCGCCTGGGAATATTCGATGGTGCTGACGATCCGCAACGAACGCGGCGAGGAAATCGCGCGGCGGCTGGTCGGTGTCGGCGCGATGCAACCCGGTGAACAGCGCACCTTCACGCTCGGCGTCGAGATGAATCCGGCGGATCGCAAACGCACGCGGCATTGACGGGGGCGGCGGCCGTTCGGAGCGGAATGTGCGAATCCACTCGAATGATGCCCCCCTATTGCCGCATGCCGGTATGCGCGGGTTCGTCGAGCCGTTTGCCGGATCCACCGAGTTCAGCAGGCAGGTCGACAAATTTCGGAAGTCCGTCGGCGATGTGCATGACGCCTTCGTCATAGAAACTGTGGAAGGTCGGCGCGTAGGTCAGTCCCGAGCCTTCCAGCAGCGTCGCGTAGACAACCGTCATGCCATAGGTCGGCTTGCGGTTGAAGATGGCATTTCCGCAGCGTTTGCAGAACGTGCGGGCACTCGGCCCGTCCGGCCCGTGCTTGTTGTACTCGACGAGATTGTCTTGTCCTGCCGTAACCCGTACGTTGTCGGCGGGCCAGACCACCCAGGTGTTCAACGGGGCGCTGTGCCAGCGCCGGCACGACTCGCAATGGCAGATCGCTGCCGCCACCGGCTGACCCTGCACTTCGACCTCGACCGCGCCGCAAAAACAGCGGCCCTTGAACGTCTGTGAATTCGGCATGGCGACCCCTCGCATCACGCAAATCGCAAGGCTTCCCGAACTATAGCGCGTCCGCAAACGGCCGGCGACGTGCGACGCGAACCAACGGCGTTGCCCGATATGCGCGTTTGCAATGCATCCGCATATGCAATACGGTGGGAAGACAGCGTCGCCATTCACTCGCCATCAGGCACGGTGATGGGGAATCTGGTTCAGTGCTGCCGTGCTGCCTTTGTCCGACTCGCGACGCTCCCTTCCATGACCGGCAAAGGAGCAGCATGCGAGCGCAGCCCTATCACATCCGTTTTCCCAGCGACAATCTCACCCGCGCCAGCCAGAGCGAGGCGTACTTCCTGATCGTCGAAGACGGCGAGGAACGTCGCATCGCATTCCACGACTATGCCGAGATCTACCAGCACCCCGGGCTGTACGAGCAACTTTTCTACCAGCGTTTGAAATGCACCTCGCCGGCCAAACTGAGCGGGCTGCTGCGCGAAGTGGTGCACAAGGCCGGTGAAGACCCGACCCAGTTGCGGGTATTGGATGTCGGCGCCGGCAACGGCATGGTCGGCGAGCTGCTGGTCGAACACGGATCCGCGCGCGTGGTCGGCATCGACGTCATCGAGGAAGCCGAACGCGCCACTGATCGCGACCGCCCTGGCGCCTACGACGCCTACTACGTCGCCGACTTGAGCCAACTGTCGCCGGAACTGCTGAAGGAATTGCGCGACTGGCATTTCGATGCGATGACCACGGTCGCCGCGCTCGGCTTCGGCGACATCCCGGTGCCGGCGTTCGCCACCGCCTACAACCTGGTCGCCAACGACGGCTGGGTCGCGTTCAACATCAAGGAAACCTTCCTCGACACCGCCGACACCAGCGGCTTTTCGCTGCTGGTGAAGCGCCTGCTGCAAGGCGATTACCTCAAGCTGCATCATCTCGAACGATATCGGCACCGCCTGTCCATCGAGGGCCACATGTTGTATTACTACGCTGTGGTCGGACGCAAACGGCGCGATATCGACGATGCCTGCCTCGCCCAGATCTAATCCAACATCCCATGATGCGGCATTTTCCCTGGCCGGCGTCATCCGTGTCTTCGGTCAAGTACGCGCGGTCGATGCAGTCGACCTGGATTTTGCGCGCGGCAAGACCACCCTCCTGATCGGCAGCAGCGGCTCGGGGAAATCCACGGTGCTGCGCTTGCTGCTCGGTCTGGAATGGCCCGATGCCGGCGTCGTGCGCTGCGACGGCGAACCGTTGCAACGCAAGCACGCGCTGGAAGTGCGCCGCCGAGTCGGTTACGTGATCCAGGATGGCGGACTGTTTCCGCACCTGACGGTACTCGGCAATCTTGGATTGCTGCCGCGCCACCTCGGCTGGAAGCTCGAACGCGTGCGCGAGCGTGCATTGGAGCTGGCCGAACTGACCCATCTGCATCGGGATCTGTTCGAGCGCTTTCCCGCCGAACTTTCCGGCGGCCAGCGCCAACGCGTGGCTTTGATGCGCGCACTGATGCTCGATCCGCAGACCCTGCTGCTGGACGAACCGCTGGGCGCATTGGACCCGCTCGTGCGCCACGGCCTGCAGGACGAGTTACGCGAAATCTTCCAGCGCCTCGGCAAGACCGTGATCATGGTGACCCACGACCTCGCCGAAGCCGCGTTCTTCAGCAACCGCCTGGTGCTGATGCGACGCGGGCGCGTCGTGCAGGATGGCAGTCTCGATGACTTCCGACGCGCGCCCGCGAACGAATTCGTGAGCGAATTCCTGGCGGCGCACCGCGGCCTGCCGGGTGCAACGGCATGAAACGCTGGCTCGCTCTTCTGCTGCTATTGCCACTGGCCGGCGTTGCGCAGACGCATGCGCCACCGACCAACGGACCCGTGGTGGTGGTCGGTTCGAAAAACTTCACCGAGTCGGTGGTGCTGGGCGAAATTGCCCGACTTTCCGCGCGCCAGCATGGCGTACGCGCGGAACACCGACGCAGTCTCGGTGGCACCCGCATCCTGTGGCGCGCGTTGACCGAAGGCGACATCGATGCGTATCCCGAGTACACCGGCACCATCACCCATGAGCTGCTGCACGATGTGCCGCCGGACGCCAGCATCGCAGTGTTGCGCGCCGCCCTGAAAAAACTCGGCATTGGCATCACCGATCCGCTCGGCTTCAACAACACCTACGCGCTCGGGATGCGCTCAGGCGAGGCCCGCAAGCTGCACATCCGCACGATTGCCGACTTGACCAGCCATCCGAACCTGAAGCTCGCATTTTCCAACGAGTTCATGAATCGCGCCGACGGCTGGCCGGGCCTGAAGAAGGCGTATCACCTGCCAATGAATGCGCGCGGGATGGACCACGCCCTCGCCTACCGCGCACTGGCTTCCGGCGCCATCGACGTCACCGACCTGTACAGCACCGACGCCGAAATCGCGTATTACCACCTGCGCGTGCTGAAAGACACACTGCACTACTTCCCGCGCTATGACGCGGTGTACTTGTACCGGCTAGACCTGCAAAAACGCGCGCCGGCGTTCGTCGCGGCGTTGAACGGGCTCGCGGGCACGATCGACGCCGAGCAGATGCGCGCGATGAACAAGGCGGTCAAACTCGACGGCAAGCGCGACACCGAGGTGGCTGCGCACTTCCTCGGCGTGCAGGCGACCTCGAACCAGGGCGCGTTCTGGAACCGGCTCGCCCGCTACACCCTGCAGCACCTCGCGCTGGTCGGCATTTCGATGCTGCTGGCGATCGTGCTGGCGGTACCGCTGGGCATCTTCGCGGCACGCCAACGGCGGCTCGGGCAAGTCGTGCTGGGCCTGACCGGTATCCTGCAGACCGTGCCGTCGCTGGCGCTGTTCGTGTTCATGATCCCATTGTTCGGCATCGGCGCCGAACCCGCGATCGCCGCGCTGTTCCTTTACAGCCTGCTGCCAATCGTGCGCAACACCCACGCCGGTTTGACGGGCATACCGCCGTCACTGCTGGAATCCGCTGCCGCGCTGGGATTACCACCGCGGGTGCGGCTGTGGCGGGTGGAATTGCCGCTGGCGCTGCGCTCGATACTGGCCGGCGTCAAGATAGCGGTGGTCATCAACGTCGGCACCGCCACGCTCGGCGCATTGATCGGTGCCGGCGGTTACGGCCAACCCATCCTCACCGGCATTCGCCTCGACAGCGTGCCCTTGATCATGCAGGGTGCGATTCCGGCTGCATTGCTGGCGCTGGTGATGCAAGGCGTGTTCGAACTGATCGAACGCGCGCTCACGCCGCGCGGGTTGCGGCTGCGGGCCAAGGCGTAGCGAGGCCGCCTTCAATAACGTGCAACGGCGGGATACACCGCTACGCGGCTATCCCGCCCTGCGCGTTTCCACCCTGCGCGCTTCAGCGATTGCAGGGCAACCCGCACAACCAATAGGCAAGCCAAACCGCCCCTGCGGCGCACGAGGTGTGCGCCGTGGAAGGTGGTCGGGCCAATACGTTTCAGATGCGTGGTTCGCCGGGAGTGATGCTGGTTTCGATATACACGATGCCCGGGTAACGTTTGTTCGGGTCATGCGTCACCGCAAGCGTGGTGGCCGAAATGTAGAACGCCACCAGTGCGCTTGCGAGGCCGAACGCGCCACCGACCCGGAGCAGCACCCAGAATCCGAAGAAGCCGTTCAGGCCGAAACACAGTAACGACACCCACAGCAACAGCACCATGACAGAGACGGCCCCACCAAGCTTGCCGCTCTTCCAGGCCGCCAGCCACAGGTAGAAGTTCACCAGCGCAATCGTCATCAGGAACCAACCCTCGAAGCGTGCACCGCCTGCCCGCTCAAAGCCGAAACCGCTGGCCCACAACAGGCCCGACCACAGCAGGAAGAAGAATCCGAGCCAGGACTCGTGGCGCAGGAATGCGGCGATTCCGGCAATCAGCAACCCGAGCATTGCGACGGTGAATATCCCGTGCATCGCCGCCGGGGCGACACCGAAACCGATCGGGCCGGCAATACCGGCGGGGATCACCGAAAGCATCCACAACGCGATGGCCAGCACACCAAAGCCGAGCGGCCAGGGGTTGGCAATGTTTCCGTTCATGAAGCACCTCCTGCGGTTCTCGCGAACCGCGCCAATTACTCGCACCGCCCATCGCGGGCGCTGCAAAGCGGCACCCGAAACCCGCCCGATTCGAAACCGGGAGGCGACGCATGCTTTCCAACTCTAGTCAAGACAAGATCAAGGGATTGTCAAGACAGAGCCTTCACCGCCTCTTCACGAACCCGTGCCGCACGACACGGAACGAGGACAGCCAAGGCATTCGACTCCCCGGACGCACGAACCATGCGCAGGCTGCGGGTGCGCGGGAGCAAACGCGCCGACCATCAGCGCGCGTGGTGTCCCTCACGCAGATGCGCTTCCACGGCAAAGACGTGCGCATCGACGGCACCGAGTTCGCGCAGCGCTTCCGCCAGACTGAATACGTAATCGCTGTTGGCTCCGCTGGGACCGACAGATACCGCAATGTGTCGCGCAATTTCGGCATCACTTGCGGGTCCGAGCCACGCAGCGTTGTCAGAGGCCGCGATATAAACCAGCCCTTCGGTGGAATTGCCGCCGCCGAAATCGAGCGTCGTCGCGACGCGCATGTACCCGTTCTTCTCGCGGAAGTCGAGTTGCGCGAACGTTGCGGGTGCCACGCGGTAGGCCATGCCCACGCAAACGGCGCCATCATCCGGCACCAAGGTCACCACGCGCCCGGGATGCTCCGGCGTCCCGCGGTGATCATGCGAGCCCTGCCAGAAACGTCGTGACCAACCCCGGATGATGGCGGGCCGGCGTTCCAGGTACGGAAAATCCACCTTGTAGATCAGCGAGCCATAACCGAACAACCATACGCTCGGCACGCCCGTGAAATCATGGCGCACACGATTGACGGCGGTGGTGTCATGGCCGGCGACCGCCGAATCCCCGCCCGGCTTCAAGTACGTCGAAGCAACAGCCGAATCTGGTGTCATGGCCGCGATGGTAACGCCGGGGTCGCGCCGACAAAACCATCAACGCCGGCAGGGTGGCACCAGTTTCAGCTTCGCCCCTGCAGGTATCTGCCTTGGTCGCAACATGCGTTCGAGCGCGGACGGCGGCAACGGGTATGAATACAGAA
The DNA here is from genome assembly GCA_050738155.1 of Rhodanobacteraceae bacterium. Taxonomy (GTDB): domain Bacteria; phylum Pseudomonadota; class Gammaproteobacteria; order Xanthomonadales; family Rhodanobacteraceae; genus 66-474. The sequence continues at coordinate 13,998 of JBOHYW010000084.1, forward strand.
AGCCCTGCCCTTCGGTACAACCGGCGCGCAACAGGAATTCGTGTTGCGCCTCGCTTTCGATGCCTTCCGCGATGGTGGTCAGACCAAGGCTTCCGGCCATCGCCAGCATCGCACCGGTAATCGCCTCGTCGTTGGCGTTGCCGGGAAGCCCGGTGATGAACGAGCGATCGATCTTCAGGTATGCCACGGCGGGCAGTTTCAGGTAAGCCATCGACGCATAGCCGGTGCCGAAATCGTCGATGGCAACGCCGATGCCGAGCGCGTCCAGTGCGCGCATGGTGCGCTCGGTTTCTTCGCCCAACCGCAGCATTGCGCCTTCGGTGATTTCCAGCGCGATGCGCTGCGGATCGACCTTGTTCACCTGCAAGGCGCGGCGGATGCTGTCGACAAATCCCGGATGGCCGAACCAGCGTGCCGAAACGTTCATGGCGACCCTGATCCGCGGTATCTTCGCTTCGTCCCACGCGTGAATCTGCGCGCACACTGCGTGCATGACCCATTCGTCGATGCGGTGGATCAGCCCGATGCTTTCGGCAACCGGAATGAATTCGCCGGGCAACACCTCACCACGATCGGGATGCTGCCAGCGCAGCAGTGCCTCGACCGCGACCACGCGCCCGCTGCGCAGCTCCACGCTGGGCTGATAGACCAGACTGAATTCGTTGCCCTGCAGCGCCTGGCGCAGTTCCGTCGCCAGCAACATCCGCTGGCGGACATTGACCTGCATCATCGGCACATAGAAACGCCAGGCGTTGCGCTCTTCGCTCTTGGCCGCGTACATCGCGGCGTCCGCATTGGCCACCAATGTTTGCGCGTCGCTGCCGTCCAGCGGGAAACCGGCAATGCCGACGCTGGCGCTGAGCGCGAC
>JBOHYW010000085.1:0-14690 GCA_050738155.1 Rhodanobacteraceae bacterium
GCTGCCGAGATTCCCGCTGGCGAGCAGGGTGCCCTTCCCGTCGAGGCCGCTGTAGATCGCAATGCCGCCGCTGGCGTTGGGCGCCGAGAAGTAGAACTCCAGAAGGTCGGTGAATCCGGCTGCCACGTTCATGGTCGCGGAGCTGCCCTGGTACTTCATGATGTTGGGTGGACTTGGTTCGTGGCCGTTCGGCTTGGGGCCAACCAGAGCGTTCGACCACACCACGCCGTAGTCCGGCCCGCCGCAGGTGGGCTTGCCGAGCTTCCCGCCCACCACGAGCGTGCCGCAGCCGCCGTTGTAGAAGTTGTCGATATACTCGGCCGGCGTGCCCGCGAGCCCCTCGAAATCCATCGTGACCGTGGTGGCGCTGGCGACGCCGGCGACCAGCATCCCGACCCCCAGTACCGCCGCGATGCCCAGCTTCTTGTCCAGTTTGTTCACGAGACTGGCCCCCTGTGTGGATATGTTTGAAATGAAATTGAAAGGCGTTGCAGGCGACTATAAAGCAACTTTCATGCCACGATCTAATCGCTTTATGGATCAATAAACTACTGTCACGTGCGCCCTGATCGATAGCGAAATCGTAAAGTAATTCGACAGCCATCCAGCGCGAGAGCTCGCGTCCGGTGCACCGGCACCGCTTGGTGCGCGCAGGCGACCTGCGCGGTTGAACCGAGGCAGGCACGCCTAATCCACATCGCGTCTGCATTGCGTTCATCATGCGAATGCATTACGATATCGGCACGCTGGTAGAACACGCAATAACCATGACGACCCAAGACGCTGAGTCCACGCTCACTGACCGTTACCAGACCACGGTTCCCGCTTCGGTGCGTCACTTCCTCGGATTACGCAAACGTGACCGCCTGCGTTACACCTTCGCTGGCGACGTCGTGACGATCTCGCGCTGTGACCCCGCTGAAGAAAACGAGCCCGATCCAGCGCTGCAGCCTTTTCTGCGGATGCTCGCGCATGACATCACGCGCCATCCCGAACGTGTGCGACCCGTTGACGCCGGTCTGGTCGAGCACCTCCGCGATCTCACCCGTGACACCGAGGTGGATTTGGACGCGCCGCTCACGGCCGACGACGCGTGAGCCAGGCGGCGTCGCCCAAGGCACTCGTCATCCATGGGTGGGCGGTCTACGCCCACCCGCTGTTTCTCGCCCAGGTCGACGCGCTCGCCAACGAGGTCGACGCTCTTCGCCGCAAGGATCCCGCTCACTACAAAAAAAAGAACGCCACCAGGCGTCTCGCGGCCATCTGCAAACTCGCCTTTGATATTGTCCCTGCCGATCCAACGCGCAACGACTACCGGCAGGGCGCGACGTTGGGCAAGGCGTACACCCACTGGTTCAGAGCCAAGTTCTTCCAGCAGTACCGGTTGTTCTTCCGCTATGACCTGGCAACCCACATCATCGTGTTCGGGTGGGTCAACGACAGCGATACCTTGCGGACATACGAGAGCGACGACGACGCGTATCGCGTTTTCCGCAAGATGCTCGACGCCGGCTACCCGCCTGACGATTGGGGCCAGCTTCTGGCGCAAGCGCGCATCGAAGCCGCACGCTTGCGCGATCTCGCGGACACGACCGCCACGGCAGTCCAGTCTGACTGAGTGAGTACGCCGCTATTCGTTGACCAGGTGCCGGCAATTCCTGACCGATCTGCTGGAAATCGCTGACCAAGGTGCTGCCCAACTTCGTTGGCGATACTCGGCCAAAAAGTGGACAGGTTGCAGAGTAGCCACCTAAGCCTTCGGTGGCCATTGCTGCGCTCCATGCAGGACGCGCAGCACTTCGACGCGTGCCGCCCGTGGCCGTACGCGATACACCAGGATGAACGGCGTCCTCTGAATGACCAGCTCGCGGGTGCCTTTGACCCGTCCCACGCGTCCCATGTCCGGGTGATCTTGCAAGTGGTCGGCCTGCTGCTCGATCTCGGCATCTACGCGCAGGGCTGCGGGTGGATTTTGCTCGGCGATGTAGTCCAACTGAGCAAAGCGCAGTCGTTGGGCCATCGGCAACCAGGCCAGCTTCAACGCTTGCGCTCAACGCCGGCTTGCACGCGCCGGCGCCACGCGGCGCTCTCACGCTTGGCCTGTCCGTTGGAGATCCACCGTGTAGCTGGATCGTTGGCGTCCGCCAAGGCAGACTCTACCTCTCGCCGAAACCACGCGTCGTATTCGGCTGCGCCTTCTTGCTGGCTCACCACGCCGCGCATGAAGTCACGCAGGAGCTGCGCCCCGGTACGGTCGCGGGCCCTTGCCGCGTCGGTGAACTTGCTTTTCAGCGCCTCATCAACCCGAAAGGTGAAGGTGGCTTCATTCATAGGTAGCACCGGTGTGTTACGTCGCACACACAACATAACACACAAGCCGCGTGCTGTTGGGTGTTCGCTTTCTGCTGGCAGTTTTTGGCTGGGAGCAGCCCGACATCAAGCCCAGCGTCGCAGCACAGGTGGTCAGCACCCGTACGGTGGTCAGCAATTACCGGAACCGGTGGTCAACTTGACCGGAATTCTCGGACTGGGTACCAGTGTCGCGGTCGATGGTTTACGGCGGTCTGGTCAACCATTGCCGGGCCGGCCCAGGAATCGCCGACAGGCGGCACAGCGCGCGTGTCGAAGCTCACGTTGTCGATCACGAAATGGGCCGCGCCGCTGAAGGCGACAGCGTGCACGGTGTCTGCGCCGGTGAAGCCATCGGGCACGTCCGGTTCGGCGACGGCCGGAGTCTGTCCGTAGCGTTTATCGACGGCACGTGAAGTCGTAACCGCGTGGGAAATCCTTCCGCGGAAATCAACCTTCCTGCCGGCGCCCGATGCCCCGCCTCGCGCGGTCGGCGCCCGCCGCGGGGAAACATCGCCCAAGTCAACCCTTTCTGCCCCGCCTTGTGACCCCCGTTGCAAATACGGCAACTGGTCTGTGCGCGCGGGCACGGACCGGGGGTTTGTTGATTGACCGTTCAGCGGCCGGGCCGTGTACTCCCACGGCCGCCGCGCCACAGGGGCCCCGCCGGCGCCGGCATCAAATCACCGACCCAGGACCCGGCCGGTTAACGACACAGAGCTGCGACCCGCACGGACGACGGCGGCGGCCGGCCATTCACTGGAGTCGGGCGACATGAGTGCGAGCACGGATACGGACGCAGCGCTGCACGGCAGCCGGCTGCGCCGCGGCATCGGGAAGTGGCTGGCAGCGTCGGGCGCGGGTTTACTGCTGCTGGGCGCGACGCAGGCGTTCGCGGGAACGGTCGTCGCCGACCAGGTGTTCAACCTGTCGACGCAATCGCAGCCCAGCGTGCCGGTGACCTTCGGGCAGGTGTTCAAGGACGGCGACGTGCCGAAGGGCGCGACCCTGACCGCGACGCTAAACGGCGAGCCCATCACCCTGCAGGTGAACCCGAAAGCCACCAACCCCGACGGCAGCCTGCGTCACGCGGTGCTGACCGCGATCGTGCCCTCATTGGCTGCGGGTGCGCAGATCCCGCTGACGCTCTCGACGGGGGGCGCGGCTCTGCCCGCTGGCCAGACGATCGGACTTTCGCAACTGCTGGCGACCAACTACGACGCCAGCGCGTCACTCAACATCGGCGGCAAGACCTACACCATCAACGCACGCGGCCTGCTGCAGGCCGCTGCCAACGCCGGCACGTGCGAAGCGTGGGGTACCCAGTGCAATACGTGGCTGTCCGGCCCGCTCGCCAGCGAATGGGTCGTCAACGGCCCCGTGACGGCGTCGGACGGCACCACCAACCCGAACCTGCGCGTGTACTTCGCGGTGCGCGCCTATTCCAACGGCACGCCCGGCACCGTCGGCCGCGTACGCACCGACATCATCGTCGAGAACGACTGGGCGTACATGCCACAAGCGCAGCCGCAGTACACCGCGACCTTGACCTCGGGTTCGGCCAGCTACACCAGCCCCGCGCTGACCCAGTACGCCTACACGCGGTGGCACAAGGTGCTGTGGTGGAACAACGACCGTCCGGACGTCTACCTGCAGCAGAACACGCAATATATCCAGGACAGCATGGCGGTTTCGCGCTACATGCCGCTGATGCCCGATGAATCGTTCCTAGCGGGGCTACGGCAGACTTGTGCACCGCTGGATCATTGCGATCAACAGCAGTACATGGGCGACACCGGCGCGCAGGAAGGCATCGGACCCTTGCCGCGCTGGACCAGCGTTTACATCGTCGATCCGGACGTGCGCGCCTATAACTGGATGCTGGCCAATACTGACGCGCTGGGCGCCTACAGCATCCACTATCGCGATCAGGCGACCGGCTGGCCGATGAGCATACAGAAACATCCCTACGCGACGCTGGTCGGCTGGACGGACGCCGCCGCCATCGCGAAGCAGCAGAACGCCAAGGGCGCCGCCTACCAGGCCGACCTGCTGCCTTTCCCCGGCAACACCGGCAACCCCGACTCATGGGACAACGCGCACCAGCCCGCGGAATCCTACGTGCCGTACATGGTGACCGGGTCCTACTACTACATGTCCGAGCTCGCGTTCGGCGCATCGCAGAACGAGCTGTGGTCTGGCGAAGTCTATCGCGGCTATTCACAGGGACTGATCGACCAGTCGCACACCCAGGTGCGCGGCAAGGCCTGGGCGTTGCGCAACATGGCGGACGCCGCGTGGCTGTTGCCTGACAACTATCCACTGAAGGCCGAATTCAACGACGACGTCAACAATTCGATCGCCGACTGGAATCAGAGATACACCAACAATCCCAACGCCGATCCGCTTCACGTAACCAACGACAGCACCGTGCCGTACAACGGTGCGTTGGCGCCCTGGCAACACAACTTCCTCACCTGGTCGGCGGGGCACGCCGCAGAGTTGGGCTTCGCGGGCGCCGCGCAGTTCCGCGATTGGCTGGCGCAGTTCGAAATCGGCCTGATGACAGGCTGGCAGGCCAATCCCACCCAAGGCTTCTGCTGGCTGGAAGCATCGGCCTATACAGTCGAAGGCAAGGACAGCGCCGGCAATTGGCTGCCGTCCTATTCCGCCGTGTACGCAGCCTCCTTCCCGAAGCTTGCCGGCTTGTCCTGCAACACGCCCGCAATGGTCGCCACAATGGCCAAGCTGCCCGGCAATCCCAACCCCGGCCGCGTCGGGGAAATGTACGGTTATGCGTTCTCTGCCACGGGTTATCCAGCGAACCTCCAGATCGCACTCGCAACGGCAGCGGATACCGGATTGCCGAATGCCCAGACAGCGTGGGGTATTTTCGATTCCCGCAGTGTGAAGCCGCTGCCGCCCAACGACCCCGCCTACAACGACTATCCGAACTTCGCGCTGTGGCCACGCTCGGCCCAAGCGGACGGAACAGTGCCTCCGCCAACCATGCCGCCGCCGTCCAACCCGCCGCCGTCCAATCCGCCGCCGTCGGATCCACCACCGTCGAACCCGCCGCCGACGAACCCACCGCCGACGAATCCGCCGCCGACGAATCCGCCACCTAAGGCATCAGCCGATGGCGCAGTGAATGGGCAGCAGCACGATCTTGCGGGGTACACTGCCGGGCCACGCGAAGTACCAGCCTGCAGTCGATCGGCAGGTATCCGGTGCCTTGTCGAGGTCGTGGTTCCATTGCAACATATCAGCGGCCAACCAGCGTCCCGACAGGTTCCGGCGGCCGCGGCCGCGCGACCGATACCCGCTTCAGAGCTCACCTACGCAGCGCCCGCCGTCAAGAGTCCGTCGTCCACGTGTGGCAGTGGCGGAGCGCCGACGGCACCATGCCGGGTTGTCAGCCCCGCCAGCCTGTGGACGATCAGCGGTTGGCTGAACCTGTTGATGCAAACCCGTGCGACCATGTTCACGGCATGCAGCGACACGTCCGACGCTTGCGGCAACAACAACGTTCGCCTGCTGCAACCTTGATCCGGGGCTGGCGCGGCGGAAACCCATCCGTGCAAAGCGGAATCGGTTGAAAACGGGCGCCAATGGCGCCCGTTTTCGCACCGTCAGGATCCATGTCCGGCGGATCGGACCCACGCGAATCGCGGAGCCATTCCGCACATCGGACCAACCCGCAGCTCTGAATGCTTCGCGTATCATGCACGTCGACCCGCACCCAGGCGAGCGGGCATGAAGGCGGCGGACATGGACACGGACGGCGAAACCATCGTTGACCAGCAACAGCGACAGGGCCGCTTGGCCGGCGTCGTGCTGTGCGCATGCGCGAGCGCCGTGTTGCTGTTCGCCACCGCATCGGCCCGGGGCGCGGTGATCGTCACCGACACGGTGATCAGCGAAACCCGGCACGCACAATCACACGTTCCGGTGACGTTCGGACAGGTGTTCAAGGACGGGGATGTGCCGAAGGGCGCGAGCCTGATCGCCACGCTGGACGGCAAGCCGGTTACGCTGCAGGTGGATCCGAAGGCGACCAATCCGGACGGCAGCCTGCGCCACGCGGTGATCACCGTGACCATTCCAACGCTTCGCGGCCACGCAAAGCTGCCGTTGGCCATCTCTTCGCAATCGAGTTCGCCGCCCTCGGTCGCAAGCGACCCGATTGGCCTTTCGCAACTGCTCGCGACCGGTTACGACACCAAGATCTCGCTCGATCTCGAGGGCAAAGCCTACACGGCAAGCGCTCGCGCGTTGCTGCAGGCGGCCGACAGCGCCAATTCCTGCAAGCCCTGGGGCACACAGTGCAACGTGTGGTTGTCCGGGCCGCTGGCCAGCGAGTGGGTAGTGAACGGGCCCGTCGTCGGCGCAGAGGGTACGAAGAACCCAAACCTCAACATCTATTTCGCGATCCGCGCCTACGCCGGCGCAACACCCGGCACGGTCGGCCCGGTGCGCACCGACATCATCGTCGAGAACGACTGGGCGTACACCCCGCAGGCGAAACTGCAGTACACCGCGACCCTTACGTCGGGGTCGGCCAACTACACCAGCCCCGCGCTCACCCAGCACGCCTATACGCGCTGGCACAAGGTGCTGTGGTGGGACAGCACCCGTCCAGACGTCTACCTGCAACAGGACACCAAGTACATCCAGAACAGCATGGCGGTGTCGCGTTACATGGATCTGACGCCCAGTGAGCGACTCCTGGGACACATTCGTCAGTCGTGCGCTCCACTGGAGCACTGCAACCAGATGGTCGACATGCAAGCTACAGGTGCTCAGGATGGTATCGGTCCCCTGCCGCGCTGGACCAGCGTCTACATCGTCGATCCGGACGTGCGCGCCTACAACTGGATGCTTGCCAACACCGATGCGTTGGGCGCCTACAGCATCCATTACCGCGATCAGGCCACCGGCTGGCCGCTCAGCATCCAGAAGCACCCCTACGTGACGATCGTCGGATGGCACGAAGCCGCGACCGCCGCGGAGCGGCATGACGCCAAGGGCGCCGCCTACCGGGCCGACCTGCTGCCGCCTCCCGGCAAGACCGGCAATCCCAACAAATGGAACAACGCGCACCAGCCTGCGGAATCCTACGTGCCGTACATGGTGACGGGATCCTGGTACTACATGTCCGAGCTCGCCTTCGGCGCATCGCAGAACGAGATATGGTCTGGCGCGGCCTATCGCGGCTATTCACAAGGATTGATCGACCGATCGCACGTTCAAGTGCGCGGCAAGGCCTGGACCCTGCGCAACATGGTCAACGCCGCGTGGCTGTTGCCTGACGACTATCCGCTGAAGGCCGAGTTCAACGCCGATGTCGAGAATTCGCTCGCCGACTGGAATCAGAAGTACACCAACAATCCCCACGCCAATCCACTGCACGTCACCAATGACAGCACCATTCCGTACAACGGAGCCCTGGCACCCTGGCAACACAACTTCCTCACCTGGTCGGCAGGGCACGCCGCGGAGTTGGGCTTCGCGGGTGCCGCGCAGTTCCGCGACTGGCTGGCCCAGTTCGAAATCGGCCTCATGACCGACTGGCAGGCCAACCCTACCCACGGCTACTGCTGGCTGGAAGCCTCGGCCTACACCATCGTGGCCAAGGATAGTGCCGGCAACTGGCTGCCTTCCTATACCGCCATGTACGCAGCCACCTTCCCAACGCTCGTCGGCTTGTCCTGCAACACACCCGCAATGGTCGCCGCAATGGCAAAGCTGCGCGGCAATCCCAAACCTGGCCGCGTCGGAGAAATGTACGGCTACGCGTTCTCCGCCACGGGTTATCCAGCGAACCTTCAGGTCGCACTCGCAACGGCAGCCGATACCGGCCTGCCGAACGCCCGGGAGGCATGGAAAATCTTCGAGTCACGCAGCGTCAAACCGCGCGGCGAGCACGCATACAATGACTATCCGAACTTTGCGCTAGTGCCGCGGTCGGTGCCGCGCTGACCCTCCGCTTCCATATCGTCTTCCGCCAAGCGAACCAGACATCCGTGACTTCCGCAGACGCATCAGTTCCGACGGGCCAAGTACGCGAAACGCCAAAGACTGCCACTGCCAACGATCAGGTCGTTCGCGGACCGCATCCGTGCAGGCAGTTGGCTCGGTATTACGTGCGTCGCGCACGCCGCCGGTGGCGCGAATACACGGCGACGCGTCGCATGCTGCCGGACTTCATCATCGCCGGCGCGCCCAAATGCGGCACCACCGCCATCTACTGGTATCTGCTGTCGCATCCGCAGATCATAGCCCCATCTCCGCCAGGATTCGAAGTCGCGTACTTCGATGAGCATTACCGGCACGGCCTCGACTTTTACCGCGCATCGTTTCCGTTCGTGACGACAGTCCGGCGCCGCAGCAAGCGCCTTGGTGGCGCCACCGTCATCACCGGCGAGCACACGCCGGCATACCTCACGCATCCACTTGCGGCAACGAGAATCGCCCAGGCGCTTCCCGACGTTCGCATCATCATATTGCTGCGCGACCCGGTGGACCGCGCATACTCCTGCTACCAGCATCAGCTCCGCTGCGGGCAGGAAACGCTGGGCTTCAGGGAAGCGCTTGCTGCCGAAAAGCAACGTATCACGGGTGAAGTTGAACGGCTACGGTCCCAGCTTGACTATCTCAGCATCGAGTACGGTCGGCATGCTTACGTTGATCATGGTGAATATTTACCGAAGGTAGAGCGCTTCTTCAATTGCATCGACCACGATCGGATCATGGTCATAAAGAGCGAGAACCTATTTGCCCATACCCAGCGAACGCTGGACGACGTGACAGATTTCCTGCATCTGGAGCCGTTCAAGGTGGGCGACGTGAAGCCCATCAATGCAGGATCCTACGACTCATTGGACGAGGCTGATCCCGAGCTTGCGAACAAGCTCAGGGAACACTTCAAGCCCCACAACGAGGCGCTGTATTCGTACCTCGACATGGATTTCGGGTGGTGACGGCGCTGGCCCGCAGCAGCAGACGTGGCACCGGGCCGGTGGCCCGGCGCCGCGATGCGACGGACCGCTGGCAAAAGAGGGGTCTTTGATTCGCGCGGTCAGCCGCTATGGCGTTTCGAGCAGAATTCGTGGATGATTGTCGACCTGCGGGTCCAGCCAAGGGATGGCACGTAGATGCGTGAGCTCGCCGCACATGGCATGGCACGTGATGACGCTGCAGCCGGCGTCACCGTGGGCGTGATTGTTCCGACCTACAACCGCGCCGCGCTGCTGACGCAGTCGCTCGACAGCGTGCTGCAGCAAACCCGGCCGCCCGACAGGGTGATCGTCGTCAACGACGGATCGACGGACGAAACCGAGTCGGTCCTTCGGCGCTATGGCAGCCGCATCCAATACGTCCATCAGCCGAACGCCGGCAAGCCGGCGGCGCTCAACCGGGCGCTGGGAATCCTTGATACCGATTACGTCTGGATCATGGACGACGATGACGTGGCAGCACGGGATGCACTGGAGCGGCATCTTGGATATCTCGCGGCGAATGCGGAAGTCGACTACACCTACAGCGGCGTCTGGTGCTTCGGCGGAGATGCGCCCCCGGTGATCGCCAATTGCCGCCTTTGGCAGCGCAAGGCGATCGCGCACGACATCTTCTTCCTGCATGCTCTCGACGAGTTCCCCTGCAACCAGCAGACGATGCTGGTGCCACTCGCCTGTTACCGGGCCGTGGGACCCTACGACGAGAAGCAGACCTTCGGCGAAGATTACGAGATGATCCTCAGGCTGGCGCGGCGATACCGTGCAGGATTCGTCGCCGACCCGACGATCTTCCTGCGCCAGCATGACGGGGACCGCGGGCCGGCCCACGAACGGGTCGCGGCGGCGAACCGGTTCAAAGCGTGGCGCCCCTACGACAAGCGACTTTTCAAGTCGCTGCGAGGCAGCTTGCCGTTGTCGGAATACCTGCCGCGCGGAACGTCGGGTGGGCGACTCAGCCCCATGCAAAGGCGTCGCGCCCTGTTGCAGCGGGCGTGCGTCCTGGCGCGACACGGCCTGTTCGAAGAGGCGATGGAGGATCTTGAGACGGCCATCACCGACGCCACACCCGCCGCACCGTGGTCGGATGATGAACAGCGAATCTGCGGATCGATGCTGAATGTGGAACCAGTCATTCTGGACGGGCAAGCATCATTCCTGGGTCAGGCCAGCCGGTTGTTGCGACTACGCGCTCCGGCACTGCACAGCGCTGCCGGCAAAGGTATTGGCTGGAGTGGCGTCGCCGAGTTGCGCGCCGGACACTACCGTGGCGCGGTGTACACAGCCGGGAGGCTCGCGCGCTGGGAGGGCCCCGCGGGACTGGTAAGGATGATAGCCAAGGAACTAATGCGAAAGGAGCGGACGTCAAAACCCATGCGCAAAACAGGCTAGTCTGGACGTCCAAAGACGTGATTGGCGACGGGCCTCAGCCCCTGAAGTTGCGTGCAGTGCCCAACCTTGGCTGTCGACAACGCTCCTGACTATCCCTGCGCCTCAACTTCGATCCAGCGGCGGGCCCGTGCAGGAGGGCCGGAAGGCCCGATCACTCACGCGATGCTGTCGAATGATCGCGTTCGCGGCTTCCGCCGCTCCTGCAGTTGCGCACCTTCTGCAACCGAACGGGGGCGTCGCGAGCGCGCTCAACCACGGCCTTGCGGCGACGGATGCCGATCGCGTCGGCATTCTCGACGATGGATTCGTCCTGCCGATGCGTGCCATAGGGATCACCGCTGTCGAGCGCGACGCGGAGTAGGCGCATGAGATCGAATTCGATTCCCGCTGCGCATCCGCGCCCAACGCGTGAACGTATTGTGCGACTCGCGTTGCGACTCGCCGTACGAACGGCGGATCTCATTGACGGCGTACCCACCGCGCGGCTTGACCCGCTGTATCTCGCGTTGCGCCATCTCGAGACATTCCGTCGCTGGCCAAACATGCGCCACCCTGCGACGTTCAACGAGCACATCCTCGCGTACAAGTTGTCCAATCCCGGAAACGAACTAATGAGCCGTTTGGCCGACAAGATAGCAGTCAAGGAATACGTCGCGAATCGAATCGGGCCTCAATATCTCATTCCTACGCTGTGGTACGGCAATGCTGCAGAAGGCATACCATTCGCTGACCTGGCTTGTGCCCCTCACGTAATCAAAAGCGCGTTCGGGTCCTCTCAAAACATATTTATACGTCAACCCGATGATTTCGATAAAAATGAGGTAGTCAGAACGGTCAATGAGTGGATGCACGAGGCATATGGACGCCGAATGCGGGAATATCAGTACGCCAGAATACCCAGGCGGATACTCGTTGAACCGCTCGTGCTGGTCGATGGGCATGTTCCCGAGGACTACAAGTTTTACGCGTTCAACGGCACAGTCAGGCTCGTGCAGGTCGACACCGACCGGTTCGGCAGGCACACGCGCACCCTGTTCGACGTCGACTGGCGTGCGCAGGACTTCGCGTACGTGTACCCGCGCCCAGCGCTGGATCCGGCGCGTCCGGCGCAACTGGACCGGATGATCGAAGTCGCCCAGTCGTTGACTCCGGGCGTCGAGTTCGTGCGGGTCGATTTGTATGACCTGCGCACCAGGATCGCTTTCGGTGAACTTACGTTTACGCCTGAAGGTGGCGACGGCAAGTTCTATCCTGACGGCGCCGACCTTGAGGTCGGTCGTTACTGGGCTTGCGCCCGTAGCCGCGAAGAAGCAACTGATCAAAGCCCTGTTCACCCTTCGACGCACTCAGAGCCCGTCCCGCCACGCTCAAAGCCGGGCGCGAACCGATAAGAGGGTTGCCGTGAACTTGTCCAAGGAACCTCTGATTTTGATCGTCATTCCGCGGCTGCCGCGGCTCCATCGCGGTGAAACCCGACTGCGTTTGCAGGATTGCAAACGCGAACGTCGCAGGCGGCCCGAAGGGCGAGCGCCAGGGATGGCGCGAGTTTATCCAGTGACTTTGTAGATCAACAAGTTACGAGCAAGTCACTGGATTCCCGCCTTCGCGGGAATGACGAAAAGCGGGTTTGATCAGAGGATCCCTGACCGGGAACGAGACGCTGAATTCCAATCTTCGCGGGAAGGGCAAAAAGCGAGTCGATCGAACTCTCCGTGGCCCTTCGGGCTGGCGTGACGCGCCGTTGCCAAGAGAGTCGCTCCTTTTGACTCCGACTTTCGGGCTCCTGTATCGTTTCAAGCGCAAGTGCGTGGCGGTGCAGCGACCTGAGGGTGCGGCCAGGGGTTGGTAGCCAAATGGGTGAGCTTGCGGCAAGCGAGGTGGCGCGTGGTGACGCAGCAGCCGGCGTTACGGTCGGCGTCATCGTTCCAACGTACAACCGCGCCTCGCTGCTGGCGCAGTCGCTCGACAGCGTCCTGAAGCAGACCCGGCCGCCCGACAACGTGGTTGTGGTCAACGACGGATCGACAGATGAAACCGAGTCGGTTCTTCGACGCTACGGCGACCGGATTCGATATGTCAGCCAACCGAACACCGGAAAATCGGCAGCGCTGAACCGGGCCTTGGGGATGCTGGATACCGATTACGTCTGGGTCATGGACGACGATGACGTGGCAGCGATCGATGCGCTGGAGCGGCACCTGAAGCATCTTGCTGCCCATCCGGAAGTCGACTACACCTACAGCGGCGTCTGGTGCTTCAGTGGGGATGCGGCTCCCGACATCGAGCGGTGCCTGCTGTGGCAGCGAAACCCGATTGCGCACGACACCTTCTTCGTCCGTGCCCTCGAAGAGTTCCCCTGCAACCAGCAGACGATGCTGGTGCCCCTCGCCTGCTATCACGCCGTCGGGCCGTACGACGAGAAGCAGACCTTCGGCCAGGATTACGAGATGATCCTCAGGCTGGCGCGACGGTACCGCGCAGGATTTGTCGCCGACCCGACAGTCTTCCTGCGCCAGCACGGTGGGGACCGCGGCCCCAGCGGGGAACGAATCCGTGCGGCGATGCGATTCGACGCCTGGCGTCCCTACGACAGGCGACTTTTCCGGTCGCTGCGAGGCAGCCTGCCGCTGTCGGAATACCTTCCGCGCGGAACCTCGGGCGGACAACTCGATCCCATCCAAAGACGACGCGCCCTGTTGCAGCGGGCGTGCGTCATGGCGCGACACGGCCTGTTCGAGGAGGCGATAGAGGATCTTGAAACCGCTGTCGCCAAGGCGTCATCCGCAATAACGTGGTCGGATGAGGACCAGCGCATCTGCGGATCCATGCTGAACGTGGAGCCAGTCATTCTGGACGGGCAGGATTCATTCCTGCGTCGGGCCAAGCGGTTGTTGCGATTACACGCTCCGGTATTGCACCGCGCGGCCGGCAAGGGCATCGGCTGGAGCGGCATCTCCGAGTTGCGCGCGAGACACTACCGTGGTGCGGCGTACACGGCCGTGAGGCTCGCGCGCTGGGCGGGTCCCGCGGGGCTGGTGAGGATGGTGGCCAAGGAGCTGTTGCCGAAGGAGCGGACGTCAAAACCCATGCGCAAAACGGGCTAATCTGGATATCCAGGGATGTGACTGGCGATACGCGCGGTCGATGACGTTGCCCGGACTGAACGCGTTTGGTTCTCGACAACGCTCCAACCGCAAGCATCGCACGTCCGGTCGATTCCCAAAATGGTGGCGTGAATGGACAGACGCACGACAGTTGCCGTCATCATCCCGACTTACAATCGCGCGCAGTACGTCGGGCAGGCAGTAGAAAGCGCCCTGAACCAGTCGCATCCACCCGATGAAGTCCTCGTGGTCGATGACGGCTCGACCGACAACACCTCCGAAGTCGTGACCGGGTACAAGGACAGGGTCAAGTACCTGTACAAGGCGAACGGTGGCCTGCCGAGCACCCTGAACCAGGGGCTCGCTGCAACGGACGCCGACTATGTATGCGTCATCGATGACGATGACGTGATGACGCCGGACGCGATAGAGCGGCGCCTGGCGTTTTTGCATTCGCGTCCTGACCTGGATTTCTGTTACAGCGGATGCTACCGGTTCTGGGGCGATACGCCGCCGCAGTGGCCCGGTGTCGATCATCTCGAGCTTTACGATTGTGCCGACATCGCACCTGATGATTTGTTCCTGTATGCACTGGAGACCTATCCCTTCCATACGCAAAGCCTGTTGGTGCCGCTGAGGTGTTACCGGGCGATCAACGGCTTTGATGAAGCGCAGCTGCGGTCCGAAGACTACGACATGATTCTCCGCCTCGCGCGAGAGTTCCGCGGTGCAAAAGTGGGATCACCGACGTTTCTGCTCCGCGAACACAGCGGCGACCGCGGCCCGGCCGGCGCAAGACACGGTATCGACGAACGCGACAAGGTGTTCC
>JBOHYW010000086.1:0-14676 GCA_050738155.1 Rhodanobacteraceae bacterium
GTCTGGATCAAGGCAATGGCCTTGGCGCGCACGCGCTCGATGCGCTGGTCGTTGCTGCTGATCATGCGCTTGAGCTCGGTGCGCAGGAACGCCGGGCTGGCTTGTTTGCTGGACAGCGCGTGCAGGCGGTTGCGGGCCGCGGCGCCGGCTTCGGTCAGTTGCACCAGGAAACGCCCGTAGTCGCGCAGCTGCAGCCAGCTCTGGCGGGGCGGCTGCCAAGCCCGGAACGGCATGCGCTTGACGCATTCCAGCAGCATCTTCGCGTCCAGCTTGTCGGTCTTGTTGCGCTGATTGAGCGCCTTGGCGAAGTGGTGCGCCACGCGGGGATTGACCACCATGACCTCGGCGCCCAACTCATGGGCCAGCATCGCCACATCCAGGTAGTAGACCCCGGTCGCTTCCACCAGCACGCGCAAACGCTTGGCGCGTGTGAGACAGGACGTCAACAACGCCCGCAGTTCGGCGAGGGTGTTGTCCACCTTGCCCGTTTCGCGAACGCCATCGATGTCACAGGCCCAGGTGTGCGTCTTGGCGCCGATATCGAAAGCCAGCCAACCCTGATCGTGCAGAACCGTCATGCGAAAACCTCCTCAGGTGCGATAGGATGTTTTCAGGTTCCCCGACCCCGCACATCTCGCGGCACACCCTTGTCACGCTGGCTCAAAAGGCCCGGGACACTCTTCGTGCTCGTCGAATGGGGCGGGGAGCCGCTCTACGAACGAGGTCAGTCAAACTGCCTCAAGGAGCGAACGGCTTCCCCGAAAACGTTGACGATCGTAACGATTCAATCGTCGATTCTCAGCGTACAAGGAGCGGGCCGGCGCGCAGCGCCACTTTTTCTTTTGCCCGCGACCGGCGCGCAGCGCTGCTCTTTCGTTTTCAGGTGACCGGTCGCGCGCGCACGCGCTCCTACAAAAAATCACGGCGGCGCGCGCTTCCGCGACCGGGCCAACCTTGAAGTTCGGGCCGTGTTGACATGGGTCAATGGCATTGCTGCGGGCGCTCCTAGACTAGCGACCACGATTGGTTCGGCGACCCACGCGAAACATGGCGACGTTCAACATCCTGCTGGCGGTCCACGTACTCAGCGTGGTGTGGTGGGTCGGTGGCGTCGCGATGGTGACGGCGGTATTGCTGCCGATGTTCAACCGGTTGCCCGGCGACGAGCGCCTCGGGCGGATCAAGCAACTGGAAGCACGCTTTGCGAACCAGGCACGGGTCGCGGTGGTGCTGGTCGGCATCACCGGTTTCTGGATGCTCGGATTGACCGGCGGATTTGCGCGGTTGCAGTTCGCCTACGGCTGGTGGATCGACTTGATGCTGCTGGTGTGGGTGCTGTTCGTGCTGATGCTGTTTGTTGCCGAGCCGTTGCGGCTGCCAGCGAAGATCGGATTGATCCACAAGCCGCACGCGTTTCTTGTGCTGCATGCGGTGTTGCTGGCTCTCGCGCTGGCCGCCATCTTCTGCGGCGTGATCGGAGCGCGCGGCGGTTTCTGAGGAAACTCCGAGTAACAGGATGGGCTTCGGTGTCTCGTCGCGAGCAACCATCCATGTCGCATGGTGTCGGTCTGACCATCCATGGTCTGGCGCACGGACAGGCACGTGGTGCACCGACAATTGCGCGAGCGTCCGCCTTCGCCCTGACTTGCGTCAAGGTCACTCGGCAGCCGGCTGCCTACACTTCCGCGCCATCGGCGATGCGCGTGCAGCACACGCTTCCGATGGCGGCCCAACCGGGCTGGATGCAATTGAACCGGGGAGTGAAAAGCATGGCTGTGACACCCGAGGCGCTGGAGCCAGTTCAGGCGCCACCGACGCGCACCACACGCGACGATCACCCGCTTGCCGGGGTGACCACTCCGCCTGCGGGAACCGATGATCATGCACTCGCGCGGGTGTTCACCGCGTACACCGTGTCGGCGACTTTCTGGCTGGTATTCGCGACTGCGGTGGGGTTGCTGCTGGCGTTCAAGTTCGGCGCGCCGGACTTCTGGGCGGCCAAATACCTGACCTTCGGACGGCTGCGTCCGATCCACACCAATGACACGTTCTACGGCTGGGCCAGCATCGCGCTGGTCGGCCTCGCGTATTACGTCGCGGCGCGCAGCAGCGGTACCAAGCTGTACAGCATCAAGCTGGCGTGGGTGGGTTTGTGGCTGTTCAACATCGCCGCGATCGCCGGAACCGTCGCGCTGGACCTCGGCTACAACTGGGGCGATCTGGAATATCGCGAGTGGCCGTGGCCGATCCGGCTGATCTTTTTCGCGGCACTGGTGGTAACGGCGTGGAACCTGATCGGCACGGTCGTGCGACGCAGCAGCGACGACATCTACCTTTCCAACTGGTACACCATCGGCGCGGTGTTGTGGACCTGCGTGATCGCGGTCGTCGCGATCCTGCCGTGGTACCAGCACGGGCTGGGGCAGGTCGCGATCTCCGGTTACTACATGCACAACGCGGTCGGAATGTGGTTCACGCCGCTGGCGCTCGGGGTGTTCTATTACGCGATTCCGAAAATCCTGAGCCGGCCGATCTATTCCTACGCGCTGGGCGTGCTGGCGTTCTGGACCAACCTGTTGTTCTACCCGTTGCTGGGCGCGCACCATTTTTTGTTCAGCCCGCTGCCGTGGTGGCTGCAAACGATTGCGATCGTGTGTTCGGTCGGGATGCTGGTGCCGGTCTGGGGCGGCAGCGCCAATTACCTGCTGACGATGCGCGGGCGCTACCGCGACATGATCCATTCCTACCCGCTGATGTTCATCTTCGTCGCGGTGATCGGTTACCTGTTCGGTTCGACGCAAGGCACGGTCGAAGCGTTCCGCTCGATGCAGGCGATCTGGCACTTCACCAACTTCACGGTCGGACATTCGCATCTGACCATGTACGGCTTCGTCACCTTTGCGGCGTGGGGCGGCATTTATGCCTTGCTGCCGCTGGCGACCGGCAAGAGCCCTGGGCGGCTGGGCATCGCGCTGCACTTCTGGTTGGCGCTGGTCGGCAGTTTCATCTACGTGATCTCGCTGTCGATTGGTGGCACGGTGCAGGGGCTCGATTGGGTGCACCACAAACCGTTCATCCAGTCGGTCGTTGACATGCAGCCGTACTACGTGTGGCGCGGCGTCGGCGGCATGCTGATGTTCATCTCGCACCTGGTGTTCGCGTGGAACGTGTGGAGGATGACATCCGGCCAGCCGGGCAACGCGGCATCGCCGATCCTCGGCCCTGGCGAGCAGGAGGTGACGGCATGAAGAAGCTCTTCGCGATCGCTGGCGGCGCCGTCGGCATCTACATCGTGATCGTGCTGTTCATCGCCGTGTTCCCGGGCATCGAGTTGTCGCAGACGCCGCCCGGTCCGGACGTAAAGCCGCTGACGCCGCTGGAAGTCGAAGGCCGCGCCGTGTACGCCGCCAATGGTTGCGGTTACTGCCACACCCAACAGGTGCGGCCGATTCCGGAAGACCAGGTGTTTGGACGTCCGTCCGCACCCGGCGACTTCACTTACCAGACACCCGAGCTGCTGGGTTCGGAACGCACCGGTCCGGACCTCACCAACGTTGGCAAGACCAAACCCAGCGACGTGTGGCAGTACATCCATCTGTACGATCCGCGTGCGGTGGAACCCGAGTCGATCATGCCGAATTTCAAGTTCCTGTTCCGGGTGGTGGACAAGGTCCCGGCCGGCGACACCGCGGTACCGGTGCCGGCTGCATTCGCGCCGAAACAGGGCAAGGTGATTCCGACCCAGAAAGCCAAGGCGTTGGTGGCGTATCTGTTGTCGCTGAAACAGGCGCCGATACCGGGTTACACGATGCACAGCGGCGCAGCCATGGCGGCGCCGGTGGCACCGGCTTCCGCACCTGCGACATCGGCAGCGCCGACCGGGAACGGTTACAGCTACGACACTGCCAAGGGCAAGCAGCTGTTCACCGCCAATTGTTCGGCTTGCCACCAGGCCACGGGCGAAGGCATTCCCGGCGCGTTTCCGCCGCTCAAGGGCAACGCCGCGGTCGACAACCCTGATCCGACCCTGCACATCCACACCGTGCTGCACGGCGCGCATGGGGTGACCATCGGCGGCGTGAAATACGGCAGCACCATGCCACCGTTCGAGAGTCAATTGAGTGACAAGGACATCGCCAACATCATCAATTACGAACGCTCCTCGTGGGGCAATCACGCCAAGCCGGTGACGCCGGCGGATGTGGCCAAGCTGCGGGCACAAGGCAAGTAAAGGAGTTCGCCATGCACAACATGCTGATGGGACCGCTGTGGGGAGTCGTGACGATCGCGTCGATTACCGGCGTGATCACGATTGCTTGCTGGGTGATGATGTTCCGGTTCCTGCTGCATCCGGGCGAAAAGAACCGGCACCATGCGAAATACGACATCCTGCGCAATGACCGCTGAAGCGAGTATGGATATGGCCAGCAAACCCCATGTACGCGTTTATCTCGACAACGCACAGGAACCGGTCATCGACCAGGAATTGCCGACCACACTGGAGTTGGATACGCGCAAGCTCGAAGACGGCCCGCACCGGTTGATCATCCGCGCCGAAGACCAGAGCGGCGCGGAAGGTATCGAAGAAATTCCATTCCACGTGCAGAACGGTCCCGGCATCCTGGTGTCGGGCTTGCGCCCGGGTTCGACCCGGCGCGGCACGCTGCACCTGAAAGTGGATGCGTTCAGTACCGACGACGCCTTCGACCCGCGCCGCGCCGAGGCGCGTTCATCGGTGCCGGTATGGGTGTGGGTGCTGTGCCTGTTCGTGGTGGCGTGGGCGGTGTTCTACGCCGCGCGGATGTGGGACGTGCCGGCGCAGTATCAACACACGCCGACCTATGGAACGCAACCCGCGGCATCCGCGCCGGCTTCGGCGCCTGCCGGCACGCAGTAGCGCGCAATTAAAGGCCGACGAATACGCCCAGCGGGTTGTGTGCGCGTGCGACGCTGACGATGAACAGGAATACCAGCAGCGCACCGGTGAAGCACGTGGCGCGGACAGCGCGAGTGCGGCCACGCCGGAGCGCGAACACGCCCAGCACGATGTAAACGACCAGCAACAGCACCTTGACCGTCAACCACGCCTGCACGAACGGGTACTGGTGGATGATCGTCGTCAATGCGATCGCGGCGGCCAACAGCAGCACGTCGACCATCACCGAGATGCGCCTGAGCGCAACGTGGTTTGCGGCCGGCCATCCCGCCAGCATCATGCATCCGCGGGCGAAAAACAGGCTGCCGGACGCGATCACGCAACCGATATGGGTCCACAGGATTTGCAGGTACCAGGTGGCCATGGCGGGCATTGCTCGGGATGGCGCGCCTCGAGGCGGCGCGGTTTTCGACGACAGTTTGCGTAGATCATGCCGCGTGGTCGCTGATCCGGATCAGGATTACACGTTTCGGCATCTCAACGAGTAGGGCGGATCAAGGCGCATGGCGCCGGGTCCGCCGCTTACGCGGCTTGATCCGGCCTACAGCGATACGCAACGATTTCACACCCCCAGCACGCACCGAGCCAATTCGCGCAGGCGCGGCGGATCCAGCAACTCGACGCTGCGACCTTCGATCGCGATCAATCCCTGTTCACGGAAGCGTCCCAGCACGCGACTGACGGTTTCCGCGGCCAGCCGCAGGTAATTGGCGATGTCGGCTCGGGCCATGCTCAAGCGGAACTGCGTACCAGACAGTCCGCGCGAGGCATAGCGATCACCGAGGTCGATCAGGAATGCCGCCATGCGTTCGTCGGCGGAGTGGTCGCCGGCCAGCAGGCTGGCCGAGCCGAGCTCCTTGCTGAGCAGCCGAAACAGATGCTGTTGCACGCGTGGCTGGCGCGCGGCCAAGGCGCTCATCGCCGGAAACGAAAACCGGCAGCATTCGGTGGTTTCCAGCGTGATTGCGTCGCAGGGGTAATGTTCCGGATAGATCGCGTCGAGGCCGACCATCTCGCCCGGCAGGTAAAACCCCAAAACCTGCTCGCGGCCTTCGGCATCGACCAGCGTGGTCTTGACCATGCCCGAGCGCACCGCGAACAACGCACGGAACGGATCACCGCTGCGGAAGATGCGGTGTCCGGGTTCGAGCGGCCCAATGTGCTCGACCAGACAGTGCAGTTCCGAAAGCTCGGTCTTGCCGTAACCCGCGACGGCGCAGGCTTCGGCGAACGCGCAACTCGAGCAGAAACGCTCGGCGTCGCCATCGTTGGCCGGAAAGCCGGTGCGGCGTTGCGGGGTTGGGCAGTCGCAGGATTGGGAGTGCGATTCCATGATGGGTCCGGTGTCGATTCGTGTCGCACCGCTGGTTGAACGGGTAGTTTACCGCAGCTGTTGCTGCCATCGGCCGCTGCCGAAGATCCATGCGGGAGCGGCTGTTGTGGAAAGTCGGCCCATGGATGGGCGCTCTGATGTCGCAGGAGGTTGCGCCACCTGACTTCCCGATGGATTACGTGATGCGGCGATCAGGGACGATCGCACATCTACGTTCCCAGCGGCTCGATGCGTTGCTCGATCGCGCCAAAGATCGAATTGCCGTCGACATCGTGCATGTCGATCTTCACCGTGTCGCCGTATTTCAGGAACGGCGTCATCGCTTCGCCGTCACGCAATTTTTCCACGGTGCGTTGCTCGGCCAGGCACGAGGCGCCACGGCTGGTGTCCTGGTTGGCGATGGTGCCCGAACCGACGATGGTTCCGGCCGCCAGCGGGCGGGTCTTGGCGGCGTGCGCGATCAGTTGCGCGAAATCGAACTGCATGTCTTCGCCTGCTTCGGCTTCGCCGAACCACTGGCCGTTGATCCAGGTACGCATCGGCAGGCGCACCTTTTCGTGCACCCACGAATCGCGCAATTCATCCGGCGTTACCAACACCGGCGACAGTGTCGAGCGCGGCTTGGACTGCAGGAAACCGAAGCCCTTGGCGAGTTCGCCCGGAATCAGGTTGCGCAATGACACGTCGTTGACCAGGCCAATCAACTGGATGTGCTGCGCGGCATGCTCGGGTGCCACCGCCATCGGCACGTCGTCGGTGACCACCACCACTTCCGCTTCGAGATCGATGCCGTAGTCTTCACTCGGCACGATCACCGGATCGCGCGGACCAAGAAAGCCGGCACTGGTGGCCTGGTACATCAGGGGATCGGAATAGAAGGTTTCCGGCACGGTTGCACCGCGCGCCTTGCGCACGCGTTCGACGTGCGGCAGGTACGCACTGCCGTCGACGAATTCGTAGGCACGTGGCAGTGGCGCGGCCAGTGCATTGAAGTCCAGATCAAAGGCGTACTCCACGGCCTTGTGACGATGCAGGCACAACGCGTCGTACAGCGCGTGCAACCGTGGCGCGGCGAGGTGCCAATCGTCGAGCGCCTGCTGCAGGGTTGCGGCGACGCCGGTGGCGCGCACGCCGTGGGCGAGATCGCGGCTGACGACGATCAGGGTGCCATCGCGGCCGCCTTCCTTGAGGGTTGCGAGTTTCATTGCTCTGTCTCCCTGGTGGAATCTTCGTTGGATGCGGGTTTGCGCAGCACGGCCACCAGGTTGGGGCCGAGCGGCAGGCGCGGCGTGCCATACAGCCGCGCAATCCGGCGCTCGATGCGCTTGCGTTGCCAGCCAAGCCAGCGATGACGCAACGCGCGCAGCGTACCGGGTTTCGAGGATACCCGCGCCGCGTCGGAGATCCGGATCACTTCCAGCCCGCTGAGCATTGCAAGATACCCGATCTTGTAACACGACAACACGCTGCGATGGCTGAAATCGCCGTGCTGGTAGACGCGCCCGAACGGGCTGTGTCCATTGGGAAAGCGCGCCAGAAACCGGCCACCGCTGTGCAGCAATGTCGCGATTGCGCGGAAGTTGGCGATCAGTTCATCCGTGTTCCAGTGTTCCAGCACGTCGAACGCGACGATCAGGTCATAGCGCGCGCCGGTGGCCACCAGGCTGTCGAGCTGCAGGTTATGTGCGACGTGGCCGTGGCGGTCGGCCGCCGCCAACATTTCGGGATTGATTTCCAGACCCTCGACCGTGGCGCCCTGCGTCTTGGCCCAGTCCATGAAGCGTCCTTCGCCGAATCCGATCTCCAGCACGCGTTGGCCGGCCAGCAGCAGGTCGCGAAACTCCGCGTCGAAGTAGCGCGCGTCGCGCTGGGATGCCTGGAACGTGCCCTGCCAGTGCTTCCATTCGGTGTAGCCCTGGTAGCCGTCGGCAGCCGATCGCGGTTCGCTGGTGTTCATGGCGGGTTCGCCGGGTTGCCCGGTCACTTCGGTTCAAGGGCCGGGTCAAAGTGCTTTTGCAATCCCTGCCAGCAATGCTGGTAGTCGCGCTGGCGCGACGGTGCATCCAGCGCCTGTTGGGTGGGATGGAAGACGTAGCGCGATTCGAACATGAAAGCCATGGTATCGGCGACATGCTGCGGCTTTTGCGTGTCGCTGGCGATCGCCTTTTCGTAACTTGCCGCGTCCGGGCCGTGCCCGCTCATGCAGTTGTGCAGGGAAGCGCCGCCGGGCACGAAACCGCCGCCGGCGGAGGCGTCCTTGGCGTCGTACGCGCCATGGATCAAGCCCATGAATTCGCTCATCACGTTGCGATGGAACCACGGCGGCCGGAAGGTGTGTTCGGCCACCAGCCAGCGCGGCGGGAAGATCACGAAATCCACATTGGCGGTTCCGGGGGTATCGGACGGCGCGGTCAGCACGGTAAAGATCGACGGATCGGGATGATCGTAACTGATCGAGCCGATGGTGTTGAAGCGGCGCAGGTCGTAGCGGTACGGGGCGTTGTTGCCGTGCCATGCCACCACGTCCAGCGGCGAGTGTTTGATCGGTGCGCGCCACAGGCTGCCCTGGAATTTCGCAATCAGTTCGAACTCGCCTTCGGCGTCTTCGTATGCCGCCGTCGGCGCTTCGAAGTCACGCGCATTGGCGAGACTGTTCGAACCGATCGGGCCCAATTCTGGCAGCCGGAAATGGGCGCCGAAGTTTTCGCAGACATAACCGCTCGATGTACCGTCCAGCGGGGCTATCCGAAAGCGCAATCCTCGTGGGATCAACGCGACCTGCTGCGGCTCGATTTCCAGCACGCCGAGTTCGGTTGCGATGTTGAGCCGGCCCTGCTGCGGCACGATCACCAGTTCGGCGTCGGCGTCGTAGAAGAAGCGCCCAATCATCGGCTTGTTGCAGGCGTAGAGGTGAATGCCGACGCCCGCTTGCGAG
This sequence comes from Rhodanobacteraceae bacterium, assembly GCA_050738155.1. Lineage (GTDB taxonomy): Bacteria > Pseudomonadota > Gammaproteobacteria > Xanthomonadales > Rhodanobacteraceae > 66-474. Next base: position 9,205 of record JBOHYW010000086.1, read on the forward strand.
GCAGCCGACCCGCTGCCCGCCATCGTGAACAGGCCGTCCACGAAATCGACGGGCGCATCGGGCAGCGGGAATGGACTCCAGCGCAACTGGTTTGGTGACGCGGGCACTTCCTCGAAGCGATTGTGGAAGTGCGGATGTGCGAATGCAGTGAACGCCCCGTGCAACGCGGCCGGGCGGATCCGATACAACCAACTTCGCCGGTTGGCATGCCGCGGCGCGGTGAACGCGGTGCCGGAAAGCTGCTCGGCATACAAGCCGAACGGTACCTTCTGCGGCGAGTTCTGCCCGACCGGCAGTGCGCCTTCAAGCGCCTCGCTCGCGTGTTCGTTGCCGAAGCCGGTTTGGTAGCGTGGTGCTTCGGTTAGTCCGCCGTTGTTCATGCGCTTTGCTCTTTAAGCCCCTCTCCCTTCGGGAGAGGGGTTGGGGTGAGGGTTCGGTTTTCGACGGCGCTCAAGATCGCCTCGAGAATGGCATCCGTTTGGCGCAGGACATCATTGTCCCAGAATCGCATGACCCTGAAGCCCTGGGCTCTCAGGAAATGCGTTCGCGTTGCGTCTTGCTCACCACCATGTTGCGAACCATCCAGCTCCACAACGACTCGCGGCTTGAGGCATGCGAAATCCACGATGTATGGCGGTATCGGATATTGACGTCTGAATTTGAAGCCGTTCAATTGGCTGGCGCGCAGGCGCTGCCACAATTTGTGTCCCGCATCCGTCCCTGTTGGGCGCATGGAGCGCGCGTGTTCCAATGTTTGGATCGGTAGCGGTGGATTGATTCTTCGCGGCATTCCCGAACCCTCACCCCAACCCCTCTACCGGAGGGAGTGGGGCTTCAGGTGTCACAAAACCCCGCGCTTCATCTGGTCACGTTCGATCGACTCGAACAGCGCCTGGAAGTTGCCTTCGCCGAAGCCTTCGTTGCCCTTGCGCTGGATGATCTCGAAGAAGATCGGGCCGATGCAGTTCTGGGTGAAAATCTGCAGCAGCAGTTTCTGCTTGGTTTCCGTGTCGGCGTCGATCAGGATCTTGTTCTTCGCCAACCGTGGCACGTCCTCACCGTGGTTCGGTACGCGCACGTCGATCACGTCGAAATAAGTATCCGGCGTGTCGAGGAACTCGACACCGGCCCGGCGCATCGCTTCCACCGTCTCGTAGATGTTGTTGGTGAACAGCGCAATGTGCTGGATGCCTTCGCCTTTGTATTCGCCAAGATACTCGTTGATTTGCGACTTCGGATCGTTGGATTCATTGAGCGGGATGCGCACCATGCCGTCTGGCGCGGTCATGGCCTTGGAAACGAGTCCGGTCTTGGCGCCCTTGATGTCGAAATACCTGATCTCGCGGAAGTTGAAGAGTTTCTCGTAATAGCCGGCCCACTTGGCCATCTCGCCGAAATACAGGTTGTGGGTGAGGTGATCGATGAAGGTGAGGCCGAAGCCCTTCGGTTGGCGCGCGCCTTCCGGTACCAGCCATTCGTAATCGTCGAATACGCTGCCGTGGTCGCCGTAGTGGTCGACGAGATACAGCATGCAGCCGCCGATGCCTTCGATCATGGGCGCATCGACCGCTCGGGTGTCGGCCTTGTGGGTGATTTCCTTCGCGCCGTTGGCGAGCGTCGTTTTCAGCACTTCCGCCGCGGGTTTCGAGAAACGGATCGCGAAACCACATGCACAGGGTCCATGCTTGTTCGCGAACTCGGACGCGAACGAGTCGGGCTGCTCGTTCACGAGCAAATTGCACGCGCCCTGTCGGTACAACGTGATCGCCTTGGACTTGTGTTTGGCAACCGCCGTGAAGCCAAGCCGCTTGAACAGTTCGTGCAGCAGTTTCGGATCTGGCGCCGCGAATTCTACGAACTCGAAGCCATCGACACCCATCGGATTGTTGAATGTGGTGGGTTGCATGCCGGTGTTGGGCTGTGCGTTCATGGAAGCCTCCGAAAAAAATAGCTTTTGGTGAAAAGTCAGGGCAGGAAGCCCGCTCTGGTGTTGGTGGACTGAGAAGCGCTTGGGCCACTTGCAATTTGAACTACGCAGCGATCATGGATGATCGCAAAGGCATCTAAAAGTCAGGGCAGGAAGCCCGTTCTGGTGTTGGTGGACCGGGAGACTCGACGGACTGCAGGTGGTCCGGGGATGCAGCGGTCATGGATGATTGCATTACAATAGTTACAGATGAAACCATTTGCAAGTGACGCAAGAACATGCCCCGGCACGCCCCGATAGAGCTGGAAAAATTCGTCCCGTACCAGTTGTCGATCGTGTCCAACACGATCAGCCAGGCGATCGCCGACGAATACCAGCAACGCTTCGGCCTGGCCACCACCGAATGGCGGGTGATGGCGGTGCTGGCGCGCTACGATGGCGATGGTTTGTCGGCACGTGCGGTGGCGCGGCTGACCGCGATGGACAAGGTCGCCATCAGTCGTGCGTTGGCGCGTCTGGTGGCAAAGGGTCTGGTATTGCGGCGGGTCCATCACGGCGACAAGCGGCGCTCGGTATTGCGGCTGTCGGCGGCGGGCTGGCGCATCCACGACACGGTCGCGCCGTTGGCGCGCGGGCACGAACGCGAATTCCTCGATCGTCTCGGCGTGGACGAGCAACGCTGGCTGACGCGTATCCTCGACAAACTGCTGGGCGAAACCGCGGTTACCGAACCCCGTGCATCAGCTTCAGGATACCCGGAGCGGCGATCAGGTAAATGATGGCGATAACGCCGCCAACGATCAACAGCCATTCGAACACATGCGTGTACGGTTCGATGCCGCCAGAAGTGGTGAACGTGGCGACATGACCGGCGAGGTTGGCGGCCACCGCAACGCCGAAGAACCAGCCACCCATCGCCAGCGAGTTCTCCTCGGGTGCAGCCAGTTTGCCGACCGTCGCGTAGCCGATGGGCGAGAGCGCCAGTTCTCCGATGGTGGCGAGGAGGTAATACAGTATCAGCGTCCATGCCGCGATCTTGCCGCCCGGCAATTGCAAGTGAATGGTGGCGTACCACAAGACCCCGTAGCCCAAGGCAATCAACAGCAGGCCAATCCCGAACTTGCGTGGTGTGGAAGGGTTGATGTGGTGTTTGTCGAGCCACGGCCACAGCATCGCGACGAAGATCGCGAAGATCAGGATGTACAGCGAATTCGCCGACTGGAACAGCTTGTAGCCCCACGGCAGCAGCCCCAGCAGCGAGCCATGCCACAACGGCGCCACGTAGTCGCGCGCGAAAAAATTGAGAGCCGTGGCGCTCATGAGGCTCATGGCCCAGTACAGCACCAGCGCAATGAACAAAATCAGCATGGCGATGTAGCGGTGACTTTGTACCCGGTCGCGGCGGCGCACGCTCCTGACGAAGAAGTAGGCGACCAGCGCCAGAAACAGCAGACCCACGAACCAGGTCATCGCGTCCGGATGCGCGAGCATGAAGGCGGCCGGGAACGCCAGTACGACGACAGCCGCCACGACGGTGGGAGTGGACCATGCGCGCTTGAAGCGCGGGGCGTCGGCCGGCCCGACCACGCGACGGCGCTTCCATTCAAAAATCAACGCCGCGATGAGCTGGACGAGCGCGGCGGCGATGAAACCCCAGCGATCGCCATAGCGCTTGCCAACCAGGTCGGCACAGATAATGGGCGCGAAAAAGCCACCGAGATTGATGGCCATGTAGTAGAGCGTATAGCCAGCATCCCGCTGGGGGTCCTCTTGGGCGTAGTTGCGCCCGACCAGCACCGTCAAGGGTATGCCCAGCCCCGTCGCGAGCACGAAAAACCCGAGCCCGAGCCTGAAGATTCCCCAGTTCGGCACCGCCATGGCCGCAATACCGACGACGCCCAGCCACAACGACAGCCTGAGCGATTGCACTTCGCCCAGCACGTTGTCGGCGACCCAGCCGCCAAGAATGGCCAGTGCAAAGTTGAGCGAACCGAAACCCGCGAAAAAGAGGTCAGCCTGTTGCAGTGCCTCGGCATGCGGCAGGTTGGCGAAGAAGGCGTCGGCGACATACGGCGCGAGAAAAGCGCGGAAGCCGTAGAAAGCGAAATTGAAGCCGAGCGTGATTGCGAACAGCATCCACACCATGCGTGGATGGCCCATGAACTTCGGCCCATCCGGTACCGGACTCGCAACTTCACCTGCGTGCATCGTCAGCCCTCATCACGGCTGATCGATGCCAGCCCCGCGCGACGATAGCGGCACGCCGCCTTTTGCGGCAAGCTGCGCCGCAACGGAACTGCGGCACTTGCCACGAATTGGCACATGGAGCGAAGAGCACGAGCCTTGACGCGGATGAACGTGGAAAGCCACGAATGGAGCTTTTATCGGCTTTGGTCCGGATTGAATGGCTCTTGCGCTTGTGGGTTGAAGAGCGGAAGCACGGACACGGATAAGTGCGGAAACGGCGGATACAGCGCTTGATCCGCGTCCAAAGGCTCTGCGGTTCGCCCGAATGCTCAACCCGACCCAAGCTCGGTGCGCACTTCCAGCAGTTCGGGGAAGAAGGTGAGGTCGAGTGCTTTTTTCAGAAATCCGACACCGGATGAGCCACCGGTGCCCTTGCGGTGGCCGATGATGCGTTCGACCGCTTTCATGTGGCGGAATCGCCAGAGTTGGAAGTTTTCCTCGACATCTACCAGCGTCTCACACAACTGGTATTCGGGCCAGTACGTATCCGGCGCTTCGTAGATGCGCTGGAACACCGGCAGCAGCGACGGCTGGTTGGTCCAGCCTTCGCGCACGTCGCGCTGCAGGATGTCTCGCGGTACCGCGTGTCCGCGCCGTGCCAGCCAGTGCAACACGGCGTCATACAGGCTCGGCGCATCCAGCGCCGCACGCAGCCGCGCCTGCGCGTCCGGATCGTGCTTGAACACGGCAAGCATGTCCGCGTGCTTGTTGCCGAGCAGGAATTCCACCATGCGGTATTGCGCGGACTGAAATCCCGACGACGGTCCCAGCGCATCGCGGAACTTCAGGTACTCGTGCGGCGTCATGGTTTCCAGCACCGCCCATTCGTTGAACAACTGGTCCTGGATACGTTTGACACGCGCGAGTTTTTTCTGCGCCTGGTCGGCGCGATCGGCGTCGAGATCGGCGATGGTCGCGTCGAGCTCATGGATCATCAGCTTCAGCCACAACTCGGCCACGTGGTGCTGCACGATGAACAGCATCTCGTCGTGGTAGGCCGGATCCGACAGCGGTCGTTGCGCCGCCAGCAGCGTGTCGAGCTGCAGGTAGCTCGCGTAGGTCATGCGGCCCGCAAGATCGCGCTCGATGCCGGCTTCGAGTTCGCGCCGGTTGCTGTCTGTCATGAAGTGGGTTCCATTCGGAGAAGCTTTTGTGAAAAGTCAGGCCATGGAAGGCCGTTCTGGTGTCCGTGGTGCGAAAGCGTTGATGCAGCATGTTGATTCAGCGAAGCGGCGATCAAGGACGATCGCAGAAACATTGTGAAAAGTCAGGCCATGGAAGGCCGCTCTGGTGTCCGT
>JBOHYW010000087.1:0-14610 GCA_050738155.1 Rhodanobacteraceae bacterium
GCGCGCTGTATCCGGTGCTGCGCAACCTGAGTGCCGCAGAGCTGCTGGAAACATTCATGCAGCCATCCGAAGCCGGTCCACCGCGTCGCTACTACCGGATCACGCCGCTGGGCCGAAAAGTCCTGCGTGAATGGACCAGCGCCTGGGACTCCACCCGCAGTTACGTCGATTCCATTTTGAAGGAATGACCTGAAGGATTGAATCCATGAGCACGCCGAAAACCATCCGGGAATACCTCGCGCAATTGCGCGCCGCGCTTGCGGGCGCCGACCCCGCGATGATCCAGGACGCGTTGTACGACGCCGAAGAACACCTGCGTTCGGAACTCGCCGAGAATCCCGGCATGAGCGAGGCCGAACTGCTCGCGAAGATTGCGACCAGCTACGGCGCGCCGGAAGAAGTGGCGGAAATCTACCGCACCACCGAACAGACCGTCGCGCGCGCGCTGCGCACGCCGCCGCCGCGTCCGCACCGTTCGGCGTGGGGACGGTTTTTCGGGGTACTGGCCGATCCGCATACCTGGGGCGCGATGTTCTACATGCTGCTGGCACTCGCCACCGGCATCTTTTATTTCACATGGGCGGTCGCCGGGCTCGCGTTGTCCACAGGCTTCGGCATGACCATCATCGGCATACCGTTTTTCCTGTTGTTCATGGCTTCGGTGCGCGGCTTGTCGCTGCTGGAAAGCCGGATCGTCGAAGGCATGCTGGGGGTGCGGATGCCGCGGCGTCCACCCTACGTCGAACGCGAACGTCCATGGCGAACGCGCATCGTCGAGATGCTCACTGACCCGCGCACCTGGGCGATGATGTTCTACATGCTGCTGATGCTGCCGCTCGGCATCGCGTACTTCGCGACCGTGGTGGTGTTCTCTTGTGTATCGATCGCGCTGATGCTGATGCCGCTGGGAATGGCGTTCGACTTCTTCGGCTGGGGCAGCGATTTCGTCGGTGGTCGCGTTCTTGTCGACTGGGGGTTCGGCCCGCACGTGCCTGGCTGGGGCGATGCCATCGGCATGTTCGTGGTCGGGTTTTTCCTGCTGTTCGCGATGCTGCACCTGGTGCGCGCAATCGGACGGATGCATGGCGCATTGGCCAAGCATCTGCTGGTGAAGTCCGTGCGGGTTTGAACACGAGCGCAGCCCGGATGCAGGCGCACGGCGTCGCAACGCGGAGAGATGGCACCTAGGGCGGGAGCGGCTGCGCCGATTCCGCCCTGAATCGCCGGCGGCCTCGCCCCGGATTTCGCCAAGCCTCATCCAGCGTACGCGATCACGCGGCCGGTGGTGCGTTGCCGCCATCCCTGCGCAGCTTGCCGATCAGCGGTTCCAACAGGTCCAGCGGCAACGGGAACGGGATGATGGTGGTCTTGTCGCCCGCGACTTCGACCAGCGTCTGCAGATAGCGCAACTGGATCGACTGCGGCTGCTGCACCAGCATCTGCGCGGCCTGCATCAGTTTCTCCGACGCCTGCAGCTCACCCTCGGCATTGATGATCTTGGCGCGGCGCTGGCGCTCGGCTTCGGCCTGGCGTGCGATCGCGCGCACCATGGTGTCATCCAGGTCCACCTGCTTGATTTCGACGTTGGATACCTTGATGCCCCACGCATCGGTGTGCTGGTCGAGGATCACCTGGATGTCGTGGTTGAGTTTGTCGCGCTCGCTGAGCATCTCGTCCAGCTCGTGCTGACCAAGTACCGAACGCAGTGTGGTCTGCGCCAGCTGGCTGGTCGCCTCGCGCGCGTTCTCGACCTGGATCACGGCTTTTTCCGGGTCGATCACGCGGAACAGAATCACCGCATTCACCTTGACCGGCACGTTGTCGCGCGAGATCACGTCCTGCGGCGGCACATCCATCACGATGGTGCGCAGGTCGATCCGCACCATCTGCTGCATGATGGGAATCAGGATGATGATGCCCGGCCCTTTCACCGCCTGGAAGTGCCCGAACAGGAACACCACCCCGCGGTCGTATTCGCGCAGGATCTTGATCGAGGAAAACAGGATGATCAGCACGATGACGACGATCACCACGATCACGGGGTAAATGCTCATGACGCAACCTCCTTGGGTGGGGTCACGGGTTTTACATCCAGGATCAGGCCTTGCATCCCCGTGATGGCAACAGACTGACCACGCCTCAACGGCACGTTCGAACGAGCCTGCCAGCGCTCGCCGTGCACATGTACCGCGCCGCGGCCTTCGAAATCGGCGACAACCTCGCCGATTGCACCGAGCATTTGCTCGCGCCCGCTGACCACCGGGCGTTTGTGCGAGCGCACCGCCAACCACACTATGCCGGCGATGATGCCGGCGGCCGCGATCGCAACGCCAATCACCACCGGCAACGCGATGCCAAAACCCGGTACACCGGTATGCATGAGGATCACCGACCCGATCACGAACGAAACGACGCCACCTGTGCCGAGCACGCCATAGGCGGGCACGAAGGCCTCCGAAATGATCAGGATCACCCCCAGCAGGATCAATCCCAGGCCTGCGAAATTCACCGGCAACAACTGGAAAGCGTACAACGCCAGCAGCAGGCAGATCGCGCCGACCACGCCGGGCAGTACGCCACCCGGGTGCATGCCTTCCATTACCAGACCACCCAACCCGATCAACAACAGGATATAGGCAACCTCGGGGTTGGCGACCACCCCGAGGAACTGGCTGCGCCAACCCGGTGAGATGGCTTCGGTGCTCGCGCCACGCGTATGCAACACGACCTCGCCGTCCACGGTCTGCACCTTGCGCCCGTCGACGTCGATCAGCAATTGCGCAAGATTTGGCGATACGAGATCAATCACGTGCAGCTTCAGTGCCTGGCTGTCTGAAATGCTGACCGCGTCGCGCACGGCCTTTTCGGCCCACGCGGCATTGCGGCCACGGCGTTCCGCCAGCGCGCGGATGTAGGCCACGGCATCGTTGGTGACCTTGCGCATTTCGGTCGACTCGCTACCCGTCGGCTTGCCGCTGCTGGAAGACGACGCCGGCATGCTGCCGCTACCGGTCAGCGACACCGGCGACGCCGCACCGATATTGGTCGCCGGTGCCATCGCGGCGACATGGCAGGCGTACATGATGTAAGTGCCGGCGCTGGCCGCGCGCGCACCGGATGGCGCGGTGTACCCGATCACCGGCACTTTCGATGCCAGGATCGCCTTGATGATGTCGCGCATGGAACTGGACAGGCCACCGGGCGTGTCAAGCTCCAGCACCACCGCTTGCGCATGTCGCTGATTGGCTTGCGCAATGCCGCTTGTCACGTAATCAGCACTGGCGGGGCTGATGGCGCCGTCCACGCGCAGCACCACCACCGTCGGTCGTCCAGCCGGCGATTCGGGCGGCGCAGCCACGGATGCCATCGCCGCCACCAGCAGCACGAGCAGCCACAACCACCTGGACCGCGGCGTCATCATGCGCCCATCACACCATTACCCGCCGCACTTGGCAAACGACAGCGTGGCGCGAGTCCCGGCCCGTGGTACTGACCTGGGTCAGCGCATCCGCACGCGATTGGCGTACAGTGTCAGGTTTTCATGGCCTCTCGGAGAGACACTGCAATGGACCACCCCATGTACCCTGAATCCACCCCCGACATCGCCGGCAAACGCAAGCAACTGGCGCCCGCCCCGCTCGAAGCTTTCCAGAATTTCAGCCGTGCGGTGTTCGCCGACGGCGCGCTGCCGACCGTGACCAAGCAACTGATCGCGGTAGCAGTGGCCCACACCACGCAATGCCCGTACTGCATCAAGGGTCACACCAAGGCCGCTTTGAAAGCCGGGGCCACCGAGCAGCAGATCATGGAAGCGATCTGGGTGGCCGCGGAGATGCGCGCGGGCGGTGCCTACGCGCATTCGGCGCTGGCGATCGACGTGATGCAGCACTCGCATCCGGCGACATAATCCACACGATCGCCGCCAACGCCGTTGGTCGCTTGCCCGTGCCGCCGCTTCACAAGCTATACTTTCGCCTTTGCAACCGCGGCTTCGCCGCAAGCTGGGAACCCAACAACATGATCCGATCGGTGCTGACCGTCGTCCTGCTGGCAGGATTTGCGTGCTTCGCTTCCACCGCTTTCGCCAAAGGCAATCCGGCCAAGGGCAAGGAAGAGGTGTACTCGTGCCATGGTTGCCACGGCATCACCGGCTACGAATCGGTCTATCCGGAATACCACGTGCCGCGCATCGCGGGCCAGAACGAGCAATACCTCATCGACGCGCTCAACGAGTACAAGAGTGGCGCACGCAAGTACCCGACCATGCATGCGCAGGCCAACAGCCTGACCGAGCAGCAGATCGAGAACATCGCGGCTTATCTTTCCAGCTTTGCGCCCAAGCAACTGCAAAAGAATTGAGGGGATCGACCATGCAGCAACGCACCATCATCGTTTCCCTCGCCGCTGCCGCGCTGGCCCTTGCCTTCGGCACCGCGTCGGCCAACGGCAACATCGCTGCCGGCAAGAAGAAGGCCGCGGTGTGCGCAGCCTGCCACGGCGCCGACGGCAACGGCATTGCCTCCAATTACCCGGCGCTGGCGGGCCAGTATCAGGACTATCTGGAACAAGCCCTGCACGAATACAAGGATGGCGAACGCACCAACGCCATCATGAACGGCATGGCCGCGCCGCTGACCAAGCAGGATATCGAAAACCTCGCCGCCTACTTCTCCAGCCTGCCGAGCAAGCTGTCGGACCTGCACGGCAAGATCAACGGTGGGCATTGATTACACTGGCGCGATGACCCTCGACGAACTGGCCCAGCAACACTGCGAACCCCGCAAAGGCGCCGAACACGCACTTGGTTCCGCGCACGTGCGCGAGTTGCTGGCGCTGCTGCCCGACTGGCAAGCCGCCGATGATGGCAAGTCCATCGCCAAGACCTTCCGCTTCGGCAACTTTTACGAAACCCTCGGCTTCGTCAACGCCATAGGCTGGATGGCGAACCGCCAGGACCATCACCCCGATCTCGAAGTCGGCTACAACCGTTGCGTGGTGCACTGGTCCACGCACGACGTGGGCGGGCTCTCGATGAACGATTTCATCTGCGCGGCGCGGGTCGAGCAAATCGCGCGGGACAACGGCTGAAACGACGTGCGCGAAGCGTTTCCGCTTGCGCACCACCCGATCCAAAATAAAGTGTCGCGTCGAAGAATGCCCTGTTGACGCGGGCCATGGCTGGCTGCTGCGCGCCTCAAGTACCTGGTCCGGCGCATTGAAAAAGTGCAGACAGCACTTTTTCAACATCTGCTAAACTAACCGACCCGCCCCTGCGGGGACGTGTTGCCAATTATGTCCGCAGAACCCCCAAGTACAACTGGCCCCGCCCACCGCTCGCTGTGGGATCGTCTGGGCCACATGCTCTCAGGTGAGCCGCGCAACCCCGAGGAACTGCTCGAGGAACTGCGCGACGCCCAGTCCAATGGCCTGCTCACCGGCGAAACCTACGCGATGATCGAAGGCGCGATTCGCGTCACCGAGATGAATGTCGGCGACGTGATGGTGCCACGCGCGCAAATGGTCACGCTCGATATCGACGACGACCTGCCGACCATCCTCGAGACGGTGATCGAATCCGGCCACTCGCGTTTTCCCGTGCATGGCGAAGGCAAGGACGAGATCCTCGGCATCCTGCTGGCCAAGGACCTGCTGCGGCGTGGCCAGAACGGCTCGATGGATCTGCGCGCGCTGCTCCGGCACGCGGTGATGATTCCCGAATCGATGCGGCTCAACGTGTTGCTGGCCGAGTTTCGCAGGTCACGCAACCACATGGCAGTAGTCGTCGACGAATACGGCGGCGTCGCCGGGCTGGTCACCATCGAAGACGTGCTGGAAGAAATCGTCGGCGAAATCGACGACGAACACGACGACGCCGTGCCGCCGAAAATGATCGACGCGCAATCTGATGGCAGTTGGCTGGTCGACGCACTGACCCCGATCGAGGATTTCAACGACGAATTCCACACCGCGTTTTCCGACGAAGAATACGACACCGTCGGTGGCCTCGTCACCGCCGAAATCGGCCACCTGCCCGACCCCGGTGAAACCGCCTCGCTCGGCGACTTTTCCTTCGACGTGACCCATGCCGACGACCGCCGCGTGCTGCAGTTTCGGGTACGCAAAGGCGAAGCGGCGTAAAACTCGGGATTCGGGACTCGGGACTCGGGATTCGGGACTCGGGATTCGGGATTCGGGATTCGGGAAGAGCGTAGCGAAATCACCCCCTTCGGCACGAAGGGGGTCGCGCCGTAGGCGCGGGGGGATGCTGCCACACACAAGAACCATCCCCCTCTCGTGCTGCGCGCGCGTTCGCTTCACTCCGCCCTTCGCGAGCGAAGGGGGAAGCCATGCACGACGCGCAGCGTACGAATGGATATACGCATTTATCATGCATGCTTCCCTCTCGCCAGCCTATCGACTTGATGCTCGTCACCTTACGTCGTGTTCTTTCGTTTCGCGCATGGCCAATCATCGCCCTGCTGCTTTGCGCGTTGGCACCCACGCTCGCCCATGCCAATATCTCCGACGCGCCCGGCACCGACCTGCGCGTGGACCTTTATACCTACGGTCCCGGCACGGTCTACTGGGAGCGCTTCGGCCACGACGCGCTGGTCATCACCGACACCGCAAGCGGCGAGTCGTACGCCTTCAACTACGGCATGTTTGATTTCAACCAAAAGGATTTCTATCTCAACTTCGCGCGCGGCATCATGATCTACCGCGCTGCTGCCTGGCCTACCGCCGATGACATCCAGCAATACACGGGCGAAGGCCGCTCCATCACCGATCAACATCTGGACCTCACGCCCGCCCAGCGCGCGAAGTTGCGTGATTTCCTGATCTGGAACGTCCAGCCCGAACATTCCCGCTATCGCTACCGCTACTTCCGCGACAACTGCACCACCCGCGTACGCGACGCGTTGAACGCGGCACTCGGCGGCGCATTGCGCGCACAGCTCACCGGTCCAGCCAGCCACGGCGAAACTTACCGCAGCGAAACCGATCGCCTGATGTCGGGCCAACCATGGTTGATGTACCTGCTCGATCTCGGCCTCGGCCCCTATGCCGACCAACCGCTGACCCAATGGACCGGCGCGTTCATCCCTGCGCGCTTGATGCAGGAATTGCGCTCGGTGCGCACCACCGATGGCACGCCACTGGTCGCATCGGAAACCGTGCTGTCGCCGCAGCGATTGCCCTCACCGCCTGCCCAGCCGCCGGACTTGCGTTGGCCATTGCTGATCGCAGGACTGGTGCTGGGCATCGCATTCGCCGCTGCCGCATGGCTGCGAGACAGTTACGAAATCGACCGCTGGTGGTTCGCCATCGTCGGTGTGCTGTACGCGCTGCTGGCCGGCCTCGCCGGCACACTGATGCTGGTGCTGTGGTTTGCCACCGCCCACCGCTCGGCGTGGGCCAACGAAAACCTGCTGCTGTTCAACCCGATCGCGTGGTTGCTGGTTCCCGGACTGTTGCGACTGCGCAAGCGTGGCGCCCGTACACGCACGTTGCCTCTGGTGGTGACCACGTTGTTGACGCTGCTTTCCATCTTTGCGCTGGCGTCTAAACCCACGCCATGGTTCCCGCAACACGACCTGTCGTGGATCCTGTTTGCGTTGCCGGCGTGGCTGGGATTGCTGTGCGGGCTATGCCTCATGCGAACGACCAAGGCGCGGCCCAGGTAAACGCAAGCAGCCCGATCGCTCGATATGGCGACGGGTGCCCATGGTTCACCGGCTGACAGTTTGTCCAACGTCTCCACTGCCCGCCGAACGGACAGCAGGCATCCCGAGTCTTGCTGCCAAGGCAGATCCAAGTGACGCCGCAAAGCTGCGTGTCAGGTGCTGCGAATCACGGAACACAATCTCGCGACCCTGCTCTGCCGAACAAACGCCATGTGGGCATATCAGGGCATCCATGTTGAGCATGCTGACATTGGCGAAATGTGCAACCGCCTTTTCCTGCCAACGATACACTCGGTCCGAGCGCGCATCATCGAGCGGCGCATGACAGGCGCGCTGCAAACCCATCCAGTCCGGACGCCCAGCGTGCTTCGCCAGACAGCTCGGCCCGTCAAAGGGCAACCCGGGCGTGTCGCGCAGCAAATAAACACGGCCCACTGCCGGGGCGAGTTCACCCAGGACTTTCGTCGTACCCGTCATCAATTCCGTTTTGGTAAATCCATAACTTGTAGCCGAACCAAGCAATACGACATCGGGTTTGAGTGCAGCCACTTTCGCCAGGGCGTGCTGGCGCCAAATCGAACAGACCGTGTATTCACGCCCGATACGCTTGTAGAAATACGGCTGGTCCACCATCGGGCAAGATGACTTGGTCAGCACCAGCAGCCGCCAACCCGGTCGATCGAATGCCTTGGCGGCCGCGGGAAACCACTGACCGGCATGGCTATCGCCCATCAACACCGCGGTATGGGTAGCATTGGATGGGCCGAAACTGCATACCCGCACTCGCGCACTGTGATACCAATCGTCACAACCCATTCCGTAGATGACCGGCGCATCCGCGTGCGCCGCCACAAACCGCTGGAACGCAGGCGAATGCATCTTTGCCGATGCGTGTGAATACCACCGCAAGCATAGGCTGTTTGCAAGGACCATGACGGCCAATGCAGCGAATATCGCCAGCCGCGGGCGCGTCAGCCAATGCCGCTGATTGCGGATGGGTGATTCAATGCAAACATACGAGAAAATCGCCACCAACAGCGACAGCAGCACCCATGCAGCGCGGTAGCCGGGCGCATCGGAACCGGTCACCGCATGGCCGAGCAACAGGATTGGCCAATGCCACAAGTACCACGAATAGGAAACGTGACCGATCCACTGCAAGGGCCGCCACGACAACAAGCGCGTCGCACCAGTCGCCGGCGCCGCGACACAACCCGCTACGATCACGCCCACCGCGCCGATCGTCGGAAGCAAGGCATACGCCCCCGGATAGGGGATGTCGGCGCGAAGCCACAGCGCCGCAACCGCAATCAGGGCAAGACCCAGCCACCCGGCGCTCCGCTGCAATACCGGGTGTTTGCCAGGCTCCGGATTGCGTTCGTCGCTGGCCGGCACCTTGAAGTACAACCAGATCAATGCGCCTGCGGCAAATTGCCAGGCGCGCAACGGCATCATGTAGAACGCCAGTTGCGGCACCTTGTAGGTGAGCACCACGCAAAGCAGCAAGCTCGACACGGCGACGACCAGCATGCCGATTTTCAACCGCGCGATGCCACGCGCGCCGTCGCGCCCCAGCAGCCACACCAGCAACGCCGGCCAGACCAGATAAAACTGCTCCTCCACACCCAGTGACCAGGTGTGCAGAAACAGGTTGGTCTCGGTGCCCGGCGCGAAATAATCCAGTTTGGCGAAAGCAAAGTGGATGTTGCTCAGCCACAGCGCCGCCATCGCCGCAGCGGATGATTGCCCGCGCTGCTCGGCCGGTGCCAGCAACAATGCCGCAAGCACGCACACGACGATCAGCATCAGGAACAGCGCCGGAAGCAACCGGCGCAGGCGGCGCACATAGAATTCGGCAAAACGCAGCTTGCCGGTGGTCGATACTTCCCTTACCAGCAGACCCGTTATCAGAAAGCCGGAAAGGACGAAAAACACGTCCACGCCGACAAATCCACCGCGCAGCCACGGTACGCCGGCATGCACCGCCACCACGAGCAGGATCGCGATTGCACGCAATCCTTCCAGATCCGCGCGATAACCCAGCCGGTACTCCTGCGCTTTCACCCGTTCCCCCGTCCACTTCCCCGAAGACGTGGCGATGGTACACCACGCTGGTCGCGTTGCCGGCCGTGCATCTGCATAATGCAATGCATGGACAACTCGATCACCGCCGACAGGGCCAAAGTCGCCAACTGCGTGTATTACGGTGCGGACGGCCACAAGGTCCGCAACATCACGCTGGACGAAATCAGTGACGTGTTGACGCTACCCGAGGGTTTCGTATGGGTAGGGCTGGTCGATCCCGACGAAGCGTTGCTCGAAAAAATGCAGGCCGAGTTCGGACTGCACGAGCTGGCCGTCGAAGACGCGCATTCCGCCCACCAGCGGCCGAAAATCGAGGCCTACGGCGAGTCGCTCTTCATCGTCGCGCACACCGCGCAATTGGTGTCTGGGAAGATCGAATCCGGTGAAACGCACATCTTCCTCGGCAAACGCTATTTGCTGAGCGTCCGTCACGGCGCGTCGCTGTCTTATGCACGCGCACGCCAGACATGCGAACAGGTACCGGCGCACCTCGCGCTGGGGCCGAGCTTCGGGTTGTATTCGATCCTGGATTTCATCGTCGACAATTACCCGCCGATCGTGCAGGAATTCAAGCAGGAACTGCAGTCACTGGAAAAAGACGTGTTCGCCGAGAACTACAAGCGCGACACCATCAAGCGCCTGTACGACATGCAGCGCGAATTGCTGACGCTGAAATTGTCGGTCGCACCGATGCAGGACATCCTGAACCAGTTGATGCGGCTATACCCCGAACTGGTCCGTGACGCGGTACGCCCGTATTTTCGCGACGTGCACGACCACGTCACGCGCGTCAGCGATGCGATCAATTCGATGCGTGAAATGCTGGGTGCAGCGATGAACGTCAACCTGTCGCTGATTACCGTGCGCCAGAACGAAGTGGTGAAACGACTCGCCGGTTGGGCCGCGTTGCTGGCCGCACCGACCCTGCTGGCGAGCTGGTATGGCATGAACTTCCGCAACATGCCGGAACTCGCCGTGCCATGGGCCTACCACGCGATCATCGGCGTCACGCTGGGCGTTTGCGTGGCGTTGTTCGTCGTGTTGAAGCGCGCGAAGTGGTTGTAATTCCATTCCTGCATCGTCGAACACAAGAAAACGCACGCCTTGACGCGGATCAGGACGAAAAAAACCGATAGACACGGATTTTCATCGAACCCATCTTTTATCCGCGCTCATCCGCGTGAATCCGCGTCCAAGGCTTTCTGGTTCTTCGGGGTGCCTGCGCGGTCGATGCTGTTGTCTTGACGTAAAACGCTCGGGTCGCTTGCACACAAGCTCCTGCCATGTCTCTGTAGCCGTTTCTGCCGCGCCACAACGCGGCGAACTCGGCGGAAACCGCTGCGCGGGTTCCGCCCTACAAATCGCCAAAGCCGCGTAGGGCGGAATCGGCGTAACCGCCTCCGCCGCGCCACGCGCCAAACAGAACTGGGGGGTGGAAACCGCTTCGCGGGTTCCACCCTACGCGGGCTCACCTTACTTGCCGCTCCTCACCCCTTCGGCGCCGGTCCCTTCACGGCCGTCACGAAGCCGTTTGGGCGCAAGGTTTTCTTGAACACCGACTGGATCCCGGCCGCGGTCATGTCCATGTATTGCTTCGCGGCGATCGAGTCAGCATCCAATGGCTTGCCTTGCAACGACAGGCTCAGCAGGTTGCGGGCGATCGATCCGAAACCGGATTCCCCCAGCGCCAACGCACGCAGCATCTTGCCCTTCGCGAAATGCAATTCGGCAGCCGTTACCGGCGTTGCCTGCATCTGCTTGATGTCGCGAATGACCATTGCGCGTGCCTGCCCGACCTTGTCGGGGTCGCAGCCATAGCTGACGCTGAAAGTACCGCGATGCTTTTGCAGGCTCGGACCGCTGGATACGCCGTACACCAACCCGCCCTTGATGCGCAGGTCGTGCATCAGGCGCGAACCGAAACCATCCCCAAGGATCATGTTGCCGAGATACATCGCGTAGCGGTCGGCGCTGTTCTCGTTCATCGGAACGGTTTGCGACAACGTCACCGAATCCTGCACCGCCGACGAATCCGGGGTATGGAACTCGCTGGCCTTGTTGGCCGGCACCTCGGGGTAATGCGTATTCGATTTGGGGCCGGACGCTTTCCAACCGCCGAATGCAGCCTCGACCACCTTGTGCGCCTCGGCCGACGTCACGTCGCCGATGATCACGATGGTGGTCATGTCGGGACGGAAGGTTTGCTTGTAGTAGTTCTGCACGTCCGCCAAGGTCAGTCCCGCAACCGATTTCGGCGTGGCGTAACGCAAATCCGGATCGCCGGCGGGATACAACGCCCGGGCCATGTGAATGGTGTTGAGAAACGCCGGCGATTTCACCTGCCCCGCCACCGTGCCTTCCTGATTGTGCTGCATCACCATGAAAGCCCGCGCCGGCATGTTCGGGTGCAATTCGTTGTCGGCCAGCAATTGCATGCCCTTGGCAAAGTTCGCCGACGGCGCCATCAGCGAAAAACTGGAACCGGCGCTTTCATGCGCGCTCAACGCATCCAGCGCGGCCTGGAACTGCAGCCGGTTCATGCCGGTGGTGCCGAAGTTGAACATCGAGTCCAGCAGGTCGGCGATACCCTCCTGATCCTTGGGCGCCTGGATGTCCTGGTTGGAGTCGATCTGGCCGAAGACTTCCACGGTCTTGCTGACCGACTCCGGCTGCACGATCACGCGCAGACCATTGGCGAGCGTGAACGAAGACGGGTTGGTCTTCAAATCCGGCAACGCAAGCTTGGCGAACGCGGCCTTGGCCCAATCGGGCAGCGTCACCGCGCCGCTTGGTTTGCCGCCGAAACTTTCGGCACCGCCAAAGCCCTTGCTCGCGACCGGCTTGCCCGAAGACTGCGGCGTCAGGACCGCGGTGACCGCATGGGCCGGATCGAAAATGCGCCTGGCCAGCGCGTTGACCTGTTCCGGCGTCACCGCCGCGATCTCGGCACGCATGTCATCTGGCGAAGCGCCATCACGAAACGCCAGCGCCGCCGACCACGCATTCGCCAGACCCGGCACCGAGTTCTTCTTGTACTCGAGGTCGGCGATGGCCTTGTTCTTCGCGGCCGTCACCAAATCGGCCGGTACGCCCTTCGACGCCGCCTCCGCCATGACCGCCTCGAGGTTCTTCAGCACTTTTCGCGAATCGCCGCCACGCGGAAAACCCGCAAGGGCGAATCCCACACCGGCGCGCGGCATGAAATCGGTGGCGAACTCACCGAACAGAGCCTTGCCGGTCAATGCCATTTCAAACAATTTGCCGCGCTTGGACGACAACGCACCGGCCAGCACCAATGCGGTCGCGTAATCCTTGTCGCGCAGCCCTGGAATCCGCCATGCCAGTGCCGTGATGCCGACCGGGAAATCCGACGGCAGCTTGATGGCCCTGGCTTGCATCGGTTTGAAATCGAAAGCAGGTCGCGACGGCAAGCTCTTCTTCGGGATATCCCCGAACATTGACTTCACCTGTTGCAGCGTCGAGGCCGGATCGACGTCACCGGCAATCACCAGGATCGCGTTATTGGGCGCGTACCAGTCGCCATGAAAGCGCTTGAGATCGACAGCTGTGGTCTTGTCGAACGAAGGCCGCGTGCCGAGCCCCATGTGCGCGTATGGCGTACCTGCAAACATGTGGCCATGCAACTGCGCCAGAAACTTGTAAACCGGATTGGAGTTGTCGCGCGAGACTTCCTGCTCGATCGCACCACGCTCTTTTTTCCAATCGGCCTCGGTCATGTCCACGCCGCGCATCCGGATCGCCGCCACGCGCAGCGCTACGTTCAGGTCCTTGGCCGGCACCGTGAAGTAATACTGCGTCGCTCCATTGGTGGTATCCGCATTGAAGCTGCCGCCCATGTTGGACGCGATCGCCAGCAACTGGCCACGATTCAAGCCCGGACTGCCACGAAACATCATGTGCTCCACCGCGTGCGCCGTGCCGGGAAAACCGTGCGGCACCTCGTCGGATCCCACGAGGTAATTCATCTCGGTAGTCACCACCGGCGCCAGCGTATCGCGCACGATCACCACCCGCAGACCGTTGTTCAGGGTTGCGCGGGTGACGTTTGCGTTGTTCGTTGCGGCCAACGCGCCGCCCGTCACCAATGCGAGTGCAATCGCACCAGTCAATCCCATAAGTCTCTTCATCATCATTTCCTTTACTTGTGTTGTGAATGAACACGGCAGCGGTACTTGCTTCGGCGAGTTCAGTGCCGCCCTAACTTGGCCGCTACTGTTGCGTCACATACGGCAGCTATCCATCTACGAGTAAAAACGACCTGACTAGCGTCGTTCATCAGTAGTGCAGTCGGTTGGATCGGCCGCCCGACAACGGCTCAAGCACTTTGCACATTTGCCATCGACCCATAAGCGGCGCGGCTGTCGAAGACCCGTGTAGCCTGGGTTAGGCGGTGGTCGCCTACTGGCATTCGACACTAGTCAGGAAAAACTAACTTGACCCGTTTTTCCGTTTTTCAGTTTTTCCGCTTTTCAGAAGAATAATCACAATTTTATTAATCTTCGTTTAATCATTTTTAACATGTATTTTGGACCTATTATAGACTTTAATCCATTAGCTGATTTAATTAGAATATCTTGATGATTAAAATATAATATTCTAGGCAAATCTAATCTATAATGATCTAAATTTTTATTAAGTTTTCTGTATCTGAAAACTTCTATAATATTTCTCATTTTTTTATCATCCAACAAATTGGGTAAATCCATAAAACATTTATACGTTGAAAACCAATGAGATATCAAACCAAACAACCCACCAACAAGAACAGCCTGCCCTTCCGTCCCACCAATCACAATGGCAATAATGAGCAGAACTATAA
>JBOHYW010000088.1:0-14591 GCA_050738155.1 Rhodanobacteraceae bacterium
CCGGGGGTGCCGCGGTGGGGAAACCGCGACTAGGGCTACTTGTTGTCCTGCTCGCCCTGGTTGTCGCTCGATTCGATGAACTTCACGACGTTGTCGTGCAACTGGTGCAGCGACGGGATGTGTGCGTACACCATGTGTCCCGACGGGTAGAACGCGTAGGTGATGTTCTTGGTGAGCCGTGCGGGGATCTGCAGGTGCTCGTCCTCGTAGATCGCGGCATAGAACGGCGTGGCCAGGTCGTAGAAGCCGCCGTTGACCATCACCTTGAGGTTCGGGTTGTACTTCATCGCCGCGGCGAGGTCGGTCATCACGTTGAGCGAGCCCGATTGCTCCCAGCGCGAACCCGGTGCGCGGTGCTTCATGTTCCAGTCGAAGCCCGCGGCACCGTAGGCGGACGGGCGGTACTTCATGTCCTGGCCGAACTTCAGGTCCTTGCGCACGTAGTTGTTGAACGCCGAGACATAGGCCGAGCTGATCGCCGCCGACTGCGGGTCGTAGTACGACTGCTTGGCCATCGGATCCATCTGGGGACCGGAGAAGCGCGTATCCAGACGCCCGGTGGCGGTGTCGGTGTTGATCTGCAGCTCGTGCTCGAACATCCCACCGTCGACGCGCAGGTCGGCCCGCATCAGGTAGCTGACGGGCAACCCGGTGAGGTCGTGTAGCTTCTCGGCGACTTCGCGCTCCTTGGTGGGGCTGAGCGTGGTACCGGCGTACAACGCATCGCGATATTCGCCCTTGGCAAACGCTATGGAGTCTTTCAGCAACTGGCCGAGTTTGTCACCGTCGTACTTCGGCAGCTTGTGGTGGTACCACGCGGTGGCGGCGTAGGTCGGCAGCGCCAGGATGTAAGGCAGGTCGATGCCGGGGTCCATGCCCGGCCCGTCGATGCTGGTGTTGAAGTTGAGGATTTGCGACAACAGGATCACGCCATTGAGGTCGATGTTGTCCTGCGTTTCCAGGATGCCAGCCAGCACCGCCGAACGGGTGGTGCCATAGCTTTCGCCGAACAGGTACTTCGGCGAATTCCAGCGACCATGCTTCGACAGGAACTGGGTGATGAAGCGCGAAAACGCATGCGCGTCGCCATCGACGCCCCAGATCTTCTTGGCCAGTGCCTGGTGGTCCTTGGTGCGCGCGCCAGCGTCCTTGCCCTGCGGCAGCAGCCTGCCAAAGCCGGTGCCGGGCATGTCGATGAACACCAGGTCGCTGGCATCCAGCAGGCTGTAATCGTTGTTCACCAGTTTGTATGGAGCTGCCGGGGTATGGGTGTGGTCGTTGGTGACCACCCGCTTCGGTCCCCACGCGCCCATGTGCAACCACATGGTCGAGGAACCCGGACCGCCGTTGTAGATGAAGGTGATCGGACGCTTGGACGGATCGGCACCCTGCATGAAGTAGGCGAAGTAGCTCATCGCCACTTGCGGGGTGGTTTCATCGTTGCCGGTGCCATTGATGACAAGCGTGCCGGCCACGGCTTCGTAGTTGATCGTCTTGCCCTCCACGGTGACGCTGCCGTGGGTGGTCGAGGACATCGGCTTCATCAACCGCTGGATCAGGTTCTCGGACTGGCTGCTGTTGCCGGAATCAGCCGACGAGGAATTGCCGGCGCTGGAGGGTGGGGCGGCGAACGCGGGCGCGCTGCACAACAGCAGCGACGCCAGTGCAACGGCGAGGCGATTGGCTTTCATGGACGATTCCCGACTGTTCGAAATGAAGGACGTGGGCGCAGGTTTGGGCCCATGGTCGCCGGAGTATGCGCGAACGCGCTGACAATTCCATACGCCACAAGTCATGCCCCGGCCGCCGGGATGCGGTTGAAAGCCACGCTTCGTGCTTGCCAAGAGTGAAGTAGGTTGGGCTGAGCTTTGCGAAGCCCAACATGATGCCGGGCAACGTTGGGCTTCCGCCGATGAAGCCGGCATCAGCCCAACCTGCATGTGCTACGCGCTAGTCCCGCCCCATCGCGGCCATGGGCCGCTCCCACACTCAGCAATACCTGTGGGAGCCCGCCGGCGCGTAGCGCCGTCTTTTTCTTTTGCGCGCGATTGAAGCCGGACCACCATGAAAAACCGACGCGACTTGCGTCGCGCCGGCGGGGAAACCGCGACGGGGGCTTACTTGCCCTGATCGCCCTGGTTGTCGCTCGATTCGATGAACTTCACGACGTTGTCGTGTAACTGGTGCAGCGACGGGATGTGCGCATACACCATGTGGCCCGAGGGGTAAAACGCGTAGGTGATGTTCTTGCGCAGCCGCTCCGGGATTGGCAAGTGCTGCTCTTCGTAGATCGCCGCATAGAACGGGGTCGCGAGGTCGTAGAAGCCGCCGTTCAACATCACCTTGAGGTTCGGGTTGTATTTCATCGCGTCCGCTAAGTCGAGCATCACGTTCACGCTCGGCCATCCGAAACTCATGCCTGGTTTCTTGTGCTTGAAGTTCCAGTTGAAATCCTCGGCGCCGTACACCGACGGGCGGTATTTCAGGTTCTGGCCGAACTTCAGGTCATCGCGCACGTAGGTGTTGAACGCCGACACGTAGGCCGAACTGATCGCGGCGGATTGCGGGTCGTAATGTGCACTCTTGGCCAGCGGATCCATGGGCGGACCCGAGAAGCGGGTATCCAGGCGGCCGGTGAGCGTGTCGTTGTCGATCTGCAATTCGTGTTCGAACATGCCGCCGGTTACGCGCAGGTTGGCCTTCAGCAGGTAGGCGACGGGCAGACCGGTCAAGTCATGCAATTTCCCGGCAATCTCCCGTTGCTTGGTGGGGTTCAAGGTCGCGCCGGCGTACAGCGCCTGCAGGTAATCGTTCCTGGCGAAATCGATGGCCTGTTTCAGCAACGGCCCGAGTTTGCCGTCGTTGTATTTCGGCAGCTTGTGGTGGTACCACGCGGTGGCGGCGTAGGTCGGCAGCGCCAACGCGTACGGCAGGTCGTTGCCGGGGTCCATGTCGGCGCCGTCGACGCTGGTGCCGAAGTCGAGGATCTGCGAGAGCAGGATCACGCCATTGAGATCGATGTTGTCCTGCGTCTCGAGGACGAACGACAGCACCGCCGAGCGGGTGGTGCCGTAACTTTCGCCGAACAGGTACTTGGGCGAATTCCAGCGCTCGTACTTGGACAGGAACTGGGTGATGAAACGCGAGAACGTCTGCGCGTCGCCATCGATGCCCCAGATCTGCTTGGCCAGTTGTTTGCGGTCCTTGGCCTGCGCGGCTGCATCCTTGCCTTGCGGCAGCAGCCGGCCAAAGCCGGTGCCGGGCATGTCGATGAACACCAGGTCGCTGGCATCGAGCAGGCTGTAATCGTTGTTCACCAGTTTGTACGGTGCAGCCGGGGTGTGGGTGTGGTCGTTGGTGACCACCCGCTTCGGGCCCCACGCGCCCATGTGCAACCATACGGTCGAGGAGCCCGGGCCGCCGTTGTAGATGAAGGTGATCGGACGCTTGGACGCATCGGCGCCCTGCTTGAAGTAGGCGAAGTAGCTCATCGCGACTTCGGGGGTGGATTCCTTCGAACCGGTACCGTTGACAACCAGCGTGCCCGCCACCGCCTGGTAGTTGATCGTCTTGCCTTCCACGGTGACGCTACCGTGGGTGGTCGATGACATCGGCTTCATCAGCCGCTGGATCAGGTTTTTTGATGGCGCACCATGGTCCGTGCTGGCGGATGTCGCCGGTGCGGAACTGTCCGGGTGTGACTGGGCGGCGAATGCCGGGACACTGCACAGCAGCAGCGACGCCAGCGCGACGGCAAGACGATTGGTTTTCATGTGAGGGAATCCCGATCTGGTGAAAAAGTCTTCCGGATTACTCAGCCGCGACCCGGAACCCCGAGTATGCCCCTGGGAAGCGGCGGTTCATACCCGGCCGAAAGTCATGGTTTCCGGAGCGCGCAAGCCGTCCGGGCGACGCGGTCAATCATGCGGGACCGCAGGTGGTGCCGGATGCGCGGCATCGATCACGCGCACCACGCGAAAACCCACGCTGGTGTAGCCGACATCCGAATCGGCCGTGCCGTGGCTGCCGAGCGCGGTTTCGTGGCTGCCGTCGCGCCAGGAAATTCCCCGGAATGAACGCGGGCCCGAGGTGCCGCCGGCCAGCCATTCGCTGACGTTGCCGTACATGTCGTAGGCGCCGACGCCGCTCGCTGCGTAGTGTCCGACCGGCGCGGTTTGCGCCGCGCCGTCGTTGCAGCTGAAACGATCATCGTCGAACACACTGCGCCGGCTGGCGTCGTCGACGTTGCCGAGCTGGCAAGGCGTGCCCTTGGGCATGCCGCGCGCGGCCCGCAGCCATTCACCGTCGTTGGGCAGCCGGTAGGGTTTGCCGGTACGTTTCGAAAGCCACGTCGCGTAGGCGATGGCGTCATCCCAGCTCACGCAAACCGCCGGATCATCCCCGGCCTGCGCGAAGCCCGGTGCCTGCCAGGTGAGATGGTGCAGACGCGAGAACGGGTTGTGGGCCTCCCGGCAGGCTGCGGCGGTGCGGTGCGTCGCACGTGCGAACACGGCATAGTCGGCGCGCGTCACTTCAACCCGTTCGATGGCGAACGCGGGGGTGCCACCGGCCGCGGGCTCGTAGACCAGTACCGGGCCGCGCGGATCGCGTAGTCGCGAGCCGGCGGCCGGCGTGCGCGGCGCCGGCTTCGGTTTGGCCTTGGCAACTGCAATGACCGGAACCTTGACGTGCAATGCCTTGGCAAGTGGCGCCAGCGAGGTGATCTTCCGCGAATCGCGCGTGCGCGCAGCCTGGGCGAGGGCGTCGCCGACCTGATGCACCAGCCAGTTGCGATAGTCGTGCCAGTGGCGGCGCGCCGGCGCATCCGCGTGTGTCGCCAGCACGTCACCATGTCGCAAGCTGCGCACCGCCTCGGCACTTTTGTGGTCCCAGGTCTTGCGCAAGCGCGCGTGCAGCTTGGCCAGCATCGCGTCGATGCCGGCACTGGCGCCGGGGTTGCCCGGATCCAGCGCAAGCGCCGCAAGGTAGTGGCTGGCGGCATTGCCGAACGTGGGCGAAAACGCGTGCCCATGGGCTTGCAGCGCGTCGGCTGCCGCAACCAAAGCCTGCACGTGTTGCGCGAGGGGCGATACGGTGCCCGCTGCTGCGGGTGGTGCCGGCGCCGGTTGTGTGTTCGCAGTCGAAGGCGCCGAAGTTCGCACGGTCGCCACCGCCGGCACGTTGGCGACCTGCGTAGCGGATGAACCTCGATTGCCGCGCAGCAGCCAACCAGCCAGCGCCACCAGCGTCGCGATCGCCACGACCACGACGGTGACGGCAAGCCGCCGCTTCGGTGGCGGTTTGCGCTGCGTGATCCGAACGACTTGGCCGTGGTCGTGCTGGCCACCGATTGCGGCCAGCACGATGGTCATCTCGCGCGCACTCTGGAAGCGGTGCTCCGGCGACGGTGCCAGCGCCCGGTCGATCCATGCTTGCCAGGCAGCTTGCGCTGGCGGCAGCCGTGGCATGGGCTGGACGTTTGCGGTGGACGCGTTGCCGGCAGGGCTGGGCGACGCGTCAGTCAACAGTTCGTACGCCAGCATCCCGACACTGTAGAGATCCGAACGCACATCAGGTGGGTCGCCGCGCACCTGCTCGGGACTCAGGTGACGGGTCGTTTCAGGGCGCGGCAGCTCCGGTTCGGCCATGCAGCAGGCGATCCCGAAGTCGGCAAGCTGCGCGCGTCCGTGCTTGTCGAACAACACGTTGGATGGCTTGATGTCGCCGTGCACCATGCCGCATCGATGCGCATGGTCGAGGCCGCCCAGCAGGTCACGCAGCAGCGCGGCGATTTTCGACGGTCTGCCGAGCAGGTCGTGGCGCAGCCGTTCGAAGCCCAGCAGCAGTGGCATCGAATGGAACAGGCGGCCGTCACCGGTGTACCCGATCGCATGGATGCCCACGATATTCGGGTGCGACAGCCGCGCGTTCGCCTGCAGCAGTTGCTCCAGACGCGCAAGCCCCCTGCTGTCGACCCTGTGGAATATCTTGATCGCGGCCAGTCGTCCGCTCGACAGCTCCGCTGCCGCGTACACGGCCGCCGTGCCGCTTGCCCCGATCCAGTGGATCAGGCGATAACCCGGCGCCCCGGTCGAGCGTGGGTTGCGCACGTTCATGGGCATGGCGGACGCGATTGGCGCCCGGCTGATGGTCCGGCGCGTGTCCCGATGAACGCGTGCCGCCCGACGGTGTTGCGACGGGCAGCGTCTTGGGCGCGGATCGATCCTTGGGTATCGATGGACGACGGGATGATTCCCATCGGGCAGCCCTCCGTGGTGCCATTTGCAATGAAACTTCCGTTTCCGATGATACGCCGGTCGCGGCAATCACGGATGCCGTTGCCGCTGGCGTGGAAAACCGGAGCCGGGCAATCAGTTTCCGTCCGCCCTGCGATTTTCCAGATGGAAGCGATGCAGCAGTCGGTGCAGGAACGGTGCCAGCAGCAGGCCCGCCGTCGCGACCAGCACCAGTCCGCTGTATAGGGCATAGAAACCGGCAAACAGTTTCCCCGCCACTGTATGCAACGTGTCGACCGGCCCCATGCCGCCCAAAATCATCGAGGCGTTGAGAAAGGCGTCCAGCCAGTCCATGTCTTCGGTCAGGCGATAGCCAAGGATGCCGATGACCAGTGAGGCCACGACTATCACGGACCCCGCCAGAAACGTCTTGCCAACCCGCCGCAACCAGAAGACGCGCCACGGCAGCAGCGGTTGGTCGCGATGTTCGTAGCGGAACAGATGGATGACCATGGGTTCTCGCTCCGCAGTGGCGTGATTGTCAGAACAACAGCGAGGACATCTTGCGGCGCGTGGCCGCGACCAGCGCTTCGTCGTCGACGATCCGGAATGCATCCAGCAACCGCTTGCGCGCGAGACCGTCGTTCCAGTTGCGGTCGCCAGACAGAATGTCGAGCCAGTGCTGCATGGCATCCGCAGCATCACCGCCCAGCAACTGACGCACGCCAAGGCCGTCGTGCGCGGCAAAGTCGCGCGGATCGCTTTCCACACGCGCCAGCAATTCGGCAGCGGCGGGGATATCGGCGAGCGACTGCTGCATCGCCAGCATCGCCGCGAGCGCCTTGGCGCGATCGTCCGTGGACAGGTCCACCGGAAGGCCGTCGAGCGTCTTTTGCGCATCTTTGATGTCGCCGAGGCGTGCGCGAGCAAGCGCGAGATCGAGTTTCAATCCGGCATTGTCGGGGTCGGCCGCCAGCGCTTTTTCGATGCGCGCGACTGCGGCCTTGGGTGTTTCGACCGGCGCGGGTGTGTCGTCGTCGGCATCTTGCCCCGGGGCCTCGATGCGGCTGGCCGGTTCGATCTGGTGCCGTTTCAGGAATTCGCGAACCTGTGATTCGGGCAGGGCACCCGAGAATGCATCGACGATCTGGCCGCCCTGGATCAATACCACGGTCGGGATGCTGCGCACCCCAAACATCCCGGCGAGTTGCTGTTCCTTGTCGCAGTCGACCTTGGCAAGCCGGAACGCGCCGGCGTAGTCGGCGGCGAGCTTTTCCAGAATCGGGCTGAGCGTCTTGCACGGCCCGCACCAAGTCGCCCAGAAATCCACCAGAACCGGCGTCTCGAGCGACGCCTGCAACACGTCGGTTTCGAAATTGGCTTCACCAGCTTCGAACACGAACGAGTCGGCGGCTACGGCGCCATCGGATTTGGAATTGAAGTTCATGGACGCCTGCAGAGTCGTGGATTTGTTCCCCGCTCGCCCTGAGCGTAGCGAAGCGGAGTCGAAGGGTGAACGCCCAGATCCCGGGATTTGGGTTCATCCGTCCGTGCTTCGACGAGCCCGGTACGGACGGGTGAATCAAGCCTCCAAGTTGGAGTCCGTTGCATTACATTCCAAGGCTGGATTTCAGCAGGGCGTCGGTAGCTTCGCCATTCTGCTTGTACACCGTGCCCGCCTTCATCACGAAATCGACTTTCTTCATCAACGAAATATCGTCGAGCGGATTGCCCGACACCGCCACCACGTCGGCGTACTTGCCGGCCGTAATGCTGCCGAAATCCTTCAAGTGCTTGAGCAGCGTTGCGGCGTGGGTGGTGGCGGCCTGGATCACGTACATTGCCGGCATGCCTGCCTGCACCATGTAGACGAACTCCTGCGCGTTCTCGCCATGCGGATACACGCCCGCGTCGGTGCCGAACGCAATCTTGACGCCGGCCTTGTAGGCCCGGCCTGCGGTGGCCATGATCTTCGGCCCGACTTCCAGCGCCTTGCGTGCGACCTGCGGCGGGTACCAGCCTTGCCTGGCTTTGCCCATCACGTACTCGCCGGCGATGATGGTCGGCACGTACCAGGTGCCGTGCTGCTTCATCAGCTTGATGTCTTCGGCATTCATGAAGGTACCGTGCTCGATGGAATCGACGCCGCCGATCACGGCGCGGCGGATCGCCTCGGCGCCATGCGCGTGTGCGGCGACGGTGAATCCGTAATCGTGCGCGGCAGCGACCACGGCCTGGATTTCGGCCAGGGTCATCTGCGGGTTTTCGGAACTGGCTGATTCATCCAGCACGCCGCCGGACGGCATGATCTTGATGACGTCGGCGCCATCCTTGTAATGCTGCCGTACCGCCTTCCATGCGTCGGCCGGTGAATTGATGATGCCGTCCTTCGGACCCGGATTGCCCTGCAGGTCCCAGCGGTAGCCATCGGTCGGGTCGGCGTGGCCGCCGGTGGTGCCGATGAATTTGCCGGCGGTGTAGATGCGCGGCCCCGGGATTTCGCCCTTGTTGACCGCGTTGCGCAGTGCAATCGACGAGTTGTCGCTTTCACCAAGGTTGCGCACCGTGGTGAACCCGGCCAGCAGCGTGCGCCGCGCGAACACCGTGCTTTCGATTGCGTAGTCGGCGGGATTCAAGCGGAACTGGTCGCTGTAGCTGGTCTTGCTGAACTGCGACGTCAGATGCGTGTGCGAATCGATCAAGCCCGGCAGGCAGGTGTCGTTCGCGGGCATGTCGATCACCTTGGCCCCGTCACGGTCGACACGACCGGCTGCCACTTCCTTGATGCGCTGGCCGTCGATCACGATGCTGGTCTCCCCCAGCATTGTGCCGTTGACCGTATCGACCAGGTGCGCGCAGTGGATCACCGTAAGCGCGGGTGCCGGCGCCGCAGCGGCGACCGGTGCATCGGCCTGCGCCGTGCCCAGGGTCAGAGCCGCGATTGCCAGCGCCAGCGGAAGTTTCTTGAAGGTGCCGCGGTGTCGTGCCGATTGCATGTGAACCCCTCGTGTTGTGTCAGCCGCCGCATCTTAGCGAATGCGCTCGGGGTGTGCTGCTTGGCAGGGTGTTGAAAAACACCCTGCTGGTGCGGGCCATGCAAGGCCCGCCGCGAATCAAGCACACCAGGTGCTTGATTCGGCGAAGCTGAGTACGGACATGTGCCGGACTCGGCGTGTTGAAAAAGTGCAGGAAAGCACTTTTTCAACAACCTGTTGGCGTCGAGGGCAGCGCGGGGGGCGCGATCGATCCGCTGGTATGTTCGGCCCGGGCCTGCTTCGATGGGGTCAGCCGATGCCCGGCCCGGACGCGTCCGGATGCCGCGCCTGCCACGCGGCCAGTTCCTTCGCGTAAGCTTCCAATTCGTCGGCGTACACGTCGTACACGCACGGGTCGCAGCCGCTGTCGCAACAATCGCAGGGCAGTGGTTTTTCAGGTGGCTGCGGGCGCGGGTCGGGATCGTCCATCAGGCCCTTGAGCCTACCAGCCTCGTGCCACGCCAGCACTGAATGCCGCGGCGTGTTGGGCGGTTCTGACCGTGAAGCCACTTTGGACACGCAAGGTGCGACGTGGCCGCTGGCGGGGTGCGGCGCGGGTGTGCAAACGCAAACGATGACCCGATCACCAGTAATAGATGTGCGGTTTGTGATTGCCAAGCGGGAACACCATGCCGTCCGGGTCAGCACCCTTGGCGATACGCGCGCAGCAAAACCTGTTGGCGTGGCGTCGTGGCCGGGTCATGAACAGCCGGCGCCACCACTTGGGCGTGCCCGACGGGAACCGTGGGCCGCGCCGGCAGCGGAATTTGCTGCGCAGCAGTTTGCCGCCCGGGCCGCGGTCGGCGTGCTGGTTGAGATTGGACATCTTTTTGCTCCAGTGACAGACGCTGGAAGATGTCCAATTGCAGGTAGTGGAAGAAACGCATGATCATGGGCTTGATGGTGGCGCGCGGATGCCAGGTGCATTCAGCGCTTGGCTGCGTCGCGACGCGTCCGGCGTGCACGATAGGGCGCCGTGCGGGGTTCCTGTATCTGTTGGCCATGGCTGACGCGGATGTGGTTGCGCAGCCAGGTGGCGAAATCCTTTTCGGCCAGTTTGCCTTCGGCCAACGCAAGGATCACGGGATAGAGGTTGGTATCGTCGACTTCCAGCGTGCCATGATTAAGCATGATAAAAGTTTCGCAAGCGACTGCAGCGGTTCGCTTGTTGCCATCCACGAACGGGTGGTTGCGGGCGACACCGAAGGCGAGGCTGGCGGCGAGATCGGCGATGTCCGGGGCCGGATCGCCGTAAGCGTACAGTTGTTGCGGGCGGGCCAGTGCGGATTCCAGCAGTTTCTCGTCGCGTACACCTGCAGTGCCACCGTGCTCGGCCAGTTGGCGATCATGTGCGGCGAGTGCCAGCGGCTTTTCAATCCACGTGATCATCGATCAACTGTCCGCAAGCTTGTGCAACAGGCTGCGACGTTTGCGCATTACCTGTTCCGCCACTTCCATCTGCTTCGCGAAAGTCGGGTCGTAGGTAGTGAGTTTGATGCCGTCCGGCGTTTCCAGCGCGTACAGCTCGTCGCCCTTCTCGACGCGCAGGCGCGCAAGCAGCTCGCGCGGCAGGATCACGCCAGCGGAATTGCCGATGGTGGTGATTTTCAGTTTCATGCCGGCCTCCGACCGTTGTTATAACAAATGTTATATCACCAGCCTCGGCGCCGCAACAGGCAACGGGGTCGCGTCACTGCGTCGCGACGGATCACCCCCGCCGCGCGGCTTCGATCGCGGCGATGTCGATCTTCCGCATCGTCATCATCGCGTCGAAGGCGCGCTTGGCGGCGGCAGGGTCGGGATCGGTGATCGCGTCCATCAAGGCGCGCGGGGTGATCTGCCAGGACAGGCCGAAGCGGTCCTTGCACCAACTGCACTCGCTTTCCGAGCCGCCGTTGCCGACGATGGCGTTCCAGTAGCGGTCGGTTTCGGCCTGGTCACGCGTATAGACCTGGAAGGAAACCGCCTCATCGAACTTGAACTGTGGGCCGCCGTTCAGGCCGAGGAACGGCATGCCGAGCACCGTGAATTCCACGGTCAGCACGTTGCCTTGTTTGCCGGCTGGATAGTCGCCCGGTGCGCGGTGCACCGCGTCCACGTGCGAATCCGGGAAGGTACGGGCGTAGAAGTTGGCGGCTTCCTCGGCGTTGCCGTCGAACCACAGGCAGACCGCGATGTTTCGTGTTCCGTTGACGTGGGGCATGTCTTGAATCCTCTTGCAGGGCTGCGGTACGAAACCGCCGGGGTGCGCATGGCTGGTGCGTTCCTGGTTGTGACGAACGGAACCGGCAAAATTCGACATGTCCATCGACATGTCTTGGGCCATGGCCTGGCGTTCGTCCAGTCCGCGCTTGGCGCTTTTGCGGCACTGCGGTACGCTGGCCTGTCTTGAGCCACCGATGCCGGATTGCACCGCCGCCATGCAGGAAACCTACGACCCCGTTACCTACGACCCCAGTGCCTATGATCCCCGCGCCGTCGAATCGGCCGCGCAGAAGTTCTGGTCCGACAGCCACGCGTTCGAGGTGAAGGAAGACCCGTCGCGCCAGAAATACTTCTGCCTGTCGATGTTGCCGTATCCGTCCGGTGCGCTGCACATGGGCCACGTGCGCAACTACACCATCGGCGACGTGATCAGCCGTTTTGCGCGCATGCAGGGCAACAACGTGTTGCAACCGATGGGTTGGGATGCCTTCGGCCTGCCGGCCGAGAACGCCGCGATTGCGCGCGGCATCCCACCCGCGAAATGGACCCGCCAGAACATCGAGCACATGCGCGGGCAACTGAAGGCGATGGGTTTCGCGATCGATTGGTCGCGCGAGTTCGCCACCTGCGACCCTTCTTACTATGTGCATGAGCAGCGCATGTTCGTGCGGCTGTTCAAGCAGGGTCTGGTGTACCAGAAGAACAGCGTGGTGAACTGGGATCCGGTCGACCAGACGGTGCTTGCCAACGAGCAGGTGGTCGACGGCCGCGGCTGGCGCTCGGGCGCGGTGGTCGAGAAGCGCGAGATTCCGCAGTGGTTTTTGAAGATCACGGCGTATGCCGACCAGTTGTTGGATGGTCTGGACAAGCTGCCGGGCTGGCCGGACGCCGTCAAGATCATGCAGCGCAACTGGCTGGGGCGTTCGGAAGGGCTGCAGATCCGTTTCGACGTCGAGGGTGGCGGTGCGCTGGAAGTGTTCACCACGCGGCCCGATACCTTGATGGGCGTGACCTACCTTGCGGTTGCGGCCGAACACCCGTTGGCGCAGGAGGCTGCGCGCAACAACCCGGCGCTGCAGGAATTCATCGACGAATGCCGGCAGGGCGGCGTATCGGAAGCCGAACTGGAAACCAGGGAAAAGCGCGGCGTCGATACCGGGCTGTTCGCGTTGCACCCGGTCACCGGCGAGCGCATCCCGATCTGGATCGCCAACTTCGTGCTGATGGGCTACGGCACTGGCGCGTTGATGGCGGTGCCCGGGCACGACCAGCGTGACTGGGAGTTCGCGAGCAAGTACGACCTGCTCATTCGCATGGTGATCGTCAGCGACCCGGTACGCGACGCAATCCGCGAGCTCGGCCGCGATGCCTCCGACAACACCGATGCGATGAGCGCGGCGCTGGGCCAGTCGCGGGCCATCGACGTGGCGGAGCCAAGGCCGGTCGAAGAGCTGCTGCCGGAATTCGAAAACCGCATCATCACCGAAGGTCCATTCACCGGGTACGGCACGCTGGTGAACTCCGGCGAATACGATGGCATGAACTATCGGCAGGCATTCGACGCGCTGGCCGAACGTTTCGAACGCGAGGGCCGCGGCAAGCGCCAGGTCAATTGGCGGTTGCGCGACTGGGGTGTATCCCGGCAGCGCTATTGGGGCTGCCCGATTCCGATCATCCATTGCCCGAAGTGCGGCCCGGTGCCGGTGCCGGAAGACCAGTTGCCGGTGACGTTGCCCGAGGACGTGGCGTTCAGTGGCGTGCAGTCGCCGATCAAATCCGACCCGGAATGGCGCATGACGCGTTGCCCGGAATGCGGCGGCGCTGCGGAGCGCGAGACCGACACCTTCGACACCTTCATGGAATCGTCGTGGTACTACGCCCGCTACACCTCGCCCGGTGCGGCAACGCAGGTCGACAAGCGCGCCGACTACTGGCTGCCGGTCGACCAGTACATCGGCGGCATCGAGCACGCGATCCTGCACCTTCTGTACTTCCGTTTCTATCACAAGCTGCTGCGCGACGCCGGATTGGTGCATTCGGACGAACCGGCCATCAACCTGTTGTGCCAGGGCATGGTGGTGGCGGAGACGTTTTATCGAGACTCGGGACTCGGGACTCGCGACTCGGAAAAGCAGCGCGAGTGGATCAATCCCGCCGACGTCGATATTCAACGTGACGAGAAAGGCCGCGTGGTCGGTGCCACGCTGAAAGCCGACGGCGAACCGGTGTCGATCGGCGCGTCCGAGAAGATGTCGAAATCGAAGAACAACGGCGTCGATCCGCAAACCATGATCGACCGCTACGGTGCCGATACCGTGCGGCTGTTTTCGATGTTCGCATCGCCGCCCGACCAGTCATTGGAATGGAATGAAGCGGGTGTCGAGGGCATGGCGCGCTTCCTGCGCCGGTTCTGGCGTGACGTGGTGACGCATGCGTCGCAGACGGATCATCCAGAAGTCGATCCTGCGGCGCTCAACACCGCGCAGAAATCATTTCGCCGCCAACTGCACGAAACCATCGCCAAGGTCGGCGACGACGTCGGGCGTAGGCGCAATTTCAACACCGCGATCGCGGCGCTTATGGAATTGCTGAACGCGTTGTCGAAGTTCGATGACATGAGCGATGCCGGTCGCGCGTTGCGGCACGAAGCACTGGAAGCAATGGTTTTGTTGTTGAACCCGTTCACGCCACACACCAGCCACACGCTGTGGCAGGTGCTGGGTCATCCGGAAACGCTGATCGAGGACGTGCCGTGGCCGCAAGCCGATCCGACCGCGCTGGTGCGCGACAGTGTGACGCTGGCCGTGCAGGTCAACGGCAAGTTGCGCGGCACGCTGGAAGCCGCGCCGGATGCCACGCGCGAACAGCTGCAGGCTTCGGCCCGCGCGCTGCCGGGCGTGACCACGGCGATCGGCGAAAAGGACCTGCGCAAGGTGATCGTGGTGCCGGGCAAAATCGTCAATTTCGTGGTGGGCTGAAGCGCGGCGGGTGGCGCCACTACTGCTATGCTTTTTGTGGACTCGGGACTCGGGACTCGGGACTCGGGTTGGCGCATGCTGGTCTTCCCCCTTCCGCAGGAAGGGGGATCGAGGGGGATGGCTCTTCGCCGGCGCGG
>JBOHYW010000089.1:0-14586 GCA_050738155.1 Rhodanobacteraceae bacterium
TTTGTCGTCATTCCGGGGCGATCACCGGCTGTATCGGTGATCGAACCCGGAATCTGCCTTTGATGGCAACAGAGGCCAAGAGCAGATTCCGGGTTCGGTCTGCGATGAAGCTGTAGACCGCCCCGGAATGACGGTAAGTGTGACTTACTGAGATATAGCGCTAATCAGGCCCCTTGAAGGGGAGGGCTTGTTATTGTCACTGAAAGGAAATTGCGAATGACCAACACCCCCGCCTACGCCACGCAAGCCGCGGACCAACCACTCGGCCCGCATGCAATCGAACGCCGCGCATCCGGCCCGACTGACGTGCAGATCGAAATCCTCTACTGCGGCGTGTGTCACTCCGACCTGCACACTGCGCGCAACGAATGGGGCGGCACGAAATACCCGTGCGTACCCGGCCACGAAATCGTCGGGACCGTCACCGCCGTCGGCAACGACGTCAAGCAATTCAAGATCGGCGACACCGTCGGCGTCGGCTGCATGGTGGACAGTTGCGGGCATTGCGATTCATGCAAGGCCGGCGAAGAAAACTATTGCGAGAACGGTTTCACCGGCACCTACGACGGTGCCTTGCCGGACGGCGGCCACACGCTCGGCGGTTACTCGACCGACATCGTGGTGGATGAAGGATTTGTGTTGCGCATCCCCCACAAGAAAGATCTCGCCGCGGTCGCACCGTTGCTGTGCGCCGGCATCACCACCTATTCGCCGCTGCGCCACTGGCATACCGGTCCCGGCAAGAAGGTTGGCGTGGTGGGTCTTGGTGGCCTCGGTCACATGGGCGTCAAGCTGGCGCACGCAATGGGTGCGCACGTGGTGCTGTTCACCACTTCGCAAAACAAGATCGCCGACGGCAAACGCCTCGGTGCCGACGAAGTGGTGATCTCGAAGGACGCCGAGCAAATGGCGAAACACGCAGGCAGCTTCGATTTCATTCTCGACACCGTCGCCGCGCCGCACAATCTGGACACCTATCTCGGCCTGCTGAAGCGCGACGGTACCATGTGCCTGCTCGGCGCCCCGCCGGTGGATACGCCGCACCCGTCGCCCAACATCTTCAGCCTGTTGCTGAAGCGCCGTGGCTTGGCCGGCTCACTGATTGGCGGCATCCGCGAAACCCAGGAAATGCTGGATTTCTGCGCCGAGCACGACATCGTCTGCGACATCGAAACCATCGCGATGCAGGATATCAACCAAGCCTACGAGCGCATGTTGAAGAGCGACGTGAAGTACCGTTTCGTGATCGACATGCAATCGTTGAAGGACGCAGTGAAGGCCGCTTGATTCCATGATCCCGATTTCGATTCTCGACCTCGCGCCCATCGCCGAGGGCGGCAGCGCGGCACAGTCGTTCCGCAACACGGTGGATCTTGCGCAAACCGCCGAGCGGCTCGGCTACCGCCGCTACTGGCTTGCCGAGCACCACAACATGCCCGGCATCGCCAGCGCCGCGACCGCCGTGCTGATCGGTCATGTCGCCGGTGCCACCTCGCGCATCCGGGTCGGCGCCGGCGGCATCATGCTGCCCAACCACTCACCATTGCAGGTGGCCGAGCAGTTCGGCACATTGGCCACCTTGTACCCAGGACGCATCGATCTTGGTCTCGGCCGCGCGCCGGGCACCGACCAACCAACCGCTCGCGCCCTGCGGCGGTACTTCGAAAGTGCCGACGATTATCCACAGAACGTTCTGGAATTACTTGGTTTTCTTGAACCAGCCAAACCAGAACAGCGGGTGCGCGCGGTGCCTGGTGCCGGTACCGACGTGGTCGTCTGGATGCTGGGATCGAGCCTGTTCAGCGCCGACCTTGCCGCGCATCTCGGGCTGCCTTACGCATTTGCATCCCACTTCGCGCCGGCAGCGATGGAACAGGCGCTGGAAACCTACCGCCGCAATTTCCGGCCTTCCGTGGCGTTGCAAAAACCGCACGCGATGCTTGGCCTCAACGTCGTCGCCGCTGCGACCGATGCCGAGGCGCGCCGGTTGTTCACCAGCCAGCAACAAATGTTCGTCAACCTGCGCCGCGGCCAGCGCGGCAAGGTACCACCACCGATCGAGGACATCGAGGATTACCTGCGACCCGGCGAGAGGCCCGGCATCGAACAGGCGTTGTCATGCAGTGTCGTCGGCAGTCCGGAAACGGTACGCGCCGGCATCGACGCCTTCATCGGGGAACACCAACCGGAGGAGTTGATCGTGACTGCCAACACCTTCGATCATGATGCGCGCAGGCGCTCGTTCGAAATCGTGGCCGAGACGCTGGGAATGGCGCACGCTTCGCATTGAGGCAAGTGCCGACGGGAGAATTGCATGCGCAAGTACATCGTCATCGCCACCGCCATCGCACTCTTGGCCGGCTGTTCCTCGTCCAATGCCCCGCAACAGACATCCGCGCCTATCACCGGTGCGACATCCACTGCACCCGCGTCATCCGACACGAAGCCGGCAGTACGCAAAATCGTCGAACGCTTCGGCCAGCAAATGCAGAAAATCTCCACGCTCGCGCCACCCGATGCGGTGCGCAGGGAATTGCCGCAGGTGTATGGCGACGTACTCTCGCCGGAACTGCTTGCGACCTGGCGTGCACACCCCGATCAAGCCATCGGGCGGGAAGGATCGAGCCCCTGGCCGCAAAAAATCGAGATCGACAAGATCGATTGCGCGAATGGCGAGAGCTGCCGCGTGACCGGCGAGGTCGACTACGTCACCAGCAACGAAATCGAACATGGCGGCGTATTCATGCGTCGTGGCGTCACCCTCGAAGTGACACACAGCGGGCAGCACTGGCGCATCGCCTCGGTACAACTGGCGCCGGCGAAGCGGTAAGCTCTGTCGGCACGCACACCACCCTGCACGCCATGCACGAACTGCCACCATTCCATCTTGCCTTTCCGGTCGCCTCGCTCACCGACGCGCGCGCGTTCTATGGCGAGTTGCTCGGTTGTCCGGAAGGTCGCTCCAGCAATAGTTGGGTGGATTTCGACTTTCACGGCCACCAGATCGTCGCGCACCTGGCACCGGAAGAACTGCGTGCCTCGCCGGCACACAACGTCGATGGCGACAACGTGCCGGTGCGGCATTTCGGCGTGGTGCTGTCGATGCAAGACTGGCACGCATTGGCCGACCGCTTGCGCGCCGCCGGCACGCGTTTCGTGATCGAGCCGCATGTGCGCTTCAAGGGTCAGCCCGGCGAGCAAGCCACGATGTTCCTGCTCGATCCGAGTGGCAACGCACTTGAGTTCAAGGCGTTCGCCGATCGCGGGCAGTTGTTCGCGAAGTGATTCGCGGGTAGTGGTGCAGCTTGAATATTTTCCGTTCGCGTTGAGTCCTTCGACAGACCCGGGACGGGCTGCGGCCGCGCAGCGGGCGGGGTCGAAACGCAAGCAGCGCTTCCCATGGCCAAACCGTTGCCCGCCCAAGGTCACGCCGGGCATGCGAGCGATCATCGCATCCGCTCACGGGCTCGCCTGGTCAGCCTGCCCGAGCTTCGCACGATGCTGCCGCACCCGGTAGCCCGCATACAGGATCAATATCCACACCGGCAAAACGTAAACCGCCGGGCGGGTGGAATCGAGCTGGGTCATCAGCGCGACCAGCAATAGCAGGAAGGCTACGCATAACCAGTTGCTCCACGGATGCCAAGGCGCGGGAAACGCGAGTTCCGCGCGCGCATGCACCTTGCGGAACTTGAGATGCACCAGCACGATCATCAGCCACGTCAGCGCCGCCGCGGCGGTGGCGATCGCCATTACCCGCATGAAAGCGCCGTGCGGAACCAGGAAGTTGACGACGACCACCAGGAAAGTGCAGCCCGACGAGAACGCGATGCCGACCCACGGCACGTGGTTGCGGCCGAGCCGCAGGAACATGCGCGGCGCGTTGCCCTGCTCGGCCAGGCTGAAGAGCATCCGGCCATTGCTGTACATGCCGCTGTTGTAGACCGAAATCGATGCGGTCAGCACCACCACGTTGAGGATGCCGGCTGCCGCCGGGATACCGAGGTCGGAAAAGATCAGCACGAACGGACTGCCGTTCACGCCGATCTGGTTCCACGGGTACAACATCACCAGCACCGCGACCGCGCCGATGTAGAACAGCAGGATTCGCCACAGCACCTGGTTGATCGCCTTCGGAATGCTGCGCTTGGGATCGTCCGCCTCGCCCGCCGTGATTCCGACCAGTTCGGTGCCGCCGAATGAAAACATCACCACCACCAGCGACAGCAACAGGCCACGCACGCCGTTGGGCAGGAACCCACCGTACGCCCAGAAATTCCTGACGCCGGTGTCGGCGCCGGAGACGCCGGTGAACACCAACACCAGGCCCAATACGATCATGCCGATGATCGCGAGAATCTTGATCAACGCCAGCCAGAATTCGAACTCGCCGAACAGCTCGACCTGGGTCAGGTTGATCGCGGTCACCAACGCCCATACGATCAGCGCCGCGGCCCACGCCGGGAAACCCGGAACCCAGAAGTCGACGTACAGACCGACTACCGTCAGTTCGGCCATGCTCACCAGCACGTAGAGCAACCAGTAATTCCAGCCGGAAAGAAAACCGGCAAAGCCACCCCAGTAGCGATTGGCGAAATCGCTGAAGGCCCCGGCCACCGGTTCCTGCGTGGACATCTCGCCCAGCATGCGCATGATCAAATAAATGATCACGCCGCCGATGAGGTAAGACAGGACGATGCCCGGCCCGACCAACTTGATCGATTCCGCTGCGCCGTAGAACAGACCGGTGCCGATGGCCCCGCCCAGCGCGATCAACTGGATGTGGCGATTCTTGAGATGCCGCGCCAATGACGCGGTTTGGGAATCTGGCATGTCGCAATCAACTCCGAACGAGAAATGCACTGGCGCGAAACACGTCAGCGCAGCGGGCAAGAAGCGCCGTCCATCATGCACAGCCTGCGAACTATCGCAGGTCTGCCGGGAACAATCTATCGAACCTTTGGCCCGAATCGGCAATCGTCATCGCAATACCTGCATCGAACCGCACGGGCCGCCTTTCCGGCTTGAACTGGCTGCGTTGCGCCAGCATGGCCACGTGGCGGGCACTGATGGACAAACTGTGGGCGGATCGATCGAAGTTGTTCGCGAATGACGCGGAATTGAGGTTTTTCGAGACCCCATTTGGCACGCTGCGCCCGCTGGCGTAGGATGACTTTCACGAGACCAGCAGCCGGCCTGCTGGCCTCCTTCACGGACATTGGAGGAGGCTGCCATGAAACTCTTTCATGCGTCACTGATTGCCTGTGCCATCGCCGCGTTCACGGGACCCGCATTGGCAGCGTCCGGATCGCTGGTCGAATTCAAGCCTGAAGTCATGCCGGTAGTGGTGCAGGTCAACGCACAGGGACAGGTCACCAACATTCTTCCGAGCGAGCAGCTCACGCCTTGGCTGCGCAAGCTGCTGATCAAACAGCTCAACGCCTGGATCGTCAAACCCGCAACCGTGAAGGGCCACGCCGTAGGCAGCCGGTTCATCATCGAAGTGGCGATGCGCACTACCCCGCGGACGGATGGCAAGTACGACGCCAGCTTCGTTTACGTGAAAAGCTTGCCGATGCCGGTTGGCGGTGCGGCGCATTGGAACGTGATCAACGGAGGCCTGGAATTCGCACTTGTTCCCGACGAGGCCGGTTCGGGTTCAGTGCACCGCGTGCAGTACTTCCGCGGGGAACCGCGGCGTTGGTGTAACCAGACACATTCGTCGCAATCCATGGCGCACGCTGCAAGCCGGCCGCAACCTGCAGCCGTGGCGGCGCGTGCAATGACAACGATGCCGGCCGCGATGCCGGTTCGTTCGAACTTTTCCGCCCGTGCGGCTGCACGGCCCCCAGGTACTCCGCGGATCGAACGTCGATAGCGAACCGCCGACGGCCTCCCCCATTCCCGTTCGATCAACCATCGCCTGCCGGTAGCGGTTCCCCATCGTCGTGATACGCTGGCGGCGAGTAGAAGTTGACGGTGCGCAGCGGCTGATCGCCGCTGCAACCGATCTCATGCGCTTCGCCATGTTCGATGACCAACAGACTGCCGGCCTGCAATGGCTGCTGCACGCCCTCGACGATGGCCATTCCTGTTCCGGAAACGACATACAGCCACTGGTCGGCACCGGCATGACGATTGTCCGGACCGCCGGTACTTGCACCCGGCGCGAGCGTCATCTCCGCCGCCTGCACCTTGTGTAACGCGAATACAACGTCGAAGTCCGACTGCAACGACAAGACTTTGTGTTTCATTTTGGTGTCTTCCATGAAAGAAATCGCGGCAGCAGCACATGGAAGCGTACACAGGACTGCTTGAAAGGAACATGAAACGGGCTTTCCGCGCAAGCGCGAGCATCGAAAGACGCAGCCAAGCCGGCATGGCATGATGAACGACCCGCCCTTGCTGGTCCATCAACATGACCGAACGCCTGATCGCCTGCGTGCTGGGCGGTACCGCGCCCGGCGCGAAAACCGAGTTGCACGATGTCGCGTTCGCTGTCGGCGATTCACTGGAGGCCGTGCACGACCAGCTTCTGGATGGCTGGTTTGGTGATCCGCGCGGCTTGCACGTGGATGCATGGTGCGTTCTGGACAGTGTCACGGGTTACCGCGTGCACCTTTCGCACGCGCCCTCGCGCGGCGGGTTGCACCTCTACTTCATCAACATTGGCGGCTACCGACCGGGCGTGTTCGGTGAACACCATGCATGGGGATTCTTCGGTGCGCCGGACAAGACCGAAGCCAAGCAGCAGGCCAAATGCACACTGCTGCAAAACCACGAAGAAACCCACAAGGACGATCTGCATGACATCGACGATTGCCTGCAAATCGGCCGCATCGGCGAATGGCACGTACACCTGACGCCGGATGCCAGCGCAAGCGGCCCGCAAGTCGCCAACGGCTACTTCCCGCTACCCAAATCCACTATCGACAATTGGATCGCACGGCAGCCTCCGCGTTGAGCGGATGTCCGCCGCGGCACCGCCTTCAGCGCGCCGGTTCTTCCGGTGGCGGTTGCAGCTCCTGCTGCAATGCCTCGAAATCGGTGATGACCTTTTCCAGCGCGTCGTGCAACTGGCCCTGGCGGTTCATCAGGTCGTCGATCTTGTCGGTCTGCTTCAGCTTCGACAGTTCACCTTCGAACAGCAGCCAGATCGCCGTCAGCCGCTCGACGTTGTTCTTCGCGTAATGGTGCATCTCCTTGAGTTGCGTCAGCGTGTCGGTGAGATGTTCGAGCTGCTTGCTGGCATTTTCATCGGCCATGGCGTGCTCCTTGCGAAACCCATGCCATGCTACGACCGCAACCACAACGGCAACGAAATACCGGTACTCGACCGCGTCGCGCCATGCCGCTGTAGGAGCGCCCGTGGGCGCGACCGGTCGCACGCGTCGTCCGGCCGCCTGCACGCAGGCTCCTACACGTCAGGAGCGAGAATCTCGGCAAACATAGCTCAGGCGGGGCCATGCTCACAACCGTTGCGCCGCTACTTCTGTTGCACCAACGGCAAGGTGACGTAACTCTCCTGCCCCGGCGTGTGAAACACCTTCTGCGTGGCCTTGATGTAATCCGCAGGCTTGGCGAAGAAGATGTTCGGCACGAATTTCTGCGGGTTGCGGTCGTAAAGCGGGAACCAACTCGACTGGATCTGCACCATGATGCGGTGCCCCGGCAGGAACACGTGGTTCGCGGCCGGCAGCGCAAATCCGTACTTCAGCGGCGTGTTCGCCTGCAGCGGCTGGGGATGGCTCAGGCTGGTACGGTAGCGGCCGCGGAAGATGTCCATCGCCACCGCGAGCTGGTAACCACCCATTTGCGGATCGTCCGCGACCTGGTCCGGATACACG
Source organism: Rhodanobacteraceae bacterium (assembly GCA_050738155.1). Classification (GTDB taxonomy): domain Bacteria; phylum Pseudomonadota; class Gammaproteobacteria; order Xanthomonadales; family Rhodanobacteraceae; genus 66-474. Next base: position 7,848 of record JBOHYW010000089.1, read on the forward strand.
TCGATCAATTTCACGACCCAATCGGAATCCGTGCCGCTGGTGGACGCGACGAGATGCACCAACGGACGTCCGCTGATCTTCACCGGCTCGGTCAGCACGCCGGTTTCGTAGGTCAGCACATCCGGCCGACCCGAGGCGAAGCTCTGGTTGTCCACCAGCCACTCGTGCCAGGTGCTTTCGGGTGAAACCTCGCCGATCGGCAGGATCGGGCGCTGCCGGTACGGCACCGGATGCGCCGGATCGGAAATGTACTCGTCGAAACCGGCACCGCCGGCAGCCGGCGCCTTGAAGCCAAGCTTGTTCTGCGCTTCGAGATACAGCGGCGTGGGCTGGATGTTGCACCCGCTCGCGCAACCGGCCGGCCATGTCTTCAATTGCTCCCAATGATCGGCGCCCGTCACGTAGGCGGTGACCGGCGCGATCTTCAACGGCGGTGCGTTGTCTTTCAGGTAATGCGCGAGGAACGGCCGCAGCACGTGCTGGCGGAAATACTTCGAGGTGTCGGTGGGAAAGCGGATCTTGCCGAGGTGGCTGCCGTCCGCGATTTCCTGGCCGTGGTACCACGGCCCGAGCGCGAGATACACCATGTCGTTGTGCGTGTCCTTCGGTTCCATCGCGCGATACACCGCCAACGCGCCGTAGATGTCTTCCTGATCCCACAAGCCGGCGACCAGCAACGTCGGCACCTTCAATGGTTGTTTGGCAAGGATCTTGTCCATCGCCTGACTCTGCCAGAAGGAGTCATAGGCCGGATGCGCGATGATCTTTTTCCAGAAGCCGAGTTGCTGCATGCCGTGGCGACGCGCGACGGCGCCGGCGGAACCGGCGTTCATGTAGAGATCGTAGTCGTCGCGGTAATCGCTCCACCACTTGTACTCGTTCTTGCGGCTGGCTTCCTGTTCGTAGATGTAGGGAATGTTCTGTTCGCGGAACGCGCCGTTGTGAAACCAGTCGTCGCCCATCCAGCCGTCCACCATCGGATTCATCGGCACCGAGCACTTCAGTGCCGGCGCCGGATTCACCAGCGCCATCAGCGGCTCGAAACCGTCGTAGGAAATGCCGAGGATGCAGACCTTGCCGTTCGACTGCGGTACGTGCTTCACCAGCCATTCGATGGTGTCGTAGGCGTCGGTCGAATCGTCCACCGGCGTCGGGTTCAGCGACCCGTGCGCCAGCGGCCGGTTCATCACGTAATCGCCTTCCGAACCGTACTTGCCGCGGATGTCCTGCACCACACGGATGTAGCAGTCGGCGAGGATGATGTGGGTGACGTTGTCGTAGCCCTGTAGCATCGGGCCGAGATGGCCGCTGGCCTTCTTGCTGGTCATGTGGTCCGCGTTGTACGGCGTGCGCGTCAGCAGGATGCCGCTGTGCTTCGCGCAGTTCGGCACGATGATCACCGTGTTCAACTTCACGCCATCGCGCATCGGGACCTGCACGACTTTGCGGGTGTAGTCGAAGCTTGCCGTGGCAGGCTGGAAATGCGCGGGGATTTCGCTGGGGTAATCCGGGTATTTCGGCTGCGGCGGCCCGGCCCAGGCGGCGACCGTCAGCAGCGAGGCTGCAAAGGCGACCGACATCCGCTGAAAAACACGAACGACACTGGCTGGCTTCATGGCGCTTCCCCACTCGCGGCAACAGTCCGCCATGCTACACCCGTGCAATGCGGGGCGAGCGCGCGCGAGCGCGAGGGCGCGAGACCCGGGCTATGGCCGCAGGCTTGCGGCTACGATTGCGTCTGGCAGGTGCTGCGCTCCCAGCGCTGTAGGGTGGTTAGCGCCACAGGCGCGTAACCCATCACGGATGCGGTGCGGCTGCGGCGGGATACGCCGCTACGCGGCTATCCCGTCCTACACGAGCTTAAAGCTGCGACTCCAGCGGCTGCGCCAGGCGTTCGCCGATCCGCTGGCGCAACGGCCGCCGCTTCCACATTTCCAGCGTGTACGGTTTCGCGCGCTCCAGGTCCGCCTCCATCACCGTGGTCATGCGCTGACCAAACGTCCGCGAATAGATGTTCAGGCTGGCCTCGTCGTTGAGGTCGAACGAACGCATGTCGAAGTTGGTGGAACCCACCGACACCAGTTCGCCGTCCAGGATCAGCATCTTGTTGTGCATCATGGTCGGCACGAACTCGTGGATTTCCACGCCGGCCTCGAGCAGGGGACCCCAGCGCCGCTTGCTGGCGACCCGCACCGCCATCGAGTCGATGTAGCGACCCGGCACCAGCAGCCGCACCTTGACCCCGCGAGCGCGCGCCACCAGCAGCGCGTCAACCACCAGCCGGTCCGGGATGAAATATGCCGCCTGCAGGTCGATCGAACGCGTGGCCGCCGACAGCGCCAGCAGGTACATCAGCCGCATGCTCGAACTACCGCCCGCGGGCGAACTGATGAACAGGTGCATGGCGCGATCGCCGCTACGCTGCAGCGGCGGGTAATAGTCGCCACCGTTGAGCACGCGGCCAGTGGTCTTGATCCAGTTGTCCATGAAGGCCGCCTGCATCTGCGCCACCACCGGGCCTTCCACGCGGAAATGGATGTCGCGCCAATGATCCGGGTCCTGCGCGTGGCCCTGCCACTGGTCAGCAATGCCCACCCCGCCGGTGAAACCGATGCGCCCGTCCACCACCAGCAGCTTGCGATGCGTGCGGTTGTTGAGCCGGCCGACGGTGTACCAGCGCAGCGGATGGTAGCGCTCCACTTCGATGCCGGCATCCACCAGCTCCTGCAACAGCGCATGATCCATCTTGGCGCTGCCGGCCCAGTCCAGCATCACATGCACCGACACGCCAGCGCCGCGGCGTTCCTTGAGGGCATCGGCGAAGATCTTGCCGATGTCGCCGGACCAATAAATGTAGGTCTCGAAGGTGATGCTGCGCTGCGCGCCGCGTATCGCCTCCAGCATCGCCGGGAAGATTTCGTCACCGTTTTGCAGCGGCTCGATCGCGTTGCCCTCCAGCACCGCCGGCCCCAGCAACGCGTCCATCTCCCGCCGCAGCTGCGGATCATCGATGGCAAAACGGTGCTCGATGGCGTGCCGGACGGCCCTCTCGGGGCGATGGAAATTCATCAGCACCACGACCACCAGGGCCGTGACGACCACCGCCGCGACGATGATGATGATCCACATGGTCGCTTTCCCTTGCCGCCATTTGTCTTGCCGGCAGTCTACCCCCCGCGGGCCAACCGCGCGACGCGTACTGGTACTACGCACCCGGCACGACCGTTATCGCCAACGACGCGCGGCGCGCCATCCACGATCATGCAATTTCGGTGGACGAATGCCCGGCATATCCCATCGGACCTGCGCACCGGCGCAATCGGCCATCGATCATCCAGTTGCCATCACCCGATCCAGCGCCTGGCGGTCCCAGTGCGCGAGCTCCGCAGCGCGCGCGTAGGTGCTGTCGATGAAGGCGTGGATCACGTCGTCCGGCGCGTCGGCCTGCCGCACCGCTTCGTACGGCAGGATGAATTCGCCGAGTTCGCGGTGGTAGTACGCCTGCTCCGGCAACACGCGCGCTTCCTTCAGCCCATCCGGTTCCGGCGCGGCGTACGCATAGAACGCCGGCTCCAGCACTGGCCCGCTGCCTGGCCAGAAACCATGGCTGATCTCCTCGTGCGAATACGCATCCTGCTCGAACGCCGGACCGTCGCGCGGCGGCGCGCGGCGGCCGGAAAACCGCGTCACCGCCAGATCGAAACTGCCCCAGAAGAAATTCACCGGGCTGCTCTTGCCGACGAACGCGCACTGCGAGTCGGTGAACACGCGATCCACCTGCACCAGGGTGCGGCACAGGCGGTTCGCGTATTCGCGGTCGTAACTGTGGTGTTGTGTGTCACGGTCCAGCCGGATCGGTTCGGGCAATTCGGCCGACGTTGGATGGATCTTCACCGGCAATCCCATGGCCTTCAACGTGTCCAGCAATTCGCGATAAAAATCCGCGACGCTGCACGGCCGCAACGCCAGGGTGCGCGTCATGCCGTCCGAGGTGCGGATCAGCAACTGGTGATCGATGAAATCAAACTGGATGGTGAAGGTGCGGGTGCCGTGCGGCAGCGGGCGCGTCGTCAATCCGCGCGGCGTGACCCGCAACGCCACGGCCCAGCAATGATTGAGCGGCGGTGCCTGCGCCAGCGCGATCTTGCCGACCACCTGCGACCACAGATGCAGCGTGTCGTAGGTGTCCTTCCACGCCTCGTACGGCAGCGCGGGCCAGCAGGCGTCGTCGTCCGGTCTCATGATTTCTGCCCTCCGGTGGTCGAGACCGTACATCGTAGCGCGATGTGCGACGCGCGAAACCTCGCATGTCGCAACGGCTCGTCGTCCCGGCGAAGGCCGGGATCCAGCTCTTGCTCGTCGTCCCGGCGCACGCCGGCATCCAACGCGCGTAGGTTGGGCTGAGCGCCTTCTGCGAAGCCCAACATTGCCCCGTTGAAGTTGGGCTTCGCCCGGATGAAGCCCGGGCTCAACCCAACCTACGATGCCGTCGTCCCCGGCGAAGGCCGGGATCCAGTGCCGTCGCTTGATCGTTCAAAAAAAAGAACCCGACGCCGTTTTTGCTTCATCGTTTTGCTTCGATTGGTTTCACCGCTGGAACGATGCACACTATCCACATGTAGCGCGTAGGTTGGGCTGAGCGCCTTCTGCGAAGCCCAACATTGCTCCGTTGAAGTTGGGCTTCGCCCGGATGAAGCCCGGGCTCAACCCAACCTACGATGCCGTCGTCCCGGCGAAGGCCGGGATCCAGTGCCGTCGCTCGATCGTTCAAAAAAGAACCCGACGCCGTTTTTGCTTCATCGTTTTGCTTCGATTGGTCTCGCATCTGAAACGATGCACACTATCCGCATGCCGCCAACCGGAGCGAACCCATGATCACCTTGCGCCCCGCCAACGAACGCGGCCATGCCGAGCACGGCTGGCTGGAGTCCTGGCACAGTTTCTCGTTTGCCGACTACCGCGATCCTCGGCACGTGCACTGGGGTCCGCTGCGCGTGATCAACGAAGACCGCGTACAACCGGGCCAAGGCTTCGGCACCCACAGCCACCGCGACATGGAGATCATCAGCTACGTGATCGATGGTGCACTCGGCCACAAGGATTCGATGGGCAACGGCGCATCGATCGTCCCCGGCGAGGTGCAGCGCATGAGCGCGGGCAGTGGCGTCACCCATTCCGAGTACAACCATGACAGCGAGCGCCTGACCCACTTCCTGCAGATCTGGATCATCCCGAAGTTCACCGGCATCACCCCCGGCTACGAACAGAAAACGTTCCCGGACACGGACAAGCGCGGCCGCCTGCGGCTGGTGGCCAGTCCGGACGGTGCCGACGGATCGGTCACGATCCACCAGGACGCGCGGATGTATTCCGGCCTGTTCGATGGCGACGAGACCGCCACGCTGCCGCTCGCGCTGGGCCGCTTGGGGTACGTGCACGTGGTCAAGGGCTCGGCGATGGTGAACGGCCATGCCGTGTCCGCCGGCGATGCCCTGCTGTACGCCGAGGAGGATGCCGCGCACATCGAGCGCGGAACCGGCGCCGAGCTGCTGGTGTTCGACCTGCCGCAGATGCAGTGACGCGATCAACTGTAGCAAGCAAACGGGCAAGCAAATTATGCGGGTGAAGATGGCCGGGGTTTCAGGCGGCCTTGTGCCGTTTGGCGTCATTCGGCTTGCCCGCCGCTTTGGCCTGCTTCTTCGCGACCCGTTTGTTGCCCTTGGCCGACTTTGCGGATCGACGCGGGTTGGCGGACTTCACGCGCTTCGACTTGCCGCGTTGCGCTGGTGCAGCGCGTAGGTTGGGGTGAGCGCTTTCTGCGAACCCCAACAATCTTTCCGCGACGTTGGGTTTCTCCCGGACAAAGCCCGGACTCAACCCAACCTGCAAAGGTTGCACGGCCAACCTGCCCTGCCAATGCACGCCGTAGCGCGTAGGTTGGAGTGGGCGCTTTTTGCGAACCCCAACATCGAGGAAAATGTTGGGGTTCGCCCGGACCAAGCCCGGGCTCGACCCAACTTACAAAGGCTGCGCGGCCAGCCTCAACCCTCCGCCTGCGCCAATTCGCGCCCCTGCTGGCGAATGATGGCCTCTTCACGCGCATCGATGATGGATTGCATCACGCTGTCCACGTCCACCTCACCTTCGTCGAACACGAAGTTGCCGGTCAGTTCGCTGTCCGGCCGCAGTTTGCCTTGCTCGAACAGCGCCCACATTTCCTCGGCGTAATGGGTATCGAGCAGTTCCGGCGCGAAGCGCGACAGAGTGATCGTGACGTTGCCCACGTCCCGCCGCAACATGGTCCGCGCGGCATTGTTGCCCGCGGCGCTGACCACCTGCGGGAAATCGATGATGACCGGACCGTCGGGCGCCACCAGCACGTTGTATTCGGACAGATCGCCGTGGATCAGTCCCTCGCACAACATGCACGCGATCTGGCGGACCAGAACGCGATGGTATTCGCGCGCCGTCTGCGCCGACAACTCCACCTCGCCCAACCGCGGTGCCGGAAACCCGTCGGCATCGGCGACCAGCTCCATCACCAGCACGCCATCGAAATAGCCATACGGCCGCGGCACCCGCACGCCAGCGCCGACAAGCTGATACAACGCATCCACCTCGGCATTTTTCCAGGCGGCCTCGGCTTCCCTGCGCCCGAACTTGCTGGCCTTGCCCATCGCGCGCGCCTGACGGCTGCCGCGCACCTTGCGGCCTTCCTGATACTGGGCGCGCTGCTGGA
>JBOHYW010000090.1:0-14537 GCA_050738155.1 Rhodanobacteraceae bacterium
TCGTAGAACGCCGAAACCGGGATCGCGGCGACGCCGGCCTCGCGCACCATCCATTCGCAGAAGTTGAGGTCGTCGGTGTCGCGGATCGCCGAATAATCGGCCAACTGGAAATAGCCGCCGTGCACTTCGGGCAGCTTGAAGCGCGAGCCTGCAAGCAGTTCCCGGAACCGGTCGCGCTTGGCCTGATAAAACGCGGCAAGGTCGCCGGCGTGCTGTCGCTCGTGCTCCATCACTTCGGCAAATGCGCACTGCGCCGGGTGAAAGGTGCAAAAAGTCAGGTACTGGTGCACCTTCCGAAATTCCGCCGTCAGCAGCTTCGGCGCGACGCAATAGCCGACCTTCCAACCGGTGCAATGCCAGGTCTTGCCGAACGAAGAGATCACGAAACTGCGCTCGGCCAACTCCGGTCGGCGCGACACGCTGAGGTGGGTGTGGCCGTCGTAAATGATGTGTTCGTACACCTCGTCGGAAATCACCAGCAATCCGTGCTTGCCGGCAATCTCGGCCAGCGTGTCGAGATCGCTCTCGGCAAACACCGCTCCCGACGGATTGTGCGGGCTGTTGACCATGATCATGCGCGTCTTCGGCGTGATCTCGTCGCGCACCCGTTGCCAATCCACGGCAAAGTCCGGCAATCGCAATGGCACGTGCACGGTCTTGCCGCCGGCCAGCGCGATCGCGGGTTCGTAGCAGTCATAGCAGGGATCGAGCACGATCACCTCGTCGCCCGCGTGCACCGCGCAGGCGATCGCCGCGAAGATCGCCTCGGTCGCGCCGGAGGTCACGGTCACCTCGGTGTCGGCGCTGATGCGGCGTCCGTACAGGCGCTCCACCTGCAGCGCGATCTGCTCACGCAGTTTCGGGATGCCGCTCATCGGCGCGTACTGGTTCTTGCCTTCGTTCATCGCGCGCGTCAATGCCTCACGCAGACTCGCCGGCGTTTCGAAATCAGGGAACCCCTGCCCCAGATTCACGGCCTTGTGCTCTAGCGCGAGCTGGCTCATCACCGTAAAGATGGTGGTGCCGACCTTGGGTAGTTTGGTTTCGATCTGCATGGAGTCGTTCCGGTCAATAGGAATCTTTGCAGAACAGCCGCGAGCTACCGATTTGAACGCCGCCAAGCAGCCCGCAGGGCGAGCCACATTGACATAGCGAGTAGCACCGCAGGTTACGCAAAGGTTCTGGATGGTAGCACGCTGTCAGTGACCACCATTCATCAATTCCTCAGTGACCGTAGGGCGAAATCGGCGCAGCCGCTTCCGCCGTTCGCATCGGGTGTTTGCGACAGCCGATCGGACCGGCGAACGTCATCGGACACCATTCATCAATTCGTCAGCCCGGTGCTCGAATGCATCGGCGAGGAATTCCACCAGCGCGCGCACCGCCGGAAGCATGCCGCGCCGGCTCGGATAAACGATGTGCAGGATGCCTTGCGGCAGACCCCAATCCGGCAACACGACGCGCAGGCGACCGCTGTGCAGTTCGGAAATGCATGAGGATTCCGGCACCCAGGCGATGCCGATGCCCTGCACCGCAGCTTCGATCAGCACGGGGAATTCGCCGCAAACCAGACGCGGCCGTACCGGCACGCTGATCTTTGCGCAGGCGCTGTCGTACAGGTCCCAGGTCTGTTCGCCCTCGTGCTCGACAAAACTGAGCACCGGCAACTCCGAGAGCGCCTGTGGCGTTTGCGGTGTGCCGTGTTTTTCGAGGAAGCCCGGGCTGGCCACCAGCAGCACGCGCTTGGGTCCGAAACTGCGCGCCACAAGTTCCGCATCCGAATCGAGGTTGTCGCGCACACGGATGGCGATGTCATAACCCTCGCCGATCACATCCACCCGCCGGTTGCTGGAAAGAACCCGCAATTGCACCTCGGGGTATTGCTTCAGAAACTGCGGCAACAACGGCGCCAGCAGGCTTTGCGAGAGCGACACCGGGCAGCTCAGCCGCACCAGCCCGCGCGCTTCACCAACCAGCGATCTTGCATCTTCGGTAGCGGCGCGCGCCTCGGCGAGCATCGCCTGACAGTGGCGATAGAAACGTTCGCCGGCTTCGGTCACCACGAATCTGCGCGTGGTTCGCTGCAGCAGGCGGATGCCCAGCCTATCTTCCAACTGTGAAACGCGCTTGCTCAAGCGCGACTTCGGGACGTTCAGCGCACGGCTGGCAGCCGAGAATCCGCCGTGCTCGACAACCGCGGCAAAGAAATAGAAATCGTTGAGATCGGGCAACGAACCATTGGCGGCTGACACGCTGTTCTCCACGACGAACGATCCGTTCGAATTTTGCCATCTTATCGGCGCGTCTTTCGCGAATTACCTTGCATGGCGTACACATTCGCACGCCCATGGAGGCACTCGCATGAAACTGCTGCACATCGATTCCAGCGTACTGGGTGACAATTCGGCTTCGCGCAAACTTACGTCCGCCATCGTTGCGCGCCTGCACGCCGAACAACCCGGCGTCGAGGTCGTCCGTCGCGATCTTGCCGCGCAAAGCCTGCCCCATTTCACGCCGCTGCTGGCCGAGGACCACCCCTGCGTCGCACGCAACGCGGAAATCCTCGACGAATTCCTGGCCGCCGATACCGTGGTGATCGGCGCGCCGATGTACAACTTCAACATTCCCTCGCAACTCAAGGCGTGGATCGACCGCATCCTGACCGCAGGCAAGACCTTTCGCTATACCCAAAACGGCCCCGAAGGCCTGGCGGGTGGCAAGCGCGTGATCGTCGCGTCCGCGCGCGGTGGCATCTACAGCGAAGGTCCGGCGCAAGCCATCGACTTCCAGGAGCGCTATCTACGCCAGGTGTTCGGTTTCATCGGCGTCCACGACATGGAATTCGTGCGCGCGGAAGGCCTGAACCTTGGCGCCGAGCAACGCGAAACCGCCATCGCGAGCGCGCTCGCGCAGATCGAAGGCGACCTGCGTGTCGCGGCGTGACCTTGGCATGGCGCCCGGTTGCCAGCGGAAACCTGCTGGCAACCCCCGACCTGGTCAGTCAGGTCACGGGTTCGTGGCAAACCACTTCGATGTTGTGCCCGTCCGGACCAACGATGAAAGCTGCGAAGTATTTCCCGCTGTAGTTCGGACGCAGGCCTGGCGCACCGTTGTCCTTGCCACCCGCTTCCAGCGCCGCGCGATGGAAAGCTTCGACCTGCTGGCGATTGTCGGCCTTGAATGCCAAGTGCAGATGCGCAGGCTTCTCCGTGGTTTGGAACAAGCACAATGAAGTCTTGCCGTCTGCGCTAAGCTCGATGCCGAGCGGCCCCTCCACGACCACAGCCATGCCGATCGGTTCGAGTGCCTTGAGGAAAAAGGCTTTGCTCGCCGCATAATCGCTGGCTCCGAATACGACGTGGTCGAACATTGAGTTCTCCTGAAGCACATGGACCCGCGTGAGGGCGGCGATGGACCTTGCCACTGGCATGCCCCTTCATTCCCCTTCCTCTGGAAGGCGGATGCTGCCACGGCATGAATCACCCCCTTCGGAACGAAGGGGCATAGCGATAGTCGTTGCAGCTGACATTTTGGCAGCACCTCGCAAACAAAAGGCAGGGTAGCACCGGGTATGCGCCGCGATATCCAGCCGCGGAGCAGCAGGCGAACGGCGGTCGTGTGCAGCAACCACGACCAAGCTATGCCGGGCGAGTAAACTTCGGCAGTCGGCCACGGGCGGTCAGTCACCAACTGAATCGCACTACCACCTGGCTGCCACATGGCAGACGCTTTGCAATCGTTCCATCCGCGGCGTAGCCTCACCAATCAGTCGGGCAAGTCGCCGAGTGCCTCTCGCAATGTCGGCGCCGTTGTTTCGACACGGCCGCAACCTGTCGCTGCATTACAGTGCTGTGCACCGTGCCTTCCCGAGGTTGCAGGCTTGACGCGGTGGCGTATCAGCCAGTGGTGGAAGATGCATCGCCGGCTTGGACGCGTTACCACGGTTTCGAACGCAGGCAAAACGCGGAGGAGGAAGTGCAAACATGAAGGCCAGAACCAGAATGGCGCCGGTGGCGATGCCGCCGCAGGAACCCGGCGCCGGGCTTGCCGCCGGAGTGCGCAAAGCGGTAGAGGCTGCCGTCGAACATTCGGGCGCTCTTCCCGGCCCGCTGTTGCCGGTGCTGCACGATATCCAGCATGCGCTGGGTCATATTCCCAAGGAGTCGGTGCCGCTGATCGCCCATCGCCTCAACATCTCTCGCGCCGAAGTGCACGGCGTGATCAGCTTTTACCACTTCTTTCGTACCGAAAAAGCCGGCAAACGGACGATCTATCTGTGCCGCGCCGAGGCCTGCCAAGCCAACGGTTGCGCCAGCCTGGAGAAGCACGCCAAGAAGCGGCTGGGCGTCGATTTCCACGAAACCACGACGGACGGGCGCTACACGCTGGAACCCGTCTACTGTCTCGGCAATTGCGCCTGTGGCCCGGCGATGATGATCGACGAGGAACCCCACGCACGGGTCACTCCGCAGCGTTTTGACAGCTTGCTGGGTTTGAAGGGGGCGCGGCGATGAGCGCAGCGCGCAAGACAGCGGGATCAAAACCCGCGGCGGCCATGAAGAGCGCGGGGTCCGCGGTCATCAGGGTCTATGTGCCACGCGACATGACGGCGCTGTCGCTGGGCGCCGAGGAAGTCGCTACGGCCATTACCGCCGAAGCGCGCAAGCGCCGCCGGCAAGTGGAGTTGGTGCGCAACGGTTCGCGTGGCCTGTTCTGGCTGGAGCCACTGGTCGAAGTCGAAGTCGAAGGCACGCGCGTCGCCTACGGACCGATGACGGCGGAGGATGTGTCGGGGCTGTTCGCCGCGGATTTCCTCACCGGCGGCATCCACAAGCTGCGCCTGGGGCCGACCGAGGAGATTCCCTGGCTCAAGAAACAGCAGCGGCTCACGTTCGCCCGTGTCGGCGTCATCGATCCGCTGTCGGTGGACGACTACCTCGCACACGCCGGTTTCCGCGGGTTGAAAGCGGCACTGAAGATGAAGCCTGTGCAGATCATCCAGGCGGTGGCGGATTCCGGCCTGCGCGGCCGCGGCGGTGCCGCGTTTCCGACCGGCATCAAGTGGAAAACCTGTGCCGATGCCCCCGCCGACCAGAAGTACGTCGTCTGCAATGCGGACGAGGGCGACTCCGGCACCTTCGCCGACCGCATGCTGATGGAAGGCGATCCGCTGTGCCTGATCGAAGGCATGACCATCGCGGCGTTGGCGGTGGGCGCCACGCATGGCTACATCTATTTGCGCAGTGAGTATCCACATGCAAAGCGCGCGCTGGAGGCCGCGATCGCCGCCGCGCGCGCCGACGGCTGGTTGGGTAAAAACATCCGCGGTAGCGGCAAGTCTTTCGACGTGGAAGTGCGCATGGCCGCCGGGGCTTACATCTGCGGCGAGGAGACGTCCTTGCTGGAATCGCTGGAAGGCAAGCGCGGCGAGGTTCGCAGCAAGCCGCCGTTGCCTGCCATCAAGGGGCTGTTCGGCAAACCGACGGTCATGAACAACGTCATCACCCTGGCGTCGGTTCCGATCATTCTCGACAAGGGTGCGAAGTTCTACGCCGACTATGGCATGGACCGCTCGCGAGGGACCAATACATTCCAGCTCGCCGGCAACGTCAAACACGGCGGTTTGGTCGAAGTTGCGTTTGGCCTCAGTCTGCGCGAGCTTCTCTACGACTTCGGCGGCGGCACCCGCAGCGGCCGGCCGATCCGCGCAGTCCAGGTCGGTGGTCCCTTGGGCGCCTACATTCCGGAAAAACATTTCGACACTCCGCTCGATTACGAGGCGTTTCTGGGAATCGGGGCCATGCTTGGCCACGCGGGCGCGGTGGTGTTCGACGACCGGGTCGACATGGCGGCGCAGGCGCGTTTTGCGATGGAGTTCTGTGCGATCGAATCCTGCGGCAAGTGCACGCCCTGCCGCATCGGCTCGCCGCGTGGGGTCGAGGTCATCGAACGCATTCGCGCCAATCGGGATCGCGAAGCGAATACCGTGTTGCTGCGGGATTTGTGCGACACCATGACGAACGGGTCGCTGTGCGCGCTCGGCGGCTTGACGGCGATGCCGGTACTGAGCGCCCTCAATTACTGGCAGGAAGATTTCGTGCGGCCGGCGGGGGGCAAACCTGCCCCCAGGGCCACCAAAGCTGGAGGATGATGTCATGAGATCAATCGCGGACTCCGATCTCGGGACTCCGGGTTCGAAGAGCACCGAGCGCGTCACGCTGACGATCGACGGCTTCGAGGTCAGCGTACCGGAGGGCGTTTCCGTAATGCGCGCGGCGGCGCTGGCCGGCACCAAAATCCCCAAGCTGTGTGCCACCGATTCGCTGGAACCCTTCGGTTCCTGCCGGCTGTGCCTGATCGAGATCGAGGGCCGCAAGGGTTACCCGGCCTCCTGCACCACGCCGGTAGCCGAGGGCATGGTGGTGCGCACCCAGTCCGACAAACTGGCGCAACTGCGCCGCGGCGTGATGGAGCTGTACCTTTCCGACCAGCCGGTGAATTCCCTGACATCGCCGGCCTGCGGGCATTCCGAACTGGAGGACATGGCCGGCGCGGTCGGCCTGCGCGAAGTGCGCTACGGCTACGACGGCGCCAACCACGTCAATCCGCAGCGCGAGGACGGCACGGCCAATCCGCTCTTCGCGGCCAAGGACGAGAGCAACCCGTATTTCACCTTCGATCCTTCCAGTTGCATCGTCTGCTCGCGTTGCGTGCGCGCCTGCGCGGATGTGCAGGGAACCTTCGCCTTGACGATCCAGGGACGCGGCTTCGAATCGAAGGTGTCGGCCAGCCAGGACGAATCGTTTCTGGATTCCGAGTGCGTGTCCTGCGGCGCCTGCATCCAGGCGTGCCCGACCTCCGCGCTGACCGAGAAGTCCCTGATCGAGATGGGCCAACCGGATCGCAGCCTGGTGACCACCTGCGCCTATTGCGGCGTCGGCTGCTCGTTCCGTGCCGAGATGAAAGGCGACAGGATCGTGCGCATGGTGCCGGACATGAACGGCCGCGCCAACCACGGTCATTCCTGCGTCAAGGGCCGCTTCGCCATCGGCTATGCCGAGCATCCGGATCGCATCACCACGCCGATGGTCCGCAAACGGATCAATGACCCGTGGAAGGTCGTGAGTTGGGAAGAAGCCATCGACTACGCGGCCTCCGAGTTCAAGCGCATCCAGGCGCAATACGGCCGCGACTCGGTCGGCGGCATCACCTCCAGCCGTTGCACCAATGAGGAAACCTACCTGGTGCAGAAGTTGGTGCGCGCCGCCTTCGGCAACAACAACACCGATACCTGCGCGCGCGTCTGCCATTCGCCGACCGGCTACGGGCTCAAGACCACCATCGGCGAGTCGGCCGGCACCCAGGATTTCGATACCATCGAACACACCGACGTGATGTTCCTGATCGGCGCCAATCCAACGGACGCGCATCCGGTGTTCGGCTCGCGCATGAAACGCCGGCTGCGGGAAGGCGCCAAGCTGATCGTCGCCGATCCGCGCAAGATCGACCTGGTGCGCTGCCCGCATGTCGAAGCCGCTTTCCATCTGCAGCTGCGGCCTGGCACCAACGTCGCGCTGCTGGACAGCATCGCACACGTGGTCGTCACCGAAGGCCTGGTCGATGAGGATTACGTCCGCGCGCGTTGCGAACATCCTGCCTTCGAGAAATGGCGTGCGTTCATCGCGCGCCCGGAAAACTCACCCGAGGCGATGGAGGAACACACCGGCGTACCTGCCGGGAAGGTACGCGCAGCCGCGCGCCTGTACGCCGGCGCGGGTGTCGACAACGGCTCCGGCCCCGGCGGTCGCGTCAACAGCATCATTTTCTGGGGACTGGGCGTTTCCGAACACAGTCAGGGGTCGACGGCGGTGATGGCGCTGGCCAACCTGGCCATGGCCGCCGGCAACATCGGCCGCGAAGGCGTCGGACTGGAACCGCTGCGTGGCCAGAACAACGTGCAGGGCTCGAATGACATGGGCTCCTTCCCGCACGAGTTCACCGCCTACCGCCACGTCTCGGACGACAAGGTACGCGGCGAGTTCGAGAAGGTCTGGGGCGTCAAGCTCAGCGCCGAGCCGGGCCTGCGCATCCCCAACATGTTCGACGCGGCGCTGGACGGCAGCTTCAAGGGCCTGTACATCGAGGGCGAGGACATCGCCCAGAGCGATCCCAACACGCAGCACGTCACCAACTCACTGCAGGCCATGGAGTGCGTGGTGGTGCAGGATCTGTTCCTGAACGAAACGGCCAAGTACGCGCACGTGTTCCTGCCCGGCAGTTCGTTCCTGGAGAAGGACGGCACCTTCACCAACGCCGAGCGCCGCACCTCACGCGTGCGCGAGCTGATCCGGCCGAAAGCCGGTTACGCGGACTGGGAGATCACGCAGATGCTCTCGAACGCGCTGGGTTATCCGATGCACTACAAGCACGCCGGCGAGATCCTCGACGAGGTCGCCATCCTGACCCCGACTTTCGCCGGCATGTCCTTCGACAAGATCGATCGCCTGGGCGGTATCCAGTGGCCCTGCAACGACGAGATGCCCGAAGGTACGCCGGTTCTGCACATCGGCGAATTCATCCGCGGCAAGGGCAAATTCATGCTCACTCCTTATGTCGCGACGCGCGAGAAGTCCACGTCGCGCTATCCATTGCTGCTGACCACCGGCCGCATCCTGTCGCAGTACAACGTGGGTGCCCAGAGCAGGCGCACCGAGAACGTGCGCTGGCACAGCGAGGACGTACTGGAGGTGCATCCGCATGATGCCGAAGATCGCGGCATCAAGGACGGCGACTGGGTGGGCGTGGCCAGCCGCGCCGGCGAGACGGTGTTGCGCGCGCGCATCTCCACACGCATGCAGCCGGGCGTGGTTTACACCACCTTCCACTTTCCGGAAACCGGCGCCAACGTCGTTACCACCGAGAGTTCCGACTGGGCGACCAACTGCCCGGAGTACAAGGTCACAGCCGTGCAGGTGACGCGCGTCGAGCAGCCCTCCGAATGGCAGAAGCGCCACCAGACCTTCGACCGCAAGCAGCGCGAGCTGCTGCCCGAGGCTGCAGCCGATGTCGGCGCCGGCTGAAGCTGCGGCGGCGACGCTGTTGCAGGCCGATGCCGCCAGCGTATTGCGCGTCGACGCACAGGGTGCGAGGCGCCGCGAGCGCGACCGCCCGGCGCAGGTTGGGTCGTCCACGGTGCCCCGGGACGCTTGCGCGGCCTTGTAATCGAGGAGCATCCATGAATACCGAACATCTGGTCGAAATGGCCAACGACATCGCCACCTATTTCGCTTTCGAGTCCCAGCACGCCGAAGCAGTCGACAGCGTGGCGACCCACTTGCGCAAATACTGGGAGCCGCGCATGCGCAAGGAGATCGTCGCCTATCTGGCGGCGGGCGGAGGCGGACTCGATCCCCTTGCGCGCGATGCGGTCGTCCGCATCGGTGAACTCGACAGCAACAAGGCAGCCTGAAGCCAGAGGCACCCTTCTCGCCTGGGCCGCAATATGCCCGGCCTTTCACTTCAGGTTTTCCCCGCCCGCCGAAGTTCCGCCGCTGATCGCGTAAGTCATTGCTTTTTGCGGTATGCAGTCCCGCAACAATGACATTACAAACGCGGAAACCCCACATGTGGTTCCCCGGCGCGATGCGCTTCAGGAGAGGGTGGGATGTTCGCATCATTCCTGATGTTCACCCCTCGCTGCACTCGGGGCCGCCTTCGGCGTCCGAATTCGCTCCCGGCGAATTCATCGAACCTGAGTGGGTTCGTCGACACCCCACTTCTCCAGAAACGCAAAACGCCCACAAGGGGCGTTTGCATTTGTGGCGGAAAGGGTGGGATTGCTCGCATCATCCATGATGCTCGCCCCTCGCTGCACTCGGGGCCGCCTGCGGCGTCCAAATTCGTTCCAGACGAATTTGTCGAACCCGAGTGGGTTCATCCACACCATCCATCTCCCAGACACGACGAAGGGGCCTTGGGCCCCTTCTTGTGTTTGGCGGAGAGGGTGGGATTCGAACCCACGGTACGGCGAACCGTACGCCGGATTTCAAGTCCGGTGCTTTAGACCACTCAGCCACCTCTCCACAACTTCGTCATTCCGGGGCCGACCCGGCTTCATTGGGTCGGAACCCGGAATCCATTTTGACCTTGTTCCAAAGGCAAGAACAGCAAATGGATTACTCGCCGCGTCTGCGGCTCGCCCTTCGGGCCATCGGCTACGCCGATGTTCGCTCCGGCATCCTGCCTTCGCAGTCCGGCTTTCGCCGGAATGACGATTCTATGTTGTTCGGTCGTGCCATATGCGAACAAGGTTAACGGCCATCACGCAATGCGTTCTGTACCGCTCATATACGGCCTCAACGCCTCTGGCACCGTGATCGAGCCGTCGGCGTTCTGACAGTTCTCCATCACCGCGATCAGGCAGCGGCCGACCGCGAGGCCGGAACCATTCAACGTGTGTACCAGTTCCGGCTTGCCGGTGGCGGGATTGCGCCAGCGCGCCTGCATGCGGCGGGCCTGGAAGTCCGTGCAGTTCGAGCACGAGGAAATTTCGCGGTAGGTGTTCTGCGACGGCAGCCAGACTTCCAAGTCGTAGGTCTTGGCTGCCGCAAAGCCCATGTCGCCGGTACAAAGCTGCATTTTGCGATACGGAAGTTCCAGGTTCTGCAGCACCTTTTCGGCGTGGCCGGTCAGCTGTTCCAAGGCTTCGAACGACTCCAACGGCTCGACGATCTGCACCAGTTCGACTTTTTCGAACTGGTGCTGGCGGATCATGCCCTTCACATCCTTGCCATAACTGCCTGCTTCCGCGCGGAAGCACGGCGTGTGCGCGGTGAGCTTCACCGGCAACGCGTCGGCTTCGACGATCGACTCGCATACCAGATTCGTCAGTGGAACCTCTGCGGTAGGAATCAGATAGTTACCCTTTTGAATTTCTATAAAGGGCTTCAACAGCTCCCAAGCGTTCAGCTCACCTGGCTCGTCACTTCTAACGATTGTGTCCCTGAGCTTCTCCCAATCAAAGGCATTGCCTACCTTTTTCCACCCCGTTTCCGGATCTGGCAGGCGAAAGGTCGCAAACAAATCCGCTTCGAACTTGGGTAATTGCCCCGTCCCTCGCATCGTCTCAGGATTCACCAGCAGCGGCACGTTGCATTCGGTGTAGCCATGCTCGCCGGTGTGCAGGTCCAGCATGAATTGCGCCAACGCACGATGCAGCCGCGCAAGCTGGCCGCGCATCACGGTGAAGCGCGCACCCGATAACTTGGCACCGGCTTCGCCATCCAGCCAGCCATGGCGGGCGCCGAGTTCCACGTGATCCTTCACTGCGAACTCGAACGTGCGCGGCGTGCCCCACTTCGACACCTCGACGTTTTCGGATTCGTCCTTGCCGACCGGCGTGGATTCGTGCGGCAGGTTGGGAATGCCGAGCGCGATCGCCGACAGCTTCTGCTGCACCTCGGCCAAGGCAGCCTCATTGGCTTTCAGTTTGTCGCCGATGCCGGCGACCTCGGCCATGATGGGCGCCGTGTCTTCGCCCTTCGCCTTGGCCTGACCGATCGCCTTGGAACGCGAATTCCGGAGCGCCTGCAGTTCCTGGGTTTCGGTGGCAAGCCGCTTGCGGTCGGCTTCCAGCGATTCGACCGCGCCGACGTCGAGTTCGAAACCGCGCGTCTTCAGGCGTGCAGCGGTGTCCGCGAGATGATTGCGCAGCAGGGCCGGATCCAGCATGGATGATTCTTCCCGAGGGCACTAAACCGCGCATTATCGCGGTGCGGCGCGAGACGGGCAAACGCGCGCATGGCCCCCGTCGTTCGAGGCTGGCATGGCTCGCGCAACATCGGTGGCTGTCCGACCGGAACGGTTTCGCTCACGATCACGGTAGCCCGCGATGGTGGCTCCAGGCTCGCTTCCGCCTCGAGGCGGCGTCACTCGCTCGATATCGCCGGCTGTGTCAGCACAATGTGCCGGAATTCGTCCCACGGCATCTTCGCCGTGTGAATGGCGACGTAGTGTTGCACGGGCAATTCCAGCATCCGGACGCGCCGCACCAATTCGAATGCATTGAAGGTGGCGCGCGGTTTCGGTTTCTGTTTCAGATTGACGTCGTTGGAGCTGCCGTACAACAGGTGCTCGCCCGGCATGTAGACCATCATCATGCGTTCGTCGCCGTGTCCGCGGATCGGGTAGATGTCCAACTGTGTCGGTCCGGTTCCGATGGTGGTCTTGTCGCTCACCACGCGCAGGTCGGCGGGCCGTGGGTGGCGGCTGAGTGCATCCGGCAGCTGGCTGTGGCTGGCACCGATTTCCCGCGCGAGGCGGGTTTTGTTCGCGTCGAGCACGTAGACAGGAATACCTCGCGCGACATAGGTGCGCACGCCAGCAATGTGCCAGGTGGAGTCCGTGGTGGACACCAGTGCCTTGACCGGCACGTCCGGAAAGCGCTTGCCGAGCAGGTCGAGAACTTGCGCGGAGTGCGCGCTCGATTGTGGCGCTTCGATCACCACCAGCCCATCCGGCTGGCGCACCACCATCACGTTCCACGCGCCCTTGACCAGCCAGGCGTGGTCGGCGAGCGGCTGCATGTTTTTCGGATCGATGCGCACGCTGCCGTAAATGGTATTCGCGTCGATCGGCGCCAGCTTGGCACTGGCCGGCGGCGCGTAGCCGCCCACCGGAGGCGATGCATTTTCAGTCAGGCCGGTGACAACGGTGGTCGCATACGGTTTGCCATTGCGGAACAGGTTCGTCTGATGCGGATAAACAAACCCATCAGACTGACGCTTGTAGAACAGGTAATCCCGGCGCCAGACGATGTCACCCAGCATCACGTCGAGCCTGCCGCCCTTGTATGCGTCCTTGACGGCGAGCCGCGAGGGCAGATCCAGCACGCTGTCGACATACAGGCGCACGGCATGGCCCTTGTAGGTGAATGCAAGCACATACTGGCGCTGACCATGAACTGTTTGATCAGGCAGGCGTTGGAGTTCCGCTGCGGCAGACGCGGTCAGCAGCAGCCGCTCGGGTTGCAGCGCTGCGGCATCGATCAAACGCAGCGGAGTCGCGTACCACACTCGCTTGCCCTGCCACATCACGCCCTGCGCAACCATGTCGTCGCTTGTCAGCTTGATCACGTCGAGCGGCCATTGCGCGGATGCCGCGTCCAGTTCGGTCCGGCTGCGAGCGTGGGCTTCATCCATCCATGCGGTACCGAGACCGATATTGAGCCAATACGGACCGTCGGCCCGTTCGGAGTCGTCGATGCGATAGTCCACCGTGCGCAGGTCGAGTTTGAGGCTGTGCAGCCCGGCCAGCAGTTTGCGGCCGCCCATGGCCGCGAAGGCGCGATCGAGCACCGCCCGCGCGTCCGCGGTCGCAGGCAGCGCGTCGTCGGTCTGACTGGCCACCGCAGCCGCGCTTGCATGCGCCTGCACCGGGCCGCCGCACGCCAACACCACCAAGGCGGCGAACAACATCCCCTTCAGTTGCATGCGTGATGCTCCACTTGCGTTATCAGTGGTGACCGGCGCCACGCGCGCAGCCACGGCATCAGCGACAGGCGGTAGATGCCCGTGTTGCCGGTGAAGTAGACCGCGTCTCCCGCGAAGTTCACGTGCGAGCCCCATGGGATGTCCTTGTTGACGGCATCGCCGAGGTCGAGGGGCTTGCTCCAGTGATTGCCTTCTCGGAAAGCGATGCACAGCCGGCCCAGGCCCTTCACCTTGCCGTAATCAAACACGATGAACGATTGATCCGGCGTAGCCGCGGGATCATGGGCCAAAACCGCCGGGTCGCCCAAGCCGGCACGTTCAGGCGCCAGGTACTTGCCGTCGCGGTAGCGTGCGCGCCAGATGTGCATGATCTCCTTGACGATGCAATGACTGATGCCGGATCGCACTGGTCAGTTGTCGATTCCATGCGCACGCAGCACGCTGGAAATGTCGAAGCGCCACAGGTTGCGCGAACCGTTGAGCGGCTGCGCGAGCCGCCGTTCGAGACTGACCGCAGTGTCGCGCGGCTTGGGGAAATGCACCTCGTCACGGCGATTGCTGGACACGAACAGCTCGCCGAAGCGCGGCCCAAGCGACGGTGCGTTTTCCAGCGACGGGCTGTTGATCGGCGCCGGCAGTTGCACCGGCTTGCTCCAGCCTCCATCGGGTTTGCGGAACGCGATGTACAGGTCCGCGCGGCCCAGCGAATCGCCTTCGTTGCCGGCGAAGATCAGGAAGCGTTGCTGCGGGTCGATGGCCGGATCCATCCGGTTGTGCTTGATGTCGCCGAGGCCTACGCGCTCGGGCGCGGCGTAGCCGTGGGCGGTGTGCCTTGCGACGTAGATCTGGTAGGCCGTGCCGGAATCGGGGCGGTGCGCCGAAAAATAGACATCGCCATTGGCCGCGACCGAGGGGTTGTAGATCATGTTGCCGTCGTTGAGGGTGCCGTCGACGTGTACCGGCTTGCCCCAGTTGCCATCGGCCTGGTGCTGCACATACCAGAGGTTGGTGCCGGTGTAGGTTTGCCCGCGAAACGTCATCGTTATC
>JBOHYW010000091.1:0-14517 GCA_050738155.1 Rhodanobacteraceae bacterium
ATTGTGGAAGGCCTCGCGCAGCGCATCGTCAAGGACGAAGTGCCGGAAGGCCTGAAGAACAAGCGGCTGCTGGCTCTCGACCTCGGCGCGCTGATCGCTGGCGCGAAATTCCGTGGCGAGTTCGAGGAACGCCTGAAAGGCGTCTTGAACGACCTCGCCAAGCAGGAAGGCCAGGTCATCCTGTTCATCGACGAGCTGCACACGATGGTCGGCGCCGGCAAGGCCGAAGGCGCGATGGATGCCGGCAACATGTTGAAGCCGGCGCTGGCACGCGGCGAGCTGCACTGCATCGGCGCGACAACGCTGGACGAATACCGCAAATACATCGAGAAGGACGCCGCGCTGGAGCGGCGCTTCCAGAAGGTGTTCGTGGGCGAGCCCACGGTGGAAGACACCATCGCGATCCTGCGTGGATTGAAGGAACGCTACGCCATGCATCACGGCGTCGAGATCACCGATCCCGCGATTGTCGCGGCGGCTACGCTTTCCAATCGCTACATCAGCGATCGGCAGTTGCCCGACAAGGCCATCGACCTGATGGACGAAGCGGCCTCGCGCATCCGGATGGAAATCGATTCCAAGCCTGAGGAACTGGATCGCATCGAGCGCAGGCTGATCCAGTTGAAGATCCAGCGCGAGATGCTGAAAAAGGAAAAGGATTCGGAATCGAAAAAGCGCCTCGAAGATCTCGAAGCCGACATCGAAAAGCTCGAGCGCGAATTTTCCGACTTGAACGAAGTGTGGAAATCGGAAAAGGCGACCTTGCAGGGCGACGCCAGGATCAAGGAAGAAATCGAAAAGGCGCATCACGAACTGGAATCCGCGCAGCGTCGGCAAGACTATGCGCGCATGAGCGAGATCCAGTACGGGCAATTGCCGGCGCTGGAAAAACAGCTTGCCGCCACACAGGCCGCGGACCAGCGCGAGTTCAAGCTGGTCAAGGACAAGGTGACGCCTGAGGAAATCGCGGAAGTGGTGTCGCGCTGGACCGGCATTCCGGTATCGAAAATGCTGGAAGGCGAGCGCGAGAAGTTGTTGCAGATGGAATCGGCGCTGCACAAGAACGTGATCGGCCAGGACGAGGCGGTGAAGGCCGTCTCCGACGCGATCCGCCGCGCGCGCGCAGGGCTTTCCGATCCCAATCGTCCCTACGGTTCGTTCCTGTTCCTCGGTCCCACCGGCGTCGGCAAGACCGAGCTTTGCAAGGCGCTCGCGGGTTTCCTGTTCGACACCAACGAGGCGATGGTGCGGATCGACATGAGCGAGTTCATGGAGAAGCACTCGGTCGCGCGGCTGATCGGCGCGCCGCCCGGCTATGTCGGATACGAAGAGGGTGGCTATCTCACCGAGGCCGTGCGCAGGCGTCCGTACAGCGTGATCCTGCTGGACGAGGTCGAAAAGGCGCACCCGGATGTGTTCAACATCCTGCTGCAGGTGCTGGACGATGGCCGACTCACCGACGGCCAGGGCCGCACGGTGGATTTCCGCAATACCGTGATCGTGATGACCTCCAACCTGGGCTCACAGCAGATCCAGGAAATCGCGTCTTCAGGCATCGACGAGGATTCGCCGGAAGCCTACACCCAGATGAAAGCCGCGGTGATGGGGGTGGTGCAGTCGCACTTCCGGCCCGAGTTCATCAACCGGCTCGACGAGATCGTGGTGTTCCATCCGCTCGACAAGTCGCAGATCCGCGAGATCGCGCGATTGCAGACCAATTACCTGGCGAAACGCTTGCAGGAACGCCAGATCGACTTCGAGATTTCCGACGCGGCGTTGATACTGCTCGGCAACGTCGGCTTCGATCCTGTTTACGGTGCGCGCCCGCTGAAACGCGCGATCCAGACCCAGCTCGAAAATCCGCTGGCTCAAAAAATTCTGGCTGGCGAATTCGTCGGCGGCGACACCATCGCGGTCGATGCCGAAGGCGGCAAGCTCGCGTTCCGCAAGCATTGAGCCGGTGGAAACCGCTACGCGGGTTCCACCCTGCGTGATGAAACATGCGCAGCCTCGCAGGGCGGAACCCGCGCAGCGGTTTCCGCCAAGAGCAACGTGCGTGCACGGCACCCTTTCGCGGCGGCTTCATCCGGTCGTTATAGTGAGCAGCGGAACTTCGCCGATACATCGACGCTGCGGTGGTCCGCTCCGGCCGCCATGGTCGCGGAATCGGCGAGTACCTTCGTGTACTCGATTGATACAGGAGAACATGCATGGCACGCATCGAGGATTACGCCGTAATCGGTAATCGCAAGACCATGGCGCTGGTGTGCCGCGATGCGTCCATCGACTGGCTGTGTCTGCCGCGATTCGATTCGGACGCCTGTTTCGCCGCACTGCTGGGCGATCGCAGCAATGGCTTCTGGCAGATTGCACCGGCGGCGGAGGTGATCAAAAGCGAGCGCCACTATCGGGATGGCACGCTGGTGCTGGACACCGTGTTCGAATGTGCCGACGGCAAGGTCAAGATTTCCGATTGCATGCATGCGGCCAATCACGATCGCGTCGACTTGCTGCGGGTGGTCACGGGCATCGAGGGCAAGGTGCCGATGCAATTGCGGCTGTGCCTGCGTTTTGGCTACGGCAAGGTGGTCCCATGGGTCAGCCGTACCGGCGACGGACGCCTGCAGGCCGTTGCCGGCCCCGACCGGGTGGTGCTGGCCACGCCGGTCACGCTGCGCGGAGAAGATCTCAACACGGTCGCCGACTTCTCGATCTCGGCCAACGAGATCGTGCCTTTTGCGATGACCTGGATGCCGTCGTGGGAGGGCTTGCCGGAGCCGCTCGACGCCATGGTGCTGGTCGAGCACGAAACGCGCACCGATGAGGTGTGGTCCGGGAGTTGTCGCGGGGCCGGACCATGGACCGAAGCGGTCAAGCGTTCACTGGTGACGCTGAAGGCGCTCACGCATCGCGATACCGGTGGCATCGTGGCGGCCGCTACCACTTCGCTGCCCGAGCAATTGGGTGGCGGGCGCAACTGGGATTACCGCTATTGCTGGTTGCGCGACGCCACGCTGACCCTGCTGGCGCTGATCGCGGGTGGTTATACTGACGCAGCGGCGAGCTGGCGCGAATGGTTGCTGCGCGCGGTGGCGGGCGACCCGGCCAACCTGCGCATCATGTACAGCCTCGCGGGTGGGCGTCGATTGAGTGAATTCGAGTTGCCGTGGTTGCCAGGCTACGAATCCAGTGCGCCGGTGCGCGTCGGCAACGCCGCCAGCAGCCAGTTGCAACTGGATGTCTACGGCGAGGTGATGGACGCGCTGCATCAGGGCCGCCGGCATGGCTTGTCCGCCGAGGAATCCGGCTGGAGCCTGCAATGCACAATGGTCGAACATCTGGAGGCGATCTGGCAGCAACCGGACGAAGGCATCTGGGAAATCCGTGGTCCGCGCCGACACTTCACGCATTCCAAGGTGATGGTCTGGGTGGCGCTGGACCGCATGATCCGTAGCGCCGAACAGTTTGATCTGAAGGGTCCGGTCGATCACTGGCGCGAACTGCGGCAACAGATCCACGACGACGTGTGCGAACACGGCTTCGACAAGAAGCTGGGCAGCTACGTGCAGTATTACGGCGCCGACGGCGTGCTCGATGCCAGCCTGCTGCAGATTCCGCTGACCGGCTTCCTGCCGATCGACGACGAGCGCGTGCGCGGCACCATTGCCGCGATCGAAAAGTACCTGACCAGCGACGGCTTCGTGCGCCGTTACGACACCGGCTCGGGCGTGGACGGACTGGCGGGCGACGAGGGCGTGTTCCTGGCCTGCAGTTTCTGGATGGTGGACTGCATGACCATGCAGGGACGCCTCGACCAGGCGCGCGAGATGTTCGAACGATTGCTGACGTTGCGCAACGACGTCGGCCTGCTGTCGGAGGAATACGACATCAAGGCCAAGCGCCAGGTCGGCAATTTCCCGCAGGCCTTTTCGCATATCGCGCTGGTCAATTCCGCCTACAACCTGAGCGAAGCGTTGTGGCCCGACACCCACAAGCGAGCGGGCGGGCATCGGCATCAGTAGCGATCCGTCGCTCTATTCGCTGCGTTCGCGAGGCGGGGACGGCACCCGCAGCAGACGCATCAGCGTCGGCGTGGTGCGCAGGATCGGGCGGAAGCCGTGTTCGCGCAGCGGTTCGCGGCGGCGAACTTTGTATCGATACACGGCGTAGGCGGCGAGTGCGGCATGGCGGATTTTCGCAACACCGTGATCGTGATGATGTCCAACCCCGGCTCGCAGCAGATCCAGGAGATTGCTTCGAGTGGCATCGACGAGGATTCAGCCGACGCCTGCACGCAAATGAAGGCTGCCTGCGGTGACGGGTGTGGTGCAAGCGCACTTCCGGCCGGAGTTCATCAACCGCCTCGATGAGACCGTGGTGTTCCGCCCGCTCGACAAGTCGCAGATCCGCGAGATAGCGCGCTTGCAGACGAATTATCTGGCCAAGTGTTTGCAGGAACGCCAGATCGATTTCGAGATTTCCGACGCGGCGCTGATGCTGCTCGGCAATGTCGGCCTCGACCCGGTACACGGCGCGCGCCCGTTGAAGCGGGCGATCCAGCGCCAGCTCGAAAATCCATTGGCTTCGATGATCCTGGCCGGCGAGTTCGTCGGCGGCGACACCATCCATGTTGAGGCAGAAGGCGGCAAGCTGATGCCCCGCAAGTCGGCGTGAGGTCGTAGGACGGACGCGAACCCGCCGTCGATCTTTGCGGCAGACGGGATGCGCTGCGTTGCTTCCGCTCAGCGCGAGCCAGGTCGCGAGCGCGCGCGCTCCTACTGAACCATGTAGGAGCCTGTGTGCAGGCGACTTGTCATCGACAGGGGGAAGTACATCTGTCGGGTAGCCGGATGTGTCATGCGGCTGCGTGCGCCCGTTGCTGCAGATTGGACAGCCCGCGATCGGTTGAACCGACGCGCCGCGTGCGTACCGCCTGCGCCAAGCGCTCCAGCACCTCGATGGATTTTTCCCAGGCGAGGCAGCCATCGGTGATGCTCTGGCCGTAGGTCAGTGCGGCTCCCGGCGCCAGGTTCTGGCGGCCGCCCACGAGATGGCTTTCCACCATGATGCCGAAGATGTGCCGTTCGCCGGCCTCCAGTTGCCGTGCGATGTCGTCTACCACGCGTGGCTGGTTCTCGGGTCGCTTGCCGCTGTTGGCATGGCTGGCGTCGATCATCAGGCGTGGCTCCAACCCTGCCTTGTGGATGGCGGCGCAGGCTGCGGCAACGCTGGCGGCGTCGTGATTGGGCGCGCGTCCCCCGCGCAGGATCACATGGCAGTCTGGGTTGCCTGCGGTGGTCGCGATCGCGGCGCGGCCATCCTTGGTGACCGCAAGAAAATGGTGCGAATGCGCCGCCGCCTGCACCGCGTCGATGGCGATCTTCACGTTGCCATCCGTGCCGTTCTTGAAGCCGACCGGGCACGACAGGCCGGAGGCAAGTTCGCGATGCACCTGGCTCTCGGTGGTGCGTGCGCCAATCGCGCCCCAACTGACGAGGTCGGCGAGATATTGCGGCGAAATGATGTCGAGGAATTCACTGCCGGCCGGAACCCCGAGGGAATTGATGTCGCCGAGCAAGCTGCGCGCCAGCCGCAGGCCCTTGTCGATGCAGAAACTGCCGTCGAGGTCGGGATCGTTGATCAGGCCCTTCCAGCCCACCGTGGTGCGCGGCTTTTCGAAATACACCCGCATCACGATTTCCAGCTCGCCAGCGAATCGGGTACGTTGCCGGGACAGTCGTTCGGCGTATTCGAGCGCTGCGCGTGGATCGTGGATCGAGCAGGGGCCGATCACCACCAGCAGGCGGTCGTCATCGCCAGCAAGGATGCGCTGCAGCGTAATGCGGGTGCTGCGTACCGTGTCGAGCGCGGCGGGTGACGCCGGCAGTTCGTCGAGCACCTCGGCGGGCGTGGCGAGCGGGGCGATCGCGCGGATGCGCAGGTCGTCGGTGGTGGATGGGGACATGGTCGCGGTTCCTGGTTGGTACCAGCGGCGGCCATGAAAAAAGCCGCCTGGTGACGCTGGCGGCTTTCGGGATGGGTTCGGAAGATTCTTTTATGTGCGCACCCACGCGTCCGCCAGCGGTCTCGGATAACCGTAAAACCAAAAATAAAAGCTGGCGGAGGAAGGACTCATCTCCGCCAAGTGTACACACTTTGCCGGCCATGGAAAGGGCAGGCGCGGAATTGGCGCCCGCATGCTCACGACTCGCGCCGCGTCCGCACCGCCGCGCGCAGCAATCGCAGCGCGGCGGGCGTGGTGCGCAGCATCGGTTGGAAAACCGGCGTGTCGGCCGGGGTACGCCGGAACACGCGATACCGCCACGCCGCGTACACGGCGAGCACGGCGTGGGTGAACGCGAACCATGCAAACAGCGACCACGCGCCGATGGCGGACATCATGCTGCCGGCCACCAGCGGGCCCAGCATCGAACCCACCCCGTACACCAGCAGCACGCTGCCGCTGGCCGCGAGCAGGTCCTCGGGCGGCGTGTGGTCGACCAGATGCGCGACCAGGATGGGATAGATCGCAAAGGCCATCCCGCCGAACAGGAAGATCACCGCCATGGCCGGCCATTCGCGCCCACCGACGGCAATGTCGGCGAGCGCGAGCAGGACTGCGGCTGCGGCCACCAGCGCCAGTGCGATGCGGCGGTCGTGGTGATCGGACAATTTTCCGAGCGGCCATTGCAAGGCCGCGCCGCCGACGATCGCGGCGCTCATGTAGGTGCTGATCTGCGCGTTGTCGAATCCGATCCTGCGCGCGTACACCGGCAGCAGCCCCCAAAACGCGCCGAGGGCTAGCCCTGAAAGAAATGCGCCCAGGCCGGCGGTTGGCGCCACATTGAACAGCAAGCGCAGTTGCAGTCGTGGTGTTGCCTGTTGTTGTGGTTGCGCCTGACGGGTGGCCACGACCGGCAGGGTGGCCGCGCATACCAGCAACGCGGCCACCACGAACAACACGAACGGTTCGCCGCCGACGCGCAACAGTTGTTGGCCGATTGCCAGCGAGCCCAGGTTCACCACCATGTAGGTGGCGAACACCGCGCCGCGCTTGCCGTTGGGCGCCTGCGCGTTGAGCCAGCTTTCGATGATTGCGTACAGTCCGACCAGCACGATGCCGGTCAGCAGCCGCAGCAGCAACCATGCGATCGCGTTGGTACCGAACGCATACAGCAGCACCACGCACGCCGCGCACGCGGTGCAGAATGCGAACGCGCGGATGTGCCCGATTCGTCGCACCAGCGGCGGCATCGCGAAGGTGCCGATGAAGTAGCCGGCGTAATACGCCGAGGTGAGCGCGCCCAGCAACGTCGATGAGAAACCGGCGGCTATCCCGCGCAACGGCACCAGCGTATTCAGCAATCCCACGCCGACCAGCAGCAGCGCGGTGCCGGCGAGCAGCGAAGCGACGGGTCGCAGTGTACGCAGCATGATTGTCCCGGCTGTGGTGGATCAACGCGCGAAGCCGCGCGTTGACAGCTTGCGCTGCGCAGCTTGCTGCATGCAACGTTGACAGACCGTGACCGTGTCATGGGAACGAGTGATAGTGGCGGTGCGCAATGCCGTTCGCCCTGAGCGTAGGCCCCCGTTTTGGACAAAGACGGGACCGGGGTCGAAGGGCCACCTGCGTTTCGACTTCGGTCGCTGTGCTCTCTACGTTCAACATGAACGGAACAGGGCTAGCCTGCACCATTACCCGACGAGATGGCGTGATGTGAATTGATCGTCTATCATGCGGGCGCCCAAGGTGACCATCGGCAACGGTCGGTGGTTGAAACGGGAATCCGGTGAAGTCGTTCCAGACATCTGGACGGCCATTCCGGAGCTGCCCCCGCAACGGTAGGCGAGCAAACGATCCGCATACGGCCACTGAGTACGAACTCGGGAAGGCGTGGATCGGGAAGGTTTTCGAACCTTCGCTCGCGAGCCCGGAGACCGGCCTTCGGTTGGAGCCTGGATTGCAGAAACTTTCGAAAATTTCTGCGGCCCGGACTCCTGAAACCGGACATGCGGAGGGCATGTGCACGGCGTCATGCCGAACTGCGCATGGCACCGCCATTCCTTCCGCTTGCCCATGACCCCGACTACACCGCGCGGGCAGGCGCGGACAGGAGTGTTTCGTGAAATCGCATCATCATTTGCTCGGCCGTGCCATCGCGGCCGCGCTGGCTTGTGTTTCCGTCGTGGCGGTAGCCGCCGCGCCCACCACCCTCGACCAGATCGTCGTCACGGCGACCCGCACCGCGCAGACCGAAGACGCCACGCTCGCGCCCGTCACGGTCATCACCCGCGCGGAGATCGAACGATTGCAGCCGGCGTCGCTGCAGGATCTGTTGAACGACACACCCGGCATGGCAGTCGCCAATTCAGGCGGCCCGGGCAAGCTGACCTCGCTGTTCCTGCGCGGTACCAATTCCGACCAGGTATTGGTGCTGGTAGACGGCATCCGGGTTGGCAATGCCACCTCGGGCACCACGCCGATACAGGACATCCCGGTCGACCAGATCCAGCGCATCGAGATCGTGCGCGGGCCGTTCTCCAGTCTGTACGGTTCCGAAGCGATTGGTGGCGTGATCCAGATTTTCCTGCGCCACGCGCCGGGTACGTTTGCGCCCAATGCAAGCGTCGGGATTGGCAGTTGGGATCACTGGAAGGCGGGCGCCGGGTTTTCCGCTGCCGGCCAGCGCGGCTGGATGTCGGTGCAGGCCTCGCACGACCAGACCAAGGGCATCAATGCGTGTCGCATTGGCGCGGCCGAGGCTTTTGCTGGCTGCTTCGCCGACCAGCCCGATCGGGATGGTTTTCACAATCGAGCGTTGACCTTGCACGGTGCCTATCACTTCAACGACAAATGGAGCGCCGATGGCCTGGCGATGCGGACCGAAGGCTTGAACAAGTACGACGGTACTTTCAGTGATTCCGACGCGTACGCGACCCAGGTGGTGGGCGGCCAGTTGCATTACCGCGCCAACGACAAGGTCGACCTGACCTTGCGCGCGGGGCAGAGCGCGGACTTCGACCGCGATTTCCTGGCTTCGACGCCGATCGACTTCACCGACACGCGGCGTACGCTCGGATCATTCCAGGCCAACATCGTGGCCGCGGGTGGATTGTTGACGGCGGGCTTTGACTGGCAGCGCGACGAGGTT
Organism: Rhodanobacteraceae bacterium; assembly: GCA_050738155.1. Taxonomy (GTDB): domain Bacteria; phylum Pseudomonadota; class Gammaproteobacteria; order Xanthomonadales; family Rhodanobacteraceae; genus 66-474. The sequence continues at coordinate 9,153 of JBOHYW010000091.1, forward strand.
GCCAGCAGCACGCTGTATGCGGTGACGACGCGCACCAATCGCGGGTTGTTCGCGCAATGGCAGGGCAATTTCGGGTCGCAGTCGCTGCAGGCCAACCTGCGGCGCGACCAGAACAGCCAGTTTGGTGGCAAGACCACCGGCAGCTTGTTGTGGGGCTGGGACTTCGCGAAAAACCTGCGCCTGACCGCGAGCTGGGGCACGGCGTTTCGTGCACCAACCTTCAATGATTTGTACTTTCCCGGTTTCAGCAATCCCCACCTCGCCCCGGAAAGCTCGCGCAATTTCGAAATCGGCTTGCGCGGCACGCCAGCGTGGGGGCATTGGTCGCTCAGCGCGTACCGCGACGAGATTCGCAACGCCATCGCGCTCGACCCATCGTTCGTGCCGGAGAACATCGACAGCGTGCGGATCGACGGCCTCGAAGGCGTGATCGGCGGCAAGCTGGCCGGTTGGGACCTGCGCGCGACGGCGACCTTGATGAATGCGCGCGACGACGCCGGCGGCAGCCCCAACTACGGCCACGTGATTCCGCGCCAGCCACGCCAGAGCGCGCGCTTCGATGTCGACCGCAGCTTCGGGCGCTTCAGCTTCGGTGCAAGCTGGCAGCTCAACGCCGGAACCTTCGACGACCTGGCCAACAGCCATCCGCTCGGCGGCTACGCGCTGACCAACCTGCGCCTGGGCTGGCGGCTCCAGCGCGACTGGAAATTGCAGCTCGCACTCAACAACGTGTTCGACAAGCACTACGAGACCACCTGGTTCTACAACCAGCCGGGCCGGAATTTCATGCTCACCTTGCGTTGGCAACCGGCCGCTGGCAGCGCGCGTCGATCCAGTGACATCGGTTTCCACTGATACCTTGAGGAGAATGGATATGCGAAACGAACAAGTCTTGACCAACCGGCGCATCTGGATCGTAGTCGGACTGCTGGCATTGTTGATGTTCGTCACCCGCTGCAGTTGGTTCCATCTGTCGGTCTACTGCGCCAACGCGTCCATGGCGGTGTTTATTCTGGGCGGGATTTACGTGCGTCGGCATTGGGCGTTCGCGAGCCTGGTGTTGCTGGCAGTTTCCATCGACTATGTTGCGATGAGCTACGCTGGTACCAGCAGCTATTGCATCACCCCAGCCTATGGTTGCCTGCTGGTGTCCTACGCCGTGCTTTGGTACGGCGGTCGCTTGCTGGCTGGACGTGGGTTCTCACGCCCGATGCAATTCGGCGGTGCGCTGGTGTTCGCTTCGCTGGCGTTCGTGATCTCGAATGGTTCGTTCTACTGGCTGGGCGGCCGCGTTGCCGACCCCGACATGACAGGCTGGATCGCCAACTTCACCAATTGGGCGCCGCTGTTCATCGGTACCACGCTGGCGTATGTTGGCGTGGTGTTGCTGGCGCATGAAGTGTGGGCGCGTGTGCACGTCTCTCGCCCGGTGCAGCACGTAGCGTGACGTGAACGCAACGCACGACCAGGCTGGCAGCCATGACGCGACGCAGGGCGCGGCACGTCGCTGTCCTGCTTTGCTGGTATCCGCGTCTGCCTCGGGGCAGGGCAAGACCAGCGTGACCGCGGCATTGGCGCGCTGGCACGCGCGGCAGGGGCGACGCGTCGCGGTGTTCAAGACCGGCGCGGATTTCCTCGATCCGATGGTGACCGGTCGCGCGGCCGGTTCACCCGCGTACCAGCTCGACCTGTGGATGGGCGGTGAGGCCGACGTGCGCGCGCGGCTGTTCTCGGCGGCCGGTGATGCCGAGCTGATCCTCATCGAAGGCATGATGGGCTTGTTCGATGGTGATCCGTCCAGCGCGGATCTGGCCGCACGTTTCGGTCTGCCGGTGCTGGCGGTGATCGACGGTAGCGCGATGGCGCAGACCTTCGGTGCGGTCGCGCTGGGGCTCGCGGAATACTGCGAAGGTGCGCGCGTGGTCGGCGTCGCGGCCAATCGCGTCGGCGGCGACTATCACGCCAGATTGTTGCGCGAGAGCCTGCCCGACGGGATCGCATGGCTCGGCGCGTTGCCCCGCGATGCCGCGCTGGCGCTGCCCGAGCGGCATCTCGGCCTGGTATCGGCGGATGAGCTGGATGACCTCGATGTGCGGCTGGACGCGCTGGCCGATGCGTGGAATCAACACGCCTCGACCGCGCTGCCGCCGAACGCACGGTTCGTGCCGGCGTCGCCCGTCGCCGTACCGCCTTGGTTGCGCGGCGTGCGCATTGCGATCGCCCGCGATGCGGCGTTCTGCTTCCTGTATCCGGCCAACCTCGATCTATTGCGCGAGGCCGGTGCCGAATTGGTGTTCTTTTCTCCCATCGCAGGCGACGCGTTGCCCGATAGCGACGCGGTGTGGCTGCCGGGTGGTTATCCTGAACTGCATCTCGACGCGTTATCGCAACGCACGGATTTGCACGCGGTATTGCGTGCGCACGTTGCGGCCGGCAAGCCGCTGCTGGCCGAATGTGGCGGCATGTTGTTCACGCTCGATGAACTCGCTGGCACGAATGGTCACGCCGCGCCGATGGCGGGCTTGTTGTCCGGGCGCGCGGTTGTCCACGCACGACTCGCCGCGCTCGGATTGCAACAAGTGGAACTGCCGGATGGCGTGCTGCGTGGTCACACCTTTCATCACGCGCACGCAGAAATTGCCGCCGCACCGATCGCGACGGCCAGCAATCCCAATGGCGCGCCGTCACGCGAAGCGGTGTATCGCGAAAAACGTTTCACCGCCAGTTTCGTGCACTTTTATTTTCCATCGAATCCGCAAGCCGCATTGCAGTTGTTTCATCCATGAGCGCGCGCGTGCTGATGGTGCAGGGCTGCACCTCCGATGCCGGCAAGAGCACATTGGTCGCGGCACTCGGCCGCTGGCTGCATCGGCAGGGCGTGTGCGTGGCGCCGTTCAAGCCACAGAACATGGCGCTGAATTCCGCGGTCACGGTCGACGGCGGCGAGATCGGTCGCGCGCAGGCGGTGCAGGCCGACGCCTGCGGCGTGGCGCCGCACACGGATTTCAATCCGATCCTGTTGAAGCCGCAAAGCGATGTCGGCGCGCAAGTGATCGTGCATGGGCGCGCGATCGGCAACATGGATGCGGTGGGTTACCACGATTACAAACGCATCGCGATGGATGCCGTATTGGCATCGCATGCACGGCTGGTCGCGCAATACGACGCACTGCTGGTGGAAGGCGCGGGCAGCCCGGCGGAAATCAACCTGCGCGATCGCGACATCGCCAACATGGGCTACGCCGAGGGGGTGGATTGCCCGGTGATCCTGATTGCCGATATCGATCGCGGTGGCGTATTCGCGCACATCGTCGGCACGCTTGCGCTGCTGTCCGAATCCGAACGCGCGCGTATCCAGGGCTTCGTCATCAACCGCTTTCGCGGCGACCTGTCGTTGTTGCAGCCGGGCCTCGATTGGCTCGAAAGGGAAACCGGCAAGCCGGTGATCGGCGTGTTGCCGTATCTGCAAGGCCTGCATCTGGAAGCGGAAGATGCCTTGCCGCTCGACCGCGATCGCAAGCCGGATGTACGTTTGCGGGTCATCGCACCCGCATTGCCGCGCATCAGCAACCACACCGATTTCGATGCGATACGCGCGCACCCGCAAGTGGACTTCCGCTTTGTCGGTCCGGGCGGCGCGCCACCGGCATGTGACTTGATCGTGTTGCCCGGTTCGAAAGCCGTGCGCGCCGATCTCGATTGGCTGCGCGCGCGGGGCTGGGAGGCAGCCATCGCGCGGCATCTGCGTTACGGCGGCAAGCTGCTCGGCATCTGCGGCGGCCTGCAGATGCTTGGGAAGGCAATTCGCGATCCGCAGGGCATCGAAGGCGCGCCCGGCTCCAGCGCCGGCTTCGGCTGGCTCGACTTCGAAACCAGGCTTGAGCCTGAAAAGCAGTTGCGCAACGTGCGCGGCCGGCTCGCCTGTGCCGATGCGCGGGTGGCAGGCTACGAAATCCATTGCGGCGTCAGCACCGGCCCGGCGATGGCCATGCCCCTGTGCGTGCTCGACGACGACCGCAGCGACGGCGCGGTTTCCGAAGACCGCCAAATCGCCGGCAGCTACCTGCACGGCCTGTTCGACCAACCCGACGCGCTGCGCGCCCTGCTGGGGTGGACCGGCCTGCGCGACCCGTCGACAGTCGATCTGCGCGCGCTGCGTGAGGCTTCGCTGGAACGCCTCGCCGACATGGTTGAAACGCATCTCGACATCGCGCGCTTGTGGAGCCTCTTGCGCGATCATGCCTGATTCGCGCAGGGGAAAAGCAATGCGTGAGGCCGCCTTGTGGGCCGACGTTCCGGCCTTGCTACATCGTTCGTTTTTTACCCACTGCTGCCCTTAACGACCGTCCGCATTCGGGATGCCAAACCAACAGCCACGAAAACGGGTAACGCTGTATCGGTGGGGCGACTGCGGGCCGTCACTGGGCTTGCGCTGGGTTTTTCTGTTATCCACCACAAGCTTCAGCCATCGCCATTTCGAGCGAACATTGCGGCTGTTCGCGTATCGCGGCGAGTTCCGGAGCGCACCATACTTGCTGCACGTGCCCATCCATTAACAACACGATCCGTGTCGCATGGCCCTCAGCGGTGTCGAGTGAGTGTGTCGCGAGCAATACGCTGGTGTTCCCCTGCGCGACCAATGCGCACAGATGCTTCTTGAATTCCAGTGCGCTGCGAGGATCGAGTCCGTTGAACGGCTCGTCCAGCAACAACAGGGGCGGCTCGCCGATCAGGCCAAGCAAAATACCGAGTTTCTGCCGCATTCCCAGCGAGTAGCTGGCGATACGCCGATCCAGCACGGGCGTCAGCGACAAAGTTTCGCCGAGCGCAAGCGTCGCGGGTGAAATCGCTGGCAAGCCGCGCGCACCCGCGAACAGGGCAAGGCACTCGCGGCCTGTCAACAGCACCGGCAAGGACGCAGGGTCCACTGCGAGCCCCATTGCCATTTTTGCTTCGCGCGGCGCTTTCGCGAGATCGTACCCGGCGATGTTGGCCGAACCACCACACAACGACACCGTGCCAGCGATGGCGTGCAGCAGCGTGGTCTTGCCTGCTCCATTCGGGCCCATCAAGGCAACGAATTCACCGCGCCCGATTTTCATGTCAACGCCATCGAGCACGCGTACCTCGCCGTAAGCGACGCGCAGATGGGCGGCGTCGAGCAAAGCAGTCATACCTATCCTTGCGAACGCTGCGTTTTTATTTGACAGATTCGATATAGCGGCCATGCCGAAGCCGCGACAGCGCAGATCCCCCACACTAGGGCGTGTTCACACTAACGATCATTTATGAGATACTGCGTGGATGGAGATCACCGAAGCGCAGTATCGACTTATTGAGCCTTGCTTGCCGACGCAACGTGGCA
>JBOHYW010000092.1:0-14416 GCA_050738155.1 Rhodanobacteraceae bacterium
GTGCTCACCATGATGGAGCGCCTGCGGACGAAGGGGTATCTGAAACGACGCCGTGTCCAAGGGGTTTATCGCTACAGCGCAGCGACGGCCTCGGGAGAAGCCATGCGGCATGCAGTGGATCGATTCGTGGAAAAAACCTTGGGCGGCAGCGTGTCACCGTTTGTCGCGTGGATGGCAGAACGTGGCGAACTCACCGACCAAGAGCTAAACGAGTTGAGGACACTCGTCGCGCGGCTCGGAACCGATCGCACAGAGAATTGAGATGGCAACACTCAACGACCTCGCAAATGTACTGCTGGATCGCCTGTTTTGGACATCCTTGCAGGCAATCTTGCTTGTGTTTCTCGTTGTAGTTGTTCAAGCCCTGCTGCCACGGCTTCGCGCTGATGCGCGTTGCGCATTGTGGTGGCTTGTCGGGCTCCAGGCAGTGGTCGGGATATGCTGGCACTCACCACTTCATATTCCGCTGTCGGTGGCATCGTCAAGCAGCGCATTTGCGTTGCATACCACAGAGCCAGTCAGTACCTCGATAGCCAGTGCAGTAACAAGTCCTGGGGCATTGGCTATCATGGGCATGCCAAGTTTGCACATGACGATTTGCGACTGGCTGATCGCGGTGTGGGTACTTGGGATTCTTGCGCAGCTGCCTCCAATCTTCTTTGCGCGCCGACGGCTGAAAATTTTATTGCACGATGCAAGGCCTGTTTCTGAACAGGCGATTCATCTGCAGTGCGAAAAGCAAGCACGTCAACTTGGGCTACATCGGTGTCCGAGAATGCTGGAGTCGCCTGCGATCGCAACACCAACCGTGGGGGGATTTTGGCACCCGTTCATCCTGCTGCCGGAAGATCGTGCGTGGACACCTGACGAAACGCGGTATGTGATCGCACACGAATTGGCCCATTTGAAAAGGCGCGATCTCTGGTTGGGCAGTATCCCCATCCTCGCGCAACGGTTATTTTTCTTTCACCCGATAGTCCGTTTGGCTCTTCGCGAGTATGCGACCTACCGTGAAGCGGCTTGCGACGCTGAAGTTCTTCGACAACAGAGTGTGCACCCCAAAGACTACGGCCAATTACTGCTTCGTCTGGGGGTTGTCCACTCGAAAGTACCAAGCTTGGCGAGCGCATCGCCTACGTTCCGTAATTTGAGAAAGCGCCTGCTCTTGCTTAGGCAGGGCCATGCGTCACCATCGCGTATATCTGCCGTTTGCATTTGGGCGCTGATCGGGCTCGTCGCGGTGCTCGGAGTATTGCCCTATCGTGTGGTGGCTGCGCCCCGCAGCGAAAGCTTACAAGAAGCGGCCCAGCCACATTCCACCGCTGCTGAGCCAATAGATTCATCGACTTCATCCGCGTTGACCGTGTGTTGTGGCCATTTCGAAATTTATGCTGGCCCGGGAGAGGGGCAGGCTTTGGTGCTATTTGACAATGGGAACGTATTGATCAATGGCGGTAGCGCAGATATTGCCGCCGCCAAGCCATTTTATAGTTCGAAGGCAACCCTCCTATGGTTCCGCCGTGATGGTAATGCATATCTAGTTCGTGACAAGGCGGTCGTGCGCCAGGTCAAGAACCTCTATGCGCCAGTGCTGACTATCGTCAGAGAGCAAACGGCGTTGCTTGGCAAGCAGGAGCGCCTCTCAAGCCAAATGGCCCTGATAACTGAGAAAGAAATGAAGCTTGCTCACAATCAGCTCGCTTTCGCGTCCAAACGGTTGCAGGTTGGTGTATCCGATGAGCAGTCGACAGCAAATTCTATAGAGAATAATGGACACAATGCGGAACAATCATCGCATGAAATGGTGCAAGAGGAAAAAATGGAGAATCAAAGAAAGTTACTGACTCAGAAACAGTTGAAGCTTGCCGGACGTCAGGACGCTCTCGATTCTCAATTGAAATCATTGGCCATGAGGCTACAGCGGCCTGTGCGTAAGCTTCTGGATAAAATTATCAAGAAGGGAGACGCAAAAAAAATCGTGGCGCCGTGATTAACGTTGTAAACGTTTGTAGGTTCAAGCATTGAAGAGGAAGAGTGGCTGCATGGCATGATAAGGGACCTGCAGAGGACAAGTACTGCCCTCATGTGCATGAATAGCTATGTTGACCAAAGCAATGGAATGCTGTGTTACCTACGATGTATCCGAACCACAACTTCGTGTGGAGAAACAAATCATGTCTAAGAGATTGCTGATCAACGGTTTGGCGGCGATGGTCATCATGCTGGGTGCGGCGACAGCGAGTTTTGCTGCCAACAACAATGGGCCGCAGGTTTCGCCGCAAAACATATGTAGTGGCGGCGGCGGAACATGTGGCTGCACTGGTGGGTGCCACGCCAGTTCTGGTGGCTGTAGCTGCGATCCGAAGTAAGCACTGGAAGTAAGCACTGATTGCTGAAGGTTCTGTCCTCGCGGCGCCCACAAACCTTACGGGCGCCGCTCTTTTCGATCTGGCGGGTGCGTCATGTCTTTTAGACACACGACATCTCAAAATGTGGTTACTACGATTTTAGTGATCTGCGCAGTTGTCGTAACCGCGGCTGCCGTCCACGCAGAGTTCTTCAAGCCTGCAAGTGCTGGCAGCAAAAACGAGCATATCGACAGATGGCGAATCTTGGTTGCTGGCAGGCATCCTGATTTAGGCAGCTCTAACGCGCCGCTGAAGATCGTGGAATTTTCGGACTATCAGTGCCCGTTCTGCAGAGATCTTGATCCGAAATTGCAGGCGGTGGTCAAGCATTTCGATGGGAAAGTCGCAGTGATTCGCTATGACTTGCCATTGGAAAGTATTCATCCGCATGCACTTGTTGCTGCGTTGGCTGCGGAGTGCGCGAAATTACAGGGAATCTACGAGCCGTTCGAGTCAAGATTATTTGAAAATGATTCTAGGTTAGGGTCGCTGGACTGGAATGATGTGGCGCGAAGCGCAAGAGTACCAGACATCAGGGCTTTCTCGTCTTGCCTATCAAAGAAGGCGACGATGTCGTTGGTGAACGCCGACATGGCGGTCGCAGCGAAGTTCGGCTTCAAGAGTACGCCTGTGATGGTGGTCGACGGCAATGTAGTGATGGGCACCCAGAGTGGTGTCGCTTTGGACAAAATGGTCGCGAGTAATTTGGATAGCCAGTAAGTAGCATTATCTTGGTATTGCCACATGATGCTCCGCTACTACATCCGATTGGCAATGCGCAGCTTGATGCGCAACCCCGTACTCACGACATTGATCGTGCTGGAGATTGGGCTTGGGCTCGGTGCCAGCATGACGATGATTACGGTGCTTCATGTGATGGCTGGTGATCCAGTCCCAACACGCAGCGCGGAATTGTTCTACCCGCACCTCGAACCTGGCCCTGCGGGGTTCAGCAGTCCGCAATTTGACCCTGGGAGCAACTTTACTTGGCCCGATGCCAACAATCTACTTCGCGCCCACCGTGCCAAGCGGCAGGCAATGATGGCCGGCGGTCGCGTGGCGGTGACCCCGACGAATGGTGAAAAATCGTTCTATAGCACAGGGCACTATGTCAGCAACGAATTTTTCGCCATGTTTGGCGCGCCGTTCTCATATGGAGAGGGGTGGAGCGCGCAAGATGACGAAGATCGTTCACGCCTCGTGGTATTGAACAGCGGACTGGCGCACAGGTTGTTTGGTGATACAGAGGCGGTAGGTCGAATCGTGCACTTACAGGGCCTTGACTTTCGGGTTACCGGCGTATTGCATCGCTGGCATCCTGTACCGCTGTTTTATGGGGGGCTCAGCGGCGACTGGGCGTTCAAGAGCGATGATGAGTTCTTTTTACCAATCACGACTGCGATGTCGCTCAAGCTGCCGATTACAGGCGGGGAAGCTTGCTGGGGGAACGGGGGGCGCACCAGTGGAAACTGCACATGGTTGCAGTTCTGGGTCGAGCTCGATTCTCCAGACCAAGTTGCTGCATACAAAAGCTTCCTGAATCATTATTGGCGCGAGCAGGAAGCGCATGGTCGGTTTCCGCAGGACCAGCCACCTATATTGTATGGATTGATGCAACGGCTCCGGGCTTTGCGCTTGGTGCCTTCGGATGTGCGCTTGCAGTTGTGGCTGGCCTTGGGCTTCCTGGGTGTGTGCCTGTTCAACACCGTGGGCTTGATGCTGGCGAAGTTTCTCCGGCGGATCGGCGAGATCAGCGTGAGGCGGGCCATGGGCGCCAGACGGCAGGATATCTTCACGCAACTGAGCATGGAGGCTCTTGTCGTCGGATTGACGGGTGGAGTGCTCGGATTATTGCTGACGTGGTTCGGATTGTGGTTGGTCCGGCAACGACCCGATGCATATGCCAGACTCGCGCATTTCGACCCGGAAATGGTTCTTGGTACTTTCATTTTTGCGGTCATCGCCAGTGTGTTGGCGGGCCTGCTGCCTGCTTGGCGGGCTTGCCGAATCCCGCCTGCATCGCAGCTCAAGGTGCAGTGAGGAGGAAGCTCATGCGCCTTCCGCCCATGCTGGCCAGCCTGACCCGACACAAGCTTACCGTTGCTTTGATGCTCGTCGCCACGGCAATGACGTGTGCGATCATCTGCAATGTCGCCTCGATGATTGCGAACCGGCTGGTGCTGCTGAATGCGCCCAGTGGAGTGGACGAATCGTCAGTTGTTATGCTCGATAGTAGCCAGATTGATGCGATACAAACCGGGGAAGGAGGAGGCGTTCAAGACAGCCAGCGGGCACGTTACCAGGCAGATGTGGCGGCGCTACGAACGATCGCGGGCGTAAGTTCAGCCTCTGTCGTAAACGGTCTTCCATTGGACGGTGGCAGTTCGTTCAACGTAGCAACCATCCCCGTCTCTGGGTCGGCGCAAGGGACGAGTGTGTCGGCTTTTTGGGGAGGGGAGGGCGAGTTGGCCACGCTGGGACTGCGCTTGGTGAGCGGTCGGGATTTTGTGGCTTCAGAGTACATCCCGGCGGAGGGTGGCAGCGGGGTCAGTAAGGTTTCGGCTTGTATCGTGTCACGCGTTTTGGCCCGACGACTGTTTCATGATAGACAAGCCGTGGGCCAGTTGGTTTATCAGCAGCAACATCCGATCCGCATAGTCGGAGTTGTCGAGCATCTCATGGGGATGAATCCTCGAGTGGGTGCTGACGACAATGAATTTGCGATGTTGCTGCCACTGGAGCCTGATGGTGACTCCGCGACCTTCGTTTTGCGTACAGCACCTCAAGATCGCGAGCGTGTCCTGAAGCAGGCATCGACGGTATTGAATTCGCACGATCAACAGCGGGTATTGGACGATTCTGTGCCATTCGCGCAAGTACGCGCCAAGTATTTCCAACGCGATACCGCCATGGTCGGGCTTCTTTTGGCCTCCGGACTGGCACTTCTGGCGGTGACCGCAGTGGGCATTGCAGGGTTGGCTAATTTTTGGGTTCAGCAGCGGACACAAAGTATCGGTATTCGCCGCGCCCTTGGGGCAACTCGTGCAGATGTTCTTCGCTACTTTCTTGCCGAGAACTTTCTCATCGCCAGCGGTGGCATCGCTGGTGGCTGGCTGCTGACCTACGCGTTGAACTTGATGCTGATGAAGTATTACCAACTGCAGGTACTGTCTCCTGCATACCTTTTGATCGGGGCTATAGCCATTTGGCTGATAGGTCAATTAGCGGCATTGGGCCCCGCTCTGCGCGCTGCGGCGGTGCCACCAGCGGTCGCAACGAGATCGGTCTGAGTGCTATGGAGCATCGGTCGCGACAATTTTCGGTCGGAAGCTTGCTGCGAAACGCATAAGTCATGCGTCGCTATGTTAGGCGCGTGTGCAACCGCCCCTCAATGCTTGCTGGTCAACGGAATCAACCGCCACAACCAGCTGTGGTGGCTCGGCCAGATCTTCGGGTGCGCGAGGTACGGGTGGTTCGGGTAGTTGAGTTTCAGCACCTGCGCGGTCTGGTCGGACAGTTTCTGCCGTCCCATCAGGTGATAGCTCTTGGTCATCACCGCCAGCGCGTCGGCTACCTGCGGGGCTTGCTGGTAGTGTTCGATGATGTACTTGGCGCGGTGCGCCGCGGCCACGTAGGCCTGCCGCTGCAGGTAGTATTCGGCGACGTTGAGTTCCGACTGGGCCAGCTCGTTGCGCAGGTAGATCATGCGGTGGCGGGCGTCGGCGGCGTAGCGGGTGTTCGGGAAACGCGTTACCAGCGTGTTGAAATCGTCGAATGATTTCAGCGCGTAACCCTGGTCGAACCGGGACGTGCTGATCTTGGCGAGCTTCTGGACGCCACTGCCGGTGCGATCGAAGTTGATCAGGCCGCGCAGATAATACGCGTAGGCGATATGCTTCTGGGTCGGATAGGTCTTGATGAATTCGTTGATGGTCGAATAGGCATCGTCAGGTTTGCCGTCCTTGTATTGCGCGTACGCCAGTTCGATCTGCGATTGCTCGTTGTACGAGCCATACGGGAAGCGCGCGATCAACTTCTGGTAGACGGTCTCGGCCGACGACCAGTTGCCATCGTCGAGCAACTTGTGCGCGCGCTGGTACAACTGTTCCACGGTCATGTTGTTGAGGGTCTGGCGCGGCCCGTGGTGGAACCACGAGCAGGCGCCCACCGCCAGCAACAACGGCAGCAGCAGGGCGAATTTCAGCAACGGAGCACGGCGTCGGAATGGCATCTGGGAAGTCTTTGCAAAAGCAATCGGGCATGATAGCGGAATCCGTATCCGCCAACCGGGGAGCCTGGCAACATGGTTGAACAGCGCTTCCATGCGGAAGTTCCCGTCGCCGCGACCGGAGAACGCTTCGACAGGATTTTGCCGCAGTTGTTCCGTGGACATTCGCGGGCGCGCCTGGCGACCGAGGTCAAGGCCGGGCGCATCCTGCTGGATGGCGCGCAGGTTCAGCCCAAAACCCTGTTGCGTGGCGGCGAGCAGGTCGAATGGGCGTGCGACGACAGCCCGGTGCTGGGGGATCGTCCCGAGGCCATCGAGCTTGCCATCGTGTTCGAGGATGCCTACCTGCTGGTCATCGACAAACCAGCGGGGTTGGTGGTGCACCCTGGCGCGGGCAATCGCGACGGTACGCTGCTGAACGCGCTGCTGCACCACGACCCGGCCCTTGCCCGGATTCCGCGCGCCGGCATCGTGCATCGTCTCGACAAGGACACCTCCGGCTTGCTGGTGGTCGCCCGTTCGTTGCCGGCGCACACCGCGCTGGTGGCGATGCTGGCCGCGCGCGATGTCCACCGTCGTTACGCCGCCATCGTCAACGGGGTGCCGGTCGCGGGCGCCACCGTGGATGCGCCATTGGACCGGCATCCGACCGACCGCTTGCGCCGCGCCGTTCGCGAAGGCGGGCGCCCGGCCGTCACGCACTACCGCGTGCGCGAAAAATTTCGTGCGCATGCCCTGCTGCAATGCGAACTGGAATCCGGCCGCACCCACCAGATTCGTGTGCACATGGCGCACGCGGGCTATCCGCTGGTCGGCGATCCGTTGTACGGCAGGGGCTTGAAACTGCCACGCGGTGCCACGCCGGACTTGATCGAGGCGCTGCGCGGGTTCAAGCGGCAAGCGCTGCATGCCGAACGGCTGGCGTTCGCCCATCCGGTGACGGCCGAGGCGTTGGCGTTCGAAGCCGGTCCGCCGTGCGATTTCCTCGAACTGCTCGCGGCTTTGCGTTCGGACAGGGACAAGCCCGGAAACGGCCGTGGTTGACGTGACTGCATCATGGCTGACACCGGATTGGCCCGCGCCACCGGAAGTACGGGCCGTCGTTGTCACGCGCGGTGGGCCGGAATCCACGCAGGATTCGCCCTACGGGTTCAACGTCGGCACGCGTTGCGGCGATGCTCCTTCGGCCGTCGCGGCCAATCGCGCGTTCCTGCGCGATGCGCTTGCGTTGCCTTCGGAACCGCGCTGGCTGCGGCAGGTGCATGGCACGCAGGTAGCGCTGTTCGGAGCAGCGCCTTGCGCCGAATCCGTGGCCGACGCGGCCGTCACGCGTGCACGCGGCGTGGTGCTGGCAATCCAGACCGCCGATTGCATGCCGGTGCTGTTCTGTGCCGACGATGGTTCCGAAATCGCCGCCGCGCACGCCGGCTGGCGCGGACTGTCGGCCGGCGTGCTGGAAGCGACGATGGTGGCGATGCACACGCCACGCGAAAATATCCTTGCGTGGCTTGGGCCAGCGATCGCCGCCAAATCCTACGAAGTCGGCGACGAAGTACGCGAAGCCTTTCTCGCGCATGATCCGTCGTCGACATCCGCCTTCGCGGACACCCGTCCGGGGCATTGGTTGTGCGACCTGTACGAACTCGCGCGGCAACGCCTGCACACTGCCGGCGTCATGCAAATCTCAGGCGGCGGCCTGGATACCTTCACCGACACGCGCCTGCATTCCTATCGTCGCGACGGTGCCCACAGTGGGCGGATGGTGAGCCTGGTATGGATTTCGCCTGCAAGGTAAGTCTGGTTGTGGCAGCGCGCTCAAGCGGGACGGCAGGCGGCCGTTAACCCGCGGGCACACCACAGAAGGATTTGCGGAGATGGATATCGAAAGGTTCAAGCGCGACCACGTCGCCTTGATGCGGACGGTAGGGGAACTGCGCGGACTGGTGCACGCCGGCATTGCGCCGCATGCCGACGCGATCGCGCACGAGCTGGTGGCGATGAGCGCAGCGGTGAAGCTGCATCTGGCGGCTGAGGACCACATGCTGTATCCGGCACTGGCCGCGGATGTGCGCACGCAGGACATCGGCGAGCGTTATCAGACCGAGATGGGTAGTCTGGCGCAGACCTACGGCGAGTTCGTGAAACGTTGGAGCTTCGCCGCGCAAATCGCCGACGACCCCGAAACCTTCCGCGCTGAGGCCAATACGGTGTTCAAGGCGCTACATCAACGCGTACAACGCGAGAACCGCGAGTTGTATCCGCTGGTCGAACGCTTGTAGAAGTTCGACTGGTACAACCGATCGAGGTAGGCCGGATCAAGCCGCTCCTGCGGCGACTGCGCCGCAGGAGCGGCGCGAACGGCAAAGCCGGGCCCGAAGCGTCGAAAGGCAGGATGCCTGAAGTCTTCCGGCGTTCGCGCTTTTGCGCTCATGCCTTGATCCGCCCTACGTCGCGGAGGGTTTTTGGTCTGACTGATTGATTGCCGCAGCCGCGCGCGCAAGCCGTTCGATGGTTTCCCAATCGCCGGCTTCGACCGACGCCTGTGGTGCGAGCCATGACCCGCCGACGCAGATGACGTTTGGCAGCGCGAGGTATTCGCGTGCGTTGCTGGCGGTGATGCCGCCGGTGGGGCAGAAACGCGCCGCTGGCAACGGGCCTGACCAGGAACGCAACAGCGCAGTACCACCGATCGCGGCGGCAGGAAAACACTTTTGCAGCGTATAGCCGCGTTCCAGCAGTGTCATGACTTCGCTGGCGCTGGCGGCGCCGGGTAGCAACGGCACGTGGCTGTAGGCGGCGGCGTCGAGCAAGGCGGGTGTGGCACCGGGCGATACCGCAAAACGCGCGCCGGCACTCGCGGCGGCTTCCAGATCGCGCGGCGTCAGCACGGTGCCCGCACCCACGCGCGCGCCTTCGACTTCCGCGGTGATCGCACGGATGGCATCCAGCGCCGCCGGCGTGCGCAAGGTGACCTCGATTGCTGGAATGCCGCCCGCGACCAGTGCGCGTGCCAGCGGTACTGCGTGTGCGAGATCGTGGATCACGATGACCGGCACTACCGGCGACAGACGCAGGATGGGTTCGAGATTGGCTTGGCGTGTGTCGTAATGGTTCATGGTGTTCCGGTTGCGGTTGCGGTTTCGGTTTCGCGGTGCGTTCCGATAGGTTGGCAATCACTTCGTGCCGAGATTGTCGTCATTCCGGAACGCATCGCCATGCATATTGTTGCCGCGCAGTAGAGCAAGATGGATTCCGGGTTCCGTCCGCGGTGAAGCCGCAGACGGCCCCGGAATGACGATTGGATCGTTACGCTTTTCCCGAGTCCCGAGTCCCGAGTCCCGAGTCCCGAGTCCCGAGTCCCGAGTCCCGAGTCCCGAGCTTCCGAATCATGCATCGACTGCTTGCGCGAAAACACCCGCACCGGCATCGGCACCCGCGGCGGCATTGCGGAACAGTGCAAACAGTTCGCGGCCGCAGCCTTCATGTTGTGCAGCAAGGTCGCAGGTGGCGAGTGGACGTGCCGCCCATTCCGCTTCATCGACCAGTGCCTGCAAACTGCCGGTGGTGGCGTCCAGGCGCACGATGTCGCCGTCGCGCAGCTTCGCCAGCGGGCCGCCGGCCGCCGCTTCCGGCGCGACGTGGATCGCCGAGGGCACCTTGCCTGAGGCGCCCGACATGCGTCCGTCGGTGACCAATGCCACACGATGGCCGCGTTCGAGCAGTACGGAGAGTGTCGGCGTCAACTTGTGCAGTTCCGGCATGCCGATCGCGCGCGGACCCTGGAAACGCACCACCACCACGCAGTCGCGATCGAGCTCGCCGCGCTTGAATGCTTCGAGCACGTAGTCTTGATCTTCGAAGATCACCGCCGGCGCTTGCACCGGCAGGTGTTCGGCGGCGACCGCGGAAATCTTGATCACCGCGCGGCCAAGGTTGCCAGACAAAATGCGCAAGCCGCCGTCGGAACTGAATGGTTCCGTGGCCGGGCGCAGGATGTGCGGATTGCCGCTTTGCGTGACCTGGGTCCACGTGAGCTTGCCGTCGGCATCCAGCGATGGCGTTGCGCGGTAGGCATCCATGTTGTCGCCCCATACAGTATGCGCATCCGGATGCAGCAGGCCGGCATCGAGCAGGCTGCCGATGATGAAGGGCATGCCGCCGGCCTTGTGGAAATGGTTCACGTCGGCATAGCCGTTGGGGTATACGCGCGCCAGCAGTGGCACCACGCGCGAGATCGCGTCGAAATCTTCCAGCGTGATCTGGATGCCGGCGGTCGCCGCCGCGGCGGTCAGGTGCAACAAGTGATTGGTGGAACCGCCGGTGGCGTTGAGGCCGATGATGCCGTTGACGAAATTGCGCGCATCCAGCATCCGCCCGATCGGCGTGTAGTGATCGCCCAGCGCGGTAATGTCCGCAGCGCGTTGCACCGCGGCCGCGGTCAGCGCCTCGCGCAGCGGCGTGCCGGGGTTGATGAAGCTGGCGCCCGGCAGGTGCAGCCCCATGATCTCCATCAGCATCTGGTTGGAGTTGGCGGTGCCGTAGAAGGTGCAGGTGCCGGACGAGTGGTAGGAGCCGGCCTCGGCGTCCATCAACGCATCCTTGCCGACTTCGCCGGCGGCGAAGCGGCGGCGGATCGCGGCCTTGTCCTGGTTCGGCAGACCGCTCGGCATGGGACCGGACGGCACGAAGATCGCCGGCAGGTGGCCGAAGCTCAGCGCCGCGGTCAACAGCCCCGGCACGATCTTGTCGCAGATGCCGAGGAACAACACCGCATCGAACATGTCGTGCGACAACGCCACCGCCGCCGACAACGCGATCACTTCGCGCGAGAACAGCGACAGTTGCATGCCTTCACGGCCTTGCGTGATGCCATCGCACATCGCCGGTAAGCCACCGGCCATCTGCGCGGTGGCGCCGGCCGCGCGTGCCGTGCGGCGGATCAGCGCCGGGTAGTTTTCGTAAGGCTGGTGCGCCGACAGCATGTCGTTGTAGGCGCTGACGATTCCGAGGTTGGGCGTACCGCCGCTGCGCAATGCGCCCTTGTCGTCGCGGGTGCTGGCGGCGAAACCGTGGGCCTGGTTGCTGCATCCCGCGTTGCGGCGGCGCGGACCGTTGATGCGCGCCGCGTCGGTGCGCGCGAGGTAGGCGCGGCGCGTGTCGCGGCTGCGCTCGATGATGCGCTCGGTGGTCTCGCGGATGATGGGATGCAGGTTGGTCATGACTGTCTCGCGCGGTGGTGCGTGCCCTTCAGTCGCTGTCGTCGTCGTGCCAGGTGCGGCCGTCGCGTTCGATCAACGCGACCGAAGCGCTCGGGCCCCAAGTGCCGGCGGTGTAGCCGTGCGGGGCGTCGCTGGCGGCCTGCCACGCGGCAAGGATCGGGTCGATCCAGCGCCACGCGGCTTCCACCTCATCCCGGCGCATGAACAGCGTGGGATTGCCTCGCACCACGTCCAGCAACAGGCGTTCGTAGGCGTCGGGCTGGGCCACGCCGAACGCTTCGGCAAAACTCATGTCCAGCGGCACGCAGGTCAGGCGCAAGCCACCGGGGCCGGGGTACTTGGCCATCAACCACAATTTGACACCTTCGTCCGGTTGCAGCCGCAGCACCAGTTTGTTGGGCTGGGCGGTGCCTGAGCCCTCGCCGAAGATGGAGTACGGAATGCTGCGGAAGTTGACCACGATTTCCGAAACCCGCGACGGCAGGCGCTTGCCGGTGCGGAGATAAAACGGTACGCCGGACCAGCGCCAGTTGCCGACTTCGGCCTTGAGCGCGACGAAGGTTTCGGTGCGCGAAGCCTTGCTGCCCAGGTCTTCCAGATAACCGGGTGCGGCGCCGCCACTGGACGCGCCGGCGCGATATTGCCCGCGTACGGTCAGGCGCGCGGCGTTGTTCGAGTCGATCGGCTTGAGTGCGCGCAACACTTTCAGCTTCTCGTCGCGCACCGCGTCGGGCGCGAGCGAAGAGGGCGGTTCCATCGCCACCATGCACAACAGTTGCAACATGTGGTTCTGCACCATGTCGCGCAGCGCGCCGGCGTGGTCGTAGTAGGGGCCGCGCTTTTCCACGCCGACGGTTTCCGCCACGGTGATTTGCACGTGATCGATGTGCGCGGCGTTCCACAGGGGTTCGAACAGCGCGTTGGCGAAACGCAACGCCAACAGGTTCTGCACCGTTTCCTTGCCGAGGTAATGATCGATGCGGAAGATTTGCTGTTCGTCGAACACCGCGCCGACCGCGTCGTTGATGGCGCGCGCACTTTCGAGATCGTGGCCGATGGGTTTTTCGATCACCACACGGGTGTTGTCGCCGTGCAGGTTGCATTGGCGCAGGCGCTGGCAGATGTCGACGAAGATGCCGGGACTGGTCGAGAGGTAGAACACGCGCACGCGTTCGGGGTCGTGGCTTTGCATCAGCGCGGCGAAATCCTGCCAGCCGTCATCACGGGTAGCATCGAGTGGTCGGTAGCCGACCAGTTCGAGGAATCCGGGGATGTGCTCGATCAGTTCGTCGTGGCCGGCAATCGCGCGCTTCAGTGCGTCGGCGACGCTTTCACGGTATTCGGCGTCCGTCTGCTCGGCGCGCGCCACGCCGATGATGCGGCTGGCTGGCGGAATCTGGTCGTCGACGAAGCGGCGGAACAGCGCAGGCAGCAACTTGCGCATGGCCAAATCGCCGGTGCCGCCAAAAATGGCCATGTCGAAAGCGGCCACAGGTTGCAGATGATGGTTCACGACGCGTCTCGTTGTGTGGCGATCTTTGAGCATACCACTACCAAACCAGTTTGCAAGATTGTCCTTATGATTGTTGCGAATATTGCTCTCGTATTGACTAACTGGTATTATATTGGCATCATTATTCGATGATAACCGCCTTGGTCGATGAATACCGCCGCCTGGCCGCCAGCAGCCATGCGCCCGCCTACCTGCGCCTGCGCCAAGCCATCCGCGGCAGCATCGAACGCGGTGCGCTGGAGGCTGGTCAAGCGCTGCCCGGCGAACGCGAATTGGCGCGTCAACTTGTTCTGTCACGGGTAACTGTGCGCAAGGCCATCGCTGGTCTCGTCGACGATGGTGTGCTGCTGCAACGTCACGGTGCCGGCACCTTCGTCGCCGAGCGCATCGTCAAACCGTTGTCGCGCCTCACCAGTTTCACCGAGGACCTGCGCGCGCGCGGGCTCAACCCGCGTTCGGTGTTCCTCGAGCGCGAAGTCGGCGAAGTCACCCCGGCGGAAGCGATGGCGCTCAACCTGTCGCCCGGTGCCGAGGTGGCGCGAGTGTACCGACTGCGCTATGGCTCCGATGAGCCGTTGGCGATCGAGCGCAGCAGCATTCCGCGCGCGGTGCTTGCCGATCCGGCGCTGGTGACCGACTCGTTGTATGCCGCACTCGAAAAATTGGGCTGCCGCCCGGTACGCGGCCTGCAGCGCCTGCGCGCAGTCAACTTCGGCGCGGAGCAGGCAAGGTTGCTGAAGGTGCCGGTCGGCAGCGCCGGTTTGGCGCTGGAGCGGCGCAGTTTTCTGGGCGACGGTCGCGTGGTGGAGTTCTCGCGCTCGTGGTACCGCGGCGACGTCTACGATTTCGTGGCCGAATTGCAGAGTGAATGACGCCACCTGATTGATGTCGTATCTCCGCAAGTCTCATGTACACGCGAGAAAATTCGCCGTCATTCCAAGGCCGCCCTGCTGTTTGCGGGCGGAACCCGACTGCGTTTCAGGGACTGCAAACGCGAACACCGCAGGCGGCCCGATGGGCGAGCATCAAGGATGGCGCGAGTCAATCC
>JBOHYW010000093.1:0-14340 GCA_050738155.1 Rhodanobacteraceae bacterium
CACGCTCAACACCGCGCAACGTGAAGCCGTCGCCGCCCCACCGGGCCATTACCTCGTCCTGGCCGGCGCAGGTTCGGGCAAGACCCGTGTACTCACGCACCGGATCGGCTGGCTGATCGAGGCCGACGGCGCACCGCCATGGTCGATCCTCGCCGTAACCTTCACCAACAAGGCTGCCGGCGAGATGCGCGCGCGCCTCGCAAACTTGCTGCCGCACGGCATGCGCGGACTCACCGTCGGCACCTTCCACGGCATCGCGCACCGCTTGCTGCGCCAGCATTGGCGCGAAGCGCAATTGCCCGAGACTTTCCAGATACTCGATTCCGACGACCAGCAGCGACTGGTGAAACGTGTGGTCGCGGGGCTCGGCATCGATGAAGCGCGCTATCCGCCGCGCCAGGCGTGCTGGCAAATCAACGCATGGAAGGACGAAGGCAAGCGTCCTGAAGGCATCGAGCCCGGCGAGCATCCGGTCGCACGCACGTACCTGAAAGTCTACGAAGCCTACGAGCAAGCCTGCCGACGCGCGGGTCTGGTCGATTTCGCCGAGCTGCTGCTGCGCGCGCACGAACTGATTCGCGACAACGACGCGTTGCGCGCGCATTATCAGGAACGCTGGCGGCATCTTTTGATCGACGAGTTCCAGGACACCAACGCGCTGCAATACGCCTGGATCCGGTTGCTCGCCGGCAACACCGGCAAAGTGTTCGCGGTCGGCGACGACGACCAGTCGATCTACGGTTGGCGCGGCGCCAAGGTCGAGAACATGCGTGCGTTTCTGCGCGATTTTCCGGACGCGAAAACGCTGCGGCTGGAACAGAACTACCGTTCCACCGCGACCATCCTCGAAGCCGCCAACGCGGTGATCGCGCGGAACCCTTCAAGGCTCGGCAAGAAATTGTGGACATCGGGTGACAAGGGCGAAGCCATCGCGTTGTACGCCGCGTACAACGAACAGGACGAAGCGCGTTTCGTGATCGAACGCATTCGTGAATATCTCGGCGCCGGGGGCCACGCCTGCGACGTCGCGGTGCTGTACCGTTCCAATGCGCAGTCGCGCAATTTCGAGGAACAGTTGCACCAGCACGATATTCCGTATCGGGTTTACGGTGGCCAGCGTTATTTCGAACGCGCCGAAATCAAGGATGCGTTGGCGTACCTCAGGTTGGCCGCCAATCGTGGCGACGATGCCTCGTTCGAACGCGCGCTGGCGACACCGCCGCACGGTGTGGGCGAACGCAGCATCGAAGCCCTGCGCCGCCGTGCGCGCGCCGACGATGTTTCCTTGTGGGACGCATCGCTCGCGGAACTTGCAGATGGTGGGCTGAACACGCGCGCGAAGAATGCGTTGCGGGGGTTCATGACACTGGTCGATGGGTTGGCAACAACGGGACTCGGGGCTCGGGACTCGGGACTCGAAGCCGCGAAAAGCGGGTCCAACGTGGGCTCCCTGGGCAATGGCGCCATCGAGAACGCCAATCAAAAGCCCAATCGTGCCGGGGAGCCATTCCCGAGTCCCGAGTCCCGAGTCCCGAGTCCCGAGCTGACCCTCGCCGAACAAGTCGAGCACGCGCTCACCCAATCCGGCTTGCGCGATTACTACGAACGCGACAGCCGGGGCAACGCCGAGGCACGGGTCGAAAACCTCGACGAACTGGTGAACGTCGCCAGCCGTTTCACTCCCACGCCCGAGGACATCGAGGCCGGTTTGTCGGAACTCGCCGCGTTCCTCGCGCACGCTGCGCTCGAAGCCGGCGAAGGCCAGGGCGAGGCCGGCGCCGATTGCGTGCAGTTGATGACGCTGCACTCGGCCAAGGGGCTGGAATTTCCGGTGGTGTTCCTGGTCGGCATGGAGGACGGTTTGTTTCCAACCCAGCGCTCGTTCGAGGACGCGTCGCGCCTGGAAGAGGAACGCCGGCTCGCCTACGTCGGCATCACCCGCGCGCGCGAACGGCTGGTGCTGTGCTACGCGGAATCGCGTCGCCAGTACGGCAGCGAAACCTTGTCGCGCCCCTCGCGGTTCCTCGACGAACTACCCGCACAGCTCGTCACCGAGGTACGCCCGCGCGCCAGGATCAGTCGCCCGAAATACACGCCGACGTTCCACTCGACGCGCGCACGCGGTCACGCGGATCTGGATGACACGCTGCCGGTCAAACTGGGGCAGCGCGTCCGCCATGCCAACTTCGGCGAGGGCGTGGTGGTCAGTGCCGAAGGCTCGGGTGCGCACACCCGCATCCAGGTCAACTTCGCGGAAGCCGGACCGAAATGGCTGGTCGCGGCCTATGCCAATCTGACGGCGCTGTAGCTGGGGCCACTGCCTCGCGTTACGGCCGTCGGTAGCGCGCGCGTCCGCAGCGCGGTCGCCGCATTGGCCCAGGGCCGAGTAGGCCGGCTCAAGGCCGAAGGCCGGAGCCGGCAGTGCCGAGCAATCCGGTACACATGCCGGCCAGACGGATGCCGGTTCCGTCACTACGTTCCTTGAACCGGCCTACACCCGACGCCTGCAAGTCACCAGCATTACGGCCGTTTGTAACGTTGCTTCAGCGCAGCCGCCGCGTTGGCATAAAGTTTTTCCAGTGCCGCCACGCTGTCGGCCGGGCTGGCCAGGGTGCCGCTGCGGGCGGCTTCTTCCACCTGACGGGCCCGGTTGGCCAACGGCACTGCACCCAGGTTGGCGCTGGATGATTTCAGTGAATGCGCGAGCTTGCCGACTTCGGCGCCATCGCCGCGTTCGGCGGCGGCGTGCATGTTCTGCATGCGGGTCGCACCGTCGCGCAAATAAGCATCCACCAAAGTGACGAGTTCGTCGCCCATGATGTCTTCCAGGTCGACCAGCGTGGTGGTGTCCAGCGTGTCGGGTGGCGGCGTGTTCACGGCCGGTGCCTGGGCGGGTGCAGGCGCTGCGGCAGGCGTATTGGGTGCAGCAACGTGGACGGATTCGAGCTGCCGCGAGGGAGTCACGGCTGCAGCCGGAGCACGTTGCATCCAGCGCGCGAGGGTATCGGCGAGCAACTTGCGATCGAGCGGTTTGGACAGGTAATCGTCCATGCCAGCCTGCAAGCAACGCTCGCGGTCACCGGCCATCGCATGGGCGGTCATCGCGATCACCGGAATGCGCGGCTTGGCTTGTTCGGTTTCGATCTCGCGCAGCCGGCGGGTGGCGCTGTAGCCGTCCAGCACCGGCATCTGGCAATCCATCAAGATCATCGCGTAGACGTTGTCGCGCAGGCGCTCCAACGCAACTTCGCCGTTCTCGGCGACGTCGACACCGAGGCCAAGTCGCTCGAGCAACTTTTGCGCCACTTTCTGGTTGACGGGATGGTCTTCGACCAACAACACCCGGCCGGAAAGCTGGATGTCCTTGCCGACGCCGGCGGCGGGCAACGCTGGCACGCTCAACACGGGTTGCACCCGCGCCGGTGGTGCCATGCCGAAGGCGCTGCGCACGCCTTGCCGAAGCGAGGTGTCGTCGGCACGTGCAGGCCCTAGGATCACGCGTGAGTCGGGGGCGCTGGCCAGTCCCAGCGCCAGCAGGCGCAGCGAATCGAGCTGGCGATCGCGCAGGATCGAACGCAGCATGCCGTTCACGTCACCGGACACGCTGTCGGTGTCGACAACGAGCAGATCGAAGCTGAAAGTGTTGCCGAGCGGCGCCGCCTGACGCAGCCGCGACAGCGCCGCGGCAGCGTCGGGGGCCTGGCTGGTTTCAAGTTCCATGGTGGCAAGCACCGGCACGATGGCGTGCGCGCGTTGCGGACTTGCGGCCAGCAATACGCGTGCGCCGGTCAGGTGTTTGTGCGGACCGTCGATGTCGCCGGGCGCCTTTTCGAACGGAATCGTGAACCAGAACACCGACCCGCGCCCCGGCTCGGAACGAACACCGATGCGACCACCCATCAGGTCGACCAACTTCTTGCAGATGGTGAGGCCGAGACCGGTACCGCCGTAGCGCCGCGTCACCGAGGCGTCGGCCTGGGTAAACGGCTGGAACAGCCGTGCCGCGGCGTCGGGCGCGAGGCCGATGCCGGTATCGCGCACCGCGAACAGCAGTTCGTGCTGGGTGTCGGTGTCGTTGCGCCGGCTGACCCGCACCGACACGCCACCGCGTTGGGTGAACTTGATGGCATTGCCCATGAGGTTGGTGAGGATCTGGCGTACCCGCATCGGGTCGCCACGCATCACCGGGCGGACATCGGCATCCACCACCGCGCGCATCGCGAGCCCCTTGGCCTCGGCGGGTTTTTCCAGCAGGCGCTTGACGCCATCCACCAGCTCGCGGATGTTGATGCTGACCGATTCCAGATCGAGCTTGCCGGCCTCGGCCTTGGAATAATCCAGGATGTCGTCGACGATGCGCAGCAATTCCTTGGCCGAACCGTTGGCGGTAAGCAGATATTCGCGCTGCACCGGGGTCAGGTCGGTGCCAAGCACGATGTCGAGCAACGGCAGGATGCCGTTGAGCGGCGTGCGAATCTCGTGGCTCATGCTGGCGAGGAACTCGCTCTTGGCCAGCATCGCGGCTTCCGCCGCCTGCTTGGCCGCCAGCAGTTCGCGCTGCACACCGCGCAGCGAACTCAATTCCGATTGCGCCGATGCCAGCCGGGTGCGCATCGCGACGTCCACGGGATCGGGCATCGGTGGCGCGCTCGCGGCGCGTGCCGCAGCGGTCGAACGCGCCGAACGCGCCAGCCACAGCAGCACCAGCACGATCAGCAACAGCGCCCATACCAGCACGCGCTGCGGGTACACGATCCACCACGCCACCAGCACGCCGATGGCGACCAGCGCGCCGCTGGCCACCAACCGCAGCGCCAAGTCCCATGCGCCGGATTGCCGGTTCGCCATCAAACCCCTCCTTCAGGGGGGGCCGGTTCCATGACCGCCGCGGGCGGCCGGAAATAATTGCCTTGCAACAGGTCCACGCCGGCGTCGCGCAGATATTCGGCGCGCGCCACGGTTTCGATGCGCGGGCCGACGATGCGCAGATCCCGTGCATGTGCCGCCCGCACCACTTCGGCGAGGTTCGTGTCGGCCAGTTCCGGCCGCAACTTGATGTAATCGAGCGGCAGGTGGTCGATCCAGCCCGCCGCCACCGCTTCGCGATCGACACCCGCCAGCGATATGCGCAAACCAATCTGCTTCAGTGCCGGAATGAGTTCGACCAGCGCCCGCAAATTCGTGCGGGCCGCCTCGCAGCGAAACTCCAGCACCAGCGAATCCGGGGCCACGCCCGCAGCAGCCAGGCGCGCGGCCAGCCTCGCGCGGCGCGTCACGTCGTCCCAACCCTGCAATGACTGGCTGGCGAACAGGCGCAGCTTCTCGCCCGCCTCGCGACGGCGCGCGAGGATGCCAACGCAGTGTTCCACCACCCACGTATCCACCGCCGCGATCATGCCGGCACGGGCGGCGGCCGGAACCAGCTC
This sequence comes from Rhodanobacteraceae bacterium, assembly GCA_050738155.1. GTDB lineage: Bacteria > Pseudomonadota > Gammaproteobacteria > Xanthomonadales > Rhodanobacteraceae > 66-474. Next base: position 5,427 of record JBOHYW010000093.1, read on the forward strand.
CGCCGCCAGGAATTCGCGACCGTCGCTGCGCAGGCGCAGCAGCGCTTGGTAATGCGGCCCCGCCGCGCCACGGATCGGAATGATCGGCTGGAACGCCAGATCGAACGAATCGGTCGCGAGCGCCACCACGATGCGCTCCTCCATGGCGTCGGATTCCGTACCAACGTGCACCGCGATCCCGCCGGGCCGCGTGCGCGCCGCAGCCAGTGTGCGCTCCACGGCGGCCAGCGCCACCGCCGATTCATTGGTGGCGGCATCGAACGCACACACGGCGCAATGCAATCGCACCACCGATGCCTGCGGACCGAAACGCTGATCGGTCGCGGCCTTGGTCAACTCGGTGGCCAATGCCGCCAAGGCATCCTGATCGTGCGCGGGCGCGAACAGCAGAAACCCGACCCGCCCATAGCGGGCGGTCATGCTGCCGGCGGGGGCGTGTCCGACGATGAACTCGCCGATCTGGGTGAGCATCTGGTCGAACGAAGTCAGGTCGCCGCGCGCGCGCAGCTCATCGGCGTCACGCAATTCCACGGCCAGCAAGCCGCCACGCGTGGCATGCCCGCCACTGACCGCAAGATGTTCGGTCAAGGCATCCAGCAGTTGCGCGCGCTCGTGCAGCCCGGTGGCAGCGTCACGGCGGCGGCGGCGGCGCGTCCGCACGACCGCAGCGCGCGCACGCCGGACCCGGTTGGTCACGGCCGCGATCAAATGGGTGGGGCGGATCGGCTTGATCAGGAAGTCATCGCCGCCGGCATCGAGCGCGGCAAACTGGCGATCCTCGTCCAGTTCGCCGGACAGGAACACGATCGGAGTGTTGACGTAACCCTCGCGCTCGCGAATCAGCGCGGTCAGTTCGAAGCCGTCGCAATCGGGCATGTTGAGGTCGAGCAGCAGCAGGTCGGGCTGGAAACGATCCAGCTCTTCGAGCACCGGCAACGCTTCGCTGAGCACCCGCGTTTCCATCCCGGCGCGGCGCAGGATCGCCTGTGCGAATAGCGATTGCGCGGCATCGTCATCCACGATCAGCACCCGGTACGGGCTGTCCTGATCGACTGCAGCGAGCTCCATGGCAGCGCCGACCACCTCGCCGGAATCGGTCGGCAGTGCGATGCAGCGATCGGCGCCGGCACGCAAGGCACGCAGGCGCAATTCGACATCCACTTCGCGCAACAACACCAGCAGGCGCACCTGATTCGCGGGATCCTGGCGGGCGGCGCGCAAGCCGATGGCAAGCGGTTCGAAACGGGTGCGCGCATCGGCGATCAGCACCGCAAGCGCGGGCGGCGTCCCCTGCAATTGGTCCAGCAAGCCGTTGGCGTCGTCGAGCAACACAACATCGCACTCCTGCTGTTCCAGGCGCAACAGCAGTTCGTTGATCAGCGGATCGTTGTCATTGACGATGCTGACGCGCGGGCCGCGCACCGGTTCCGGCACGATCACCGGAGCCGCTTGCGGTGCCGGCTCGAGTTCGTTGGCGGCTTCGGAAGCAGCAGCGCCAATGTCGGTATCCGGCACGCCGAGCAGCCAGCCCCGATACCAGGGCGGTGGTACCTCGCAACGCGGGAACGGACTGCGGGCAGCGGCCGGCGTCGCCTCCTGTACCCACGTCGGAACCCCCGGCTGCGGCGCCGCCTGCTGCAAATGCGGGCGCAGGCTGTCCAGCAACGCATCGATCCTGGCGGTGGTGGCAGCGTCGGGAACCTGCCCCTCCCGCACCGGCGGCGCCAGTGCGGTCTCCAGCGCCAACAGTCGCTCGCCGATTTCCAGCATGCCGTAACGGCCGCAGGCACCCGCCAGTTGCGAGATTTCATCGTGCAACGAACGCAGCACGTTGCAGTCCCAACCAGTGCGGCACTGCGCACGCGCACGCCGCAGCAGCGTTTTCAGCCGCTGCGGCAAATGCTGCCGGAACGCCGTCTGCAGCTCTGCATCCGGGTTCTGTTGGGACACCTGCGTAGCCATGACGTGCCTCCCCGCGTCGGCGCACTATAGCAAGCCGGCGGCAGCGTGCGTGTGTGCGCCAGCATGCAAAACGGGCATTTCGTCCGTGGCCGTCAAAAGTGCACCGGCCAAGCAAGGCGCCGGAAGCTGTTGTGGAAAGTCAGGCCATGGATGGCCGTTCTAGCGCCCCCCGACTGAGCCGAACTACACGCGATTAGACACTCGACGAGACCGCGTTCATGGACGAACGCACTAAAAAGGTTTGACAACCGCAAGTATCACGATAGCCAGCAACAGCACGCTCGGGATTTCATTGAACCCGCGCAACGCCCGCGGCGACCAGTGGCAGCGGTCGTGCGCAAAATCGCGTACCAGTTTCACCAGCATGCCGTGATAGATCACCACCAGCGCCACCAGCGCCAGCTTCACCTGCAACCAACCGGCGTGCACGTAAAACGGCTCGGTCACGAGGGTGGCGATACCGAAGGCAATGGTGAGCGCGCCGCCAATGTGGGTCATCACCAGCAGCCGGCGTTGCATCACCTTGAAGCGTTCGCGAATCGGCGGCTCGCTGGCTTCCGCGTGATACACGAACAGCCGCGGCAGATAGAACAACCCGGCGAACCAGGTGACCACGGCGATGATGTGGAAAGCTTTCAGCCATAGCGTAAGCATGTTTTCAACTCTGCAAAAACATCATGTGTCGTGTGGATGCGCGATGGGAAACCGCTGAAGAACCATCGCGGACGTAGGCGAATTGCGCGTCGCTGGAACGCAGGAAATGGAGTGTACACGTCAGCACATGAGCATTGACTCGGCCGCGTTCATGTGGCGAGTAGCGCAGCAGGTTATCCAGCGGTTCAGGGCGAGAAAATCAGCACCACGTAGGAAAGAAACAGCAGCAGGTGCACCAGCCCCTGCATGGCGTTGGTGCGCCCGCTGCCCAAAGTCAGGATCGATACCCCGAAGGTCAGTACCAGCATCATCATGTTGGCAGGGCTCAAGCCCAGCACCGCGGGGCGCCCCATGAACAAGTCGATCAACAGGATCGCCGGCACCGTCAAGGCGATGGTCGATAGCGCGGTGCCGAGTCCGATGTTCATCGCCCGTTGCATCTGGTTGAAGCGCGCCGCGCGGATCGCCGCGATCCCCTCCGGCGCCAGCACCAGAATTGCCACGACGAACCCGCCGAGCGCGTCCGGCATCCCCAGCCGGGCAACACCCGTTTCGAGCGGCGACGCAAACAACTTGGCCAGCAACACCACCAGCACGAGATACACCAGCAGCAGCACGACATGCCAAGGCCAGCCATGTTCGGACGTCGAGTGCGCGGGTTGCTGTTCCATCGCCTCGCCTTCGGCGATGAAAAAACTGGTGTGGGTACGGGTCTGGATCACCAGGAATGCTGCGTACATCAGCAACGACATCACCAGCAGGAACAACTTCTGCACCAGCGACAAGGTGCCGACGCCGGAGGTGACGGTGAAATCGGGCCAGATCAATGCCAGCGTCGCCAACGGGATCAACAGACTCAGGAATGCCTTGGCCCCGCGCAGGTTGTAGGTCTGCTCATGGTGGCGCACCCCACCCACCAGCAGCGCAATGCCGATGATGCCGTTCAACACGATCATCACCACCGAAAACATGGTGTCGCGTCCGAACGCCGGATTCTCGGCGTTGTGCAGCATCACCGTCACCACCGTCGCGATTTCCAGCGAAATCGCCGACAGCGTCAGCATCAACGTACCGTAGGGTTCGCCAAAGTACTCGGCCAGGTGCTCGGCATGGCGGGTAGCCAGAACCGCGGCCAGCAGGGCACCGATGAAGAAGGCGGCAAAGGCAACAGCGACCGCGAGATTGGGGACATTCGCCGCTGCAATGGCGGGTTTGCACAACCAACCGACGATCAGGATCACCAGCGCGACCGGCAGCGGCCATTCGCCGAACCAGCCTTTTCGCACAGTGGTTGCCTGCATGCACGTCTCCTTTGGCCAACGCTAGTATGCCCGTCGGAGGTGGCGCATGGAAACGATCGGTTGGGATGATTTCGCAAAGGTTGAATTGCGGGTCGGGCGCATCGTCGACGCGCGGGTGTTCGCCGAGGCGCACAAGCCCGCCTACGTGTTGCAGGTCGACTTTGGCGCGGATATCGGCGTCAAGAAATCCAGCGCGCAAATCACATCGTTGTACAAGCCCGAGGAATTGATCGGCAAACTGGTGGTGGGCGTCGTCAATTTCCCGAACAAACAGATCGGGCCGCTGATGAGCGAATGCCTCGTCACAGGCTTTCGCGACACCAACGGCGAGATCGCCTTGTGCGTGCCCGACAAGCCGGTGCCGCTGGGCGCGAAACTGGCGTAGCCGCCTGCAAGACGAATTCAGGGGGATGGACATGCAAAATCGCGCAGCACGAACCCCGGATCTCGACACCACGTCAGGCGCGTGCCTGGTATCGGCCATCGTGGCGCTGTTGTTTTTTGCACCGCTGCTCGGGCTTGCATGATGGGCGATCAATCTCACGATCGCGTGGAACGACGACACCGATCGGCAGATTCCGGTGGCGCTGCTGCTGGCAACGATCGGCGCCGCGGCGGTGCTGGGCTGGTTTGCACCACGCGCGAGCGCTACGGTATCCGGCTGGCTGGCGGAAGCTTTCCAGAGAACCGCGAGATTCTGATGGCCGTGACCGCCCTCGATCCAGCTTGCTCGGGACCGCCGCATATTCACGAAATTAGTGCAATCGATGCACCAATTTAGTGCACCGTGCAGCAAGCGCCATTGCAAGTGTCTGAAATTGCACGCCGTTATAATTGGCATCCTGCTTGCAGAATATCCCTGTCCTTCCTCGTCCGAGTCCGCCCATGACCTCCGAAAAAATCCTCGACAGCATCAAGCATGACGACATCGAATTCGTCGACCTGCGCTTCGCCGACATGCGCGGCGTGGAGCACCACGTCACCTTCCCCGCGCACGCGGTCGACGCCGACACCTTCGAGGACGGCAAGATGTTCGATGGTTCGTCCATCTCGGGCTGGAAGGGCATCAACGAATCGGACATGGTGCTGTTGCCCGACCCGGCCACTGCCTTCGTCGATCCGTTCGCCGCGCACAAGCAGATGAACATCGTCTGCGACGTGCTGGAACCCTCGACCATGCAGGCGTATTCACGCGACCCGCGTTCGATCGCGAAGCGCGCCGAGGCCTACCTGAAATCCTCGGGCGTCGCCGACACCGCGTTCTTCGGGCCGGAACCGGAGTTCTTTATTTTCGATTCGGTGCGCTGGCAGAACGACATGGGCCGCGTGTTCTACGAGATCGGCTCCGAGGAAGCGGCGTGGGCTTCGCGCTACAAATATGAGGAGGGCAACCACGGCCATCGCCCCGGCGTGAAGGGCGGCTATTTCCCGGTGCCACCGGTCGATTCGCTGCATGATTTGCGCGGCGAAATGTGCAAGGTGCTGGAATCGCTGGGGCAGACGGTCGAAGTGCACCACCACGAGGTCGCCAACGCGGGCCAGTGCGAAATCGGCGTGAAGTTCAACACGCTGCTGCACAAGGCCGACGACCTGCAGACCATGAAATACGTGATCCGCAACGTCGCGCATGCCAATGCCAAGACCGTGACGTTCATGGCCAAACCGGTGGTTGGCGACAACGGTTCCGGCATGCACGTGCACCAGTCGCTCAGCAAGGATGGCAAGAACCTGTTCGCGGGCGAACTGTATGGCGGCCTGTCGCAACTCGCATTGCACTACATCGGCGGCGTCTTCAAGCACGCGCGCGCGATCAACGCCTTCGCCAATTCCACCACCAATTCCTACAAGCGCCTGGTGCCGGGCTTCGAAGCGCCGGTGATGCTGGCCTATTCCGCGCGCAATCGTTCGGCATCGTGCCGCATTCCGTACGTGTCGAACCCGAAGGGCCGCCGCGTCGAAGTGAGGTTCCCCGACCCGATGAACTCGGGTTACCTCACCTTCACCGCACTGATGATGGCGGGTCTCGACGGCATCCTGAACAAGATCGACCCCGGCGTACCGATGGACAAGGACCTCTACGACCTGCCGCCGGAAGAAGAGCGCAACATCCCGCAGGTGTGCGCGTCACTAGACCTCGCACTGGAGGCGCTGGACCGCGACCGCGAATTCCTGAAGGCCGGCGGCGTGATGAGCGACGATTTCATCGACGCCTACATCGCGCTGAAGATGAAAGAGGTCACCGCCTATCGCGCATCGACGCACCCGCTCGAGTACCAGATGTACTACTCCATCTGATGCGTTCGGCCATGCGCTTGCAGGGCATGAATCCATGACGGGCGCTCCGGTATTCGGCATGCGCCCGCAGCACGGTTTCGTGTCCAACGCATGGTCCGGAGAGTCGATAGGCACGTTCACGTGCCGGCGCCTGCCATCGCAATAGCGGATTCGGGAGACAACGATGCGAGCGACGGCAGCGCGATGGATTCCACGCCTCGCGGCCGTCGCATCGACGATTGTCCCGGCGTGCGCGCTGGCACGAACCACCACGGCGGACACGGGCGACACCGCCTGGATGCTGGTCGCGACGTTGCTGGTGATGTTGATGATCGCGCCGGGCCTCGCGTTGTTCTACGGCGGCCTGGTGCGTGCCAAGAACATCCTGTCGATGTTGATGCAGGTGCTGGTGGTCGCCGCGCTGGCCATCGTGCTGTGGGTCGTGTACGGATACAGCGCGGCGTTCGACGGCGGCAACGCGGTGATCGGCGGCCTCGGCAAGTTGATGCTGCGTGGTGTCGGCGTCGATTCGCTGACGGCGAACCTCGTTCCGGGTACGGCGATTCCGGAATTCGTCTACGTTGCCTTCCAGGGTGCATTCGCGGCCATCAGTTGCGCGCTGGTGGTGGGCGCCATCGCCGAACGCGCGCGTTTTTCCGCCGTGCTGTTGTTCACGGTGCTGTGGTTCACGTTCGCCTACCTGCCACTGGCGCACATGGTGTGGGCTCCCACGGGCTGGCTGCGCGACATGGGCGCGCTGGATTTCGCCGGTGGCACGGTGGTACACGTCAATGCCGGCGTGGCCGGCCTGGTCGGCGCTTACATGCTGGGCCCACGCATCGGGTTCGGGCGCGAACGCCTGTCGCCGCACAGCCTGCCGTTGACCTACACCGGCGCGGCGTTGCTATGGGTCGGCTGGTTCGGTTTCAACGCCGGTTCCGCGCTCGCGGCCAACGGCATCGCGGCGCTGGCCTTCGTCAACACCCTGATCGCCGCCGCGGCAGGGGTGCTGGCGTGGAGCGCGGTGGAGGCGATGTTCCGCAAACGTGCATCGATGCTGGGCGCGGCGTCCGGTCTGGTCGCCGGGCTGGTGGCGATCACGCCGGCCTGCGGCACGGTCGGCGTCGACGGTGCGTTGTGCATCGGCGCGGCGGGCGGCATGGCCGGATTCTGGGGCGTGAACGTGCTCAAGCGCTGCTTGCGCGCGGATGATTCACTGGACGTGTTCGGCATCCACGGCGTGTGTGGCATCGTGGGCGCGCTGCTGACAGGCGTGTTCACTTCGCCCGTGCTGGGCGGCACCGGCGCGGCGACCTACGCCGTGCTGCAGCAACTCGGAGTGCAGGCGCTGAGCGTGGCGATCACCGTGTCGTGGTCGGGCCTCATCGCGCTCACCGCGTTCTTCGCCGCGCGCTGCCTGTTCGGCCTGCGTGTCCACCACGACGCGGAACGCCAGGGACTCGATATCAGCAGCCATGGCGAATCGGCGTATGAACTTTGAATCCCGCGACTGGAGCACCGTCCTGATCCGAATGGCAACCCGCGCGGATGTGGCGGACATCTGCGCGATCTACAACCATTACGTCGCCACCAGCGAAGCGACGTTCGACGAAACACCAGCCAGCGTCGATGACATGGCCCACCGCATCGAAACCATCACCGCTGCATGGCCTTGGTTGGTCGCGGAAACGGGCGGAACCGTGATCGGCTATGCCTACGCGAGCCAATGGAAGCCGCGCGTCGGCTACCGCCACACCGTCGAGAGTTCCGTCTACCTCGATCCTGCGCAATTCGGGCATGGAACCGGTTCCGCGCTGTACGCCTCGTTGCTCGAAATCCTCCGACAAAGAGGTGCGCACTGCGTGATCGCCGGGATCGCGCTGCCCAACGCGGTCAGCGTCGCGCTGCACGAAAAATTCGGCTTCCGGAAAGCCGCGCACTTCAGCGAAAGCGGCATCAAGTTTGGCCGCTGGATCGACGTCGGCTATTGGCAGCGGATGTTTTGACTTTGCTTGTTGATGGCGAAGGCAACCCCGGGCCGTTCGCGCTTGGACGATACGTGCATAATCGGGAATCGTCAATGCCGATCCCACATGCACGCAAATTTGTCCCTGTTCGAAACACCATCCAACTCCGAAACGAACGAGCAACTCGCACCCGGCGCATGGGTGTTGCACGGATTTGCGTTGGGCATGGCGGAAGCGCTGATCGCGGAGATCGGGCGGATCGCGATGTCGTCGCCGTTCCGACACCTGATCACGCCCGGCGGCAAGATCATGTCGGTTGCAATGACCAACTGCGGCGCGGTGGGCTGGTACAGCGATCGGCGCGGGTATCGCTACACGGAGATCGATCCTGTAACCGGCAAGCTGTGGCCGGCGATGCCGGAATTGTTCGTTCGCCTTGCGCGCGAGGCGGCACGGGACACGGGTTTCGATGATTACGCGCCCGACGTGTGCCTGATCAACCGTTACGAACCCGGCACGCGCCTGACCCTGCACCAGGATCACGACGAACGCGACCGGCGCGCGCCGATCGTGTCGGTATCGCTCGGCGTGCCGGCAACGTTCCTGTTCGGCGGACTGGTACGCAAGGAGCCGCAACGACGCATTCCGCTCGTGCATGGTGACGTGGTGGTGTGGGGCGGCCCAGCGCGGATGCGCTACCACGGCGTGTTGCCGATCAAGCTCGGCGAACATCCGTTGACGGGTGCGCGCAGGTTC
>JBOHYW010000094.1:0-13841 GCA_050738155.1 Rhodanobacteraceae bacterium
AATTCTGGCCCGTCAGGGGGCAGGATTGCAATAGTCGACTCGGGACGGTAGTAGACAAGAAAAAGGCCGGAACCCTTGTTTTTGCTTGGGTTACCGGCCTTCGTGGGACTTGCTGAGATGATGAATTGGTGGAGGCGGGGGGAATCGAACCCCCGTCCGAAGGCGCTCCGCGCCCGGCGCTACATGCTTAGTCCAGCGTTCGATCTCGCCCCGAAGCAGCACGCTGGACAAAGCGCACCGCGGGACCAGCCTGCTTTATCTTGCCGGGCGCCGACAGGCGGCAGCGACCAGCGATCCCGTGATGATGACCCTACATCCACGAGCACGAGCACAAGTGGGTTCGGGGCTTACGCCTTAAGCGGCGAGAGCGTAGACGTCGTCGTTGGCGTCTGATTTTTTGCCATCGGATTATCGAGGAAGATGACGCCCTCGGCATGCTCCAAGCTACTTCACAGCCCCCGTCGAAGCCAGGTCGCCCCCGGGGAACAGCAATGATGCGGGCGGGCATGCGGGAAATCAATCGCGGCGGCTGGCATCATGCGGGATTCGTTCATTGCATGAGCCGTGGTTTCGCATGGGCAATATCGTCTGGTTGGCCTCCTACCCCAAATCCGGGAATACCTGGTTGCGTGCGTTCCTGGCGAACCTGATCGCCAATCGTGTGACACCACTTGCTCCCGATGAACTGCGCGATCATGGAGATGCCGAGGCGCTCGCCGGCCGTTACATCGAGCTTGCCGGATGCTCGAATCTGGATTTGGGTCCGCAAGAATTGGCGGCATTGCGGATGGATGTGCACGTGTTGATCGCGCAGCGGGCGCAGGGCACGCGGCTGGTGAAAACCCACAATTTCTGCGGCAGCTTCGAAGGCCATGCCTTGATCAATTGGCAAGTCACGGCCGGCGCGATCTACGTGGTTCGAAACCCGTTGGACGTGGCGGTCAGCATGACCCATCATTTCGGGCTGACGCTGGAGGAGGCAATCGAACGTTTGGGTGACGACCGTGTGGCGTCGGCGAACGACGAGTTGTTCGTCAGTCATTTCATCGGTTCGTGGTCGACGCATGTGAAAAGCTGGGCCGATGCCGCCGAGCGCGCGCCGGGCAAGGTGATCGTGTTGCGCTACGAGGATTTGCTCGACAAGCCAGCGAAGCATTTTGCGAAGGCGGCCAAGTTGATCGGTCTGGGTCAGGACAAGGCGCGGATCGAACGTGCGGTGAAACACACTTCGTTCCAGACTTTGGCGACGCTGGAAAAGAAGCACGGCTTCGTGGAAGCGGTTGATGAAAAAACGCGGTTCTTCTTCAAGGGTCGCGCGAATCAGTGGCGCGAGGCGTTGAGTCGCGAGCAGGTGCAACGCATTGTCGACGATCACCGCGAACAGATGCAGCGGTTCAAGTACGTGCCGGCGGGATATTGAGGTTGCATCGACCGCCGAGGTGCCTCGCGCGGCGACGCGTCCGCTCCGACGCCGGGCATCCCCCCGCAGCCGCCTTTCGGCGGCTTCGACCCCCTTCCGTTGGAAGGGGGTGAGCAAGTCGGGCGTTATGCTTTCCGTTTCCCGTTTCCCGTTTCCCGTTTTCCGTTTCCCGTTTCCCGTCCCCGTCTCCCGTCTCTCGTCTCCCGATACGAAGGCTGATCGAGAGACGGCCGGCTATTGCACCAGCGGCGACGCCGCGGCGTCGAGTTCCACGCCTTCGATGTCGGCGTTGCCGGCCAGTACGCGGACGTATTGCGACAGCGCGCGGGCTTCGCTGCGTTTGCGAAGTTCGGCCGCGACTTCGTCGCGCACCAATTCGTATGGCACCTGCTTGCCCTCGATGCGGCGGTCGACCGCGATGATGTGGAAGCCGTGGCGGGAGGTGACGAGGTGGGGCAGCACGCCGATCGTGGTGTCGGCAAAGATCGCTTTCTCGAATTCCGGAACGGTCTCACCACGTTGCAGTTGCCCGAGGTTTCCGCCGTTGGCACCGGAAGGACAATTGGAATGTTCTTTCGCGCGGGCCTCGAACAATTCCGGTTTGTCCTGCAATTCGCGCAGCATGGTTTCGGCCACGGAACGCACCGCCGGTACCGGCGAGCCGGGCGTGACCTGGAACAGGATGTGCCGCGCGCATACCAGATCGCCCGAGCGGAAGCGTTGCTTGTTGGCTTCGTACCAGCGTTCGCATTCTTCACCTCTAGGTTCGGGTACGGCCACTTCCTCGGCCAGGGTGCGTTCGATCGCACGTTCGGTGTCGGTGTCGCCGGCATCTTCGGCCAGCAGGCCGAGTTCCAGCGCACGCTGCCGCAGTAATTCGTGCACCGCCGCAAGTTGCGGTGTGGGCCATGCCGCGGTGTCGATATCGACGCCGTTGACCGTGACGCTCATCGGTTCATCGTCCCGCCGCGTTTGCGCACCAATTGATACGGACGCACCAGGTACGCCAGTGAGCCGACGCCGCTCCAGATGTGCACCATGCGTGTGAACGGCGACACCAGGAAGATGGTGAAACCGAGCAGGATGTGCGCCTTGTAGACCCACGGCAGGCCCTCGAGAATTTGCGATGCACCGCCCTGGAAGTACACGATTCGCTGCACGTAGCTGACCAGCCGCTCGAACTCGCCGCTGCCCATGTGTTGTGCGGAGATCGGCACCGTGGCGAGCCCCAACGCCAGTTGCAGCCACAGCATCAAGACGATCGCGATGTCCCATTTGCGACTGTTGCCGCGGATGCGCCGGTAGTACAGGCGGCGGTGGATCAGGATCGACATGCCGATGATCGCGATCAGGCCGGCGATGCCACCCACCACCATCGCGAGCAACTGATGCTGGGTCGGGCTCATCGCCCACAGTACCCATGCTTCCGGTATCAGGAAGCCGAAGAAGTGTCCGAGCACCACGATGATCACGCCGTAGTGGAACAGGTTGGATCCCCATCGCAGCTGCCCGTTGCGCAGGATCTGCGAAGAATCACTTTTCCACGAATACGGCTCGCGATCGAAGCGGATCAGGCTGCCGAGCAGCAGCACCGACAGGCAAATGTAGGGATAGATGCCGAACAGAACTTCATTTGCGGTCGAGGGCAGGGTCATGGTGGCATCTCCAGGGTGAAACAGGCTCAGTTCATGCAGTGTGGCGTTCGGGAGTGACCGCGGGGTTGGGTTCGGGGGGCGCGAACGCGGGCTTTTCTTCCCACGCGCGATCGATGTCCTCGGGTGGCGGTACGGCCGCGTTCGCGTCGAGTCCCTTCTCGCCACCGATCGCCAAAAGCGCGGCCATCACCGCCGCGTAGCGGCTGCGTTTTTTCAACAAGGTGTTGCCGAGCTGGCGCAGGATGTGCGCGGTTTCGCCGATGGTGTCGCGGGTTTCGGCCAGGTCGCGGCAACTCAGGTATTCCAGCAGCAGCGGCAGGTTGTCGGGAAGTTCGTCGGCGACCGGTTGCATGCCGGCATCGACGTAGCGTTGACGCAATTCCAGCATCGCCGGGCCGCGTTGACGGCCGTCGCCGTGGACGTGTTCGAACAGGTTCAGCGAGGTGCGCCGACCGCGGTCGAAGAGGTCGACGTAGCGGCCTTCGGCGTCGAGCGCGTCGCGTCCGGCTATTTCGTCGGCCAGTGCGACCAGGTCTCGCTTCTGCTGCTTGTTGATCGCGCGCGTTTCGCGGATCGCTTCCACGATTTCAGGCAGCGCGGCGCGCAACTCGGCGTCGGGATAGGCGAGCAGGGCGGACAGGGCGCGCAGCAGAATGGCGGGGTTGCGGGGCATTGTTATCGTTGACCTTCAAAAGTGGCTTTCAGTACTGCCGTCATTCCGGACAAGCCCGCGTAGCAGGCGCGATCCGGAATCCGCTTGAGGGGCACATGGATAAACTCGCCGCATCCTGCGGCTCGCTCTTCGCGCCATCGGCTGCGCCGATGTTCGCTCCGGCATCCTGCCTCCGCAGTCGGGTTCCATCGCCACAATGGCGGCGGTGGAACCGGAATGACGAGTTGAAGGGTTTCGGGGCATCAGTTTCGATTGTGTGTCGTTGACGTTGGAATCGAGTCGGGGTTGCGGTGAACTCCCGACTGATGCCTTTCCCTCTCCCTTCGGGAGAAGCTGCCCCCGAAAGGGCAGGCGAGGGTACGTATGCGTGTAAATTCAGCGCCGCATTCATATACACCACACGCGCTTGCGGACCCTCATCCGGCGCTACGCGCCACCTTCTCCCGGCGGGAGAAGGAAACGGCGGAAAATCGAGCGTCGTCACGCGTGATCATCCAATTTCCTGATCGGTATGATCTTGCGCCGCCCCATCTTGCCGCCGAACAGGCCGGCCTTGGCGTCGATGCCGTCGCAGCCGTTGCCGAAGGTGAAGCCGCAACCGCCGCGCAATTGGTAGGCGTTTTCGGCTTCTTCGCGGTGCGCGGTCGGGATGACAAAGCGGTCTTCGTAATTGGCGATCGCGAGATAGCGGTGCATGTCCTTGGCGGTGCCTTCATCCAAACCGACGCTCGACAGCAGCGCGGGATCTTCGGGTGCGCCGAGCTGCTTGCCACGGAACCACGCGCGCATCGCCATCATGCGTTCCAGTGCGCTGACGATCGGCGGCTCGTTGCCGGCGGTCAAAAGGTTGGCGAGGTAGCGCACCGGGATGCGCAGCGAGCCGACGTCGGGCAGACCATTGGCGCTGCTTTCGATGGCGCCGGCGTTGGCGTGCGCGGTGATCGGCGACAGCGGCGGCACGTACCAGACCATCGGCAGGGTGCGGTACTCCGGATGCAGCGGAAAGGCGATCTTCCATTCCACCGCCATCTTGTAGGCAGGTGATTTTTGCGCAGCCTCGATCCACGCTTCGGGGATGCCGTCTTGCAACGCCTGGCGCTGGATTTCCGGATCGAACGGATCGAGGAATACGTCGAGCTGCGCCTCGTACAGATCCTGTGGATTTTCCGTGCCGGCTGCCTCGCTGATGCGATCGGCGTCGTACAGCAGCACGCCAAGGTAGCGGATGCGGCCGACGCAGGTTTCCGAACACACCGTCGGTAGGCCGACCTCGATGCGCGGGTAGCAGAACGTGCATTTCTCGGCCTTGCCGCTGACCCAGTTGTAGTAGATCTTCTTGTACGGGCAGCCCGACACGCACATGCGCCAGCCACGGCACTTGTCCTGGTCGATCAGGACGATGCCATCTTCCTCGCGCTTGTAGATCGAACCGGATGGACAAGACGCCACGCAAGTCGGGTTGAGGCAGTGTTCGCACAGCCTCGGCAGGTACATCATGAAAGTGTTTTCGAATTGCCCGTAGATGTCCTTCTGGACATTCTCGAAGTTGTAGTCCTTGCTGCGCTTGTCGAATTCGCCGCCGAGGATTTCTTCCCAGTTGGGTCCCCACTCGATCTTGTCCATGGTGCGCCCGGAAACCAGCGAGATCGGCCGCGCGACCGGTGCCGTCGGCAATTCCGGCGCGGTCTGCAGGTTCTCGTAGTCGAAGGTGAACGGCTCGTAGTAGTCCTCGATTTCGGGCAAGTGCGGGTTGGCGAAGATCTTCGCCAGCACCGCGAAGCGGCCGCCTTGTTTGGGCACCAGCTTGCCGTTGGCCTTGCGTTCCCAACCGCCTTTCCAGCGTTCCTGGTTTTCCCAATCCTTCGGGTAACCGATGCCGGGCTTGGTCTCGACGTTGTTGAACCAGGCGTATTCCATGCCCTTGCGCGAGGTCCACACGTTCTTGCAGGTGACCGAACAGGTGTGGCAGCCGATGCACTTGTCGAGGTTCATGACCATCGCGATTTGTGCGCGGATTTTCATTTGCGTGCTCCCACCAGTGTCGTGTCAAGTTCCTGTTCGCGGGCCGCGCGCTGCACATGATCCATCCAATCGATCTTGTCCATCTTGCGCACGATCACGAAGCCGTCGCGATCGTTGCCGACCGGTCCGTAGTAATTGAAGGACCACGAGAACTGTGCACAGCCACCGATCATCTGGGTGGGCTTGGGCATGATGCGCGTGACCGAGTTGTGGATGCCGCCGCGCATGCCGGTGATTTCCGAGCCCGGCACGTTTACGATTTTTTCCTGCGCGTGGTACATCATGCACATGCCCTCGTTGACGCGCTGGCTGACCACCGCGCGCGCGGTCAGCGAACCGTTGGCGTTGAAACATTCGATCCAGTCGTTGTCCTCGATGCCGACCTTCTTCGCATCCACTTCCGAGATCCACACGATCGGCCCGCCACGCGACAGCGTCAGCATGATCAGGTTGTCGGTGTAGGTGCTGTGGATGCCCCACTTCTGGTGCGGCGTGACGAAGTTCAGCGCGATCTCCGGGTGGCCGTTGGGTTTCTTGCCCAGCATCGGTCGTACGGTGCGGGTGTCGACCGGCGGACGGTAGATGGCGAAGGCCTCGCCGTAGTCGCGGATCCAGGGGTGGTCGAGGTAGAAATGCTGGCGACCGGTCAGGGTGCGCCAAGGCACCAGTTCGTGCACGTTGATGTAGCTGCCGTTGTAGCTGATTTCATCGCTCTGGATGCCCGACCAGATCGGCGAGGTGATGACCTTGCGCGGTTGTGCCTGCAAGTCGCGGAAGCGGATTTTTTCCGCGGCGCGTTCTTCCGCGAGGTGGGTGAGGCTGAGACCCGTCGATTTCGACACGTCCGCCCAGCCGCGTACCGCAACCTCGCCGTTGGTTTCCGGCGCGAGCGTCAGGATGGTTTCGGCGGCGTCGATGTCGGAATCGATGCGCGGACGACCCTTGGCCGGTCCGTCGGCGACGGTGCGGTTGAGCGCGGCGAGTTCCTTCACTTCGTCCAGAGCATCCCAGTGCACGCCCTTGGCACCATCGCCGAGCGTGTCGAGCAACGGACCGACCGAGGTGTAACGCGCGTGCACGGCGGGGTAATCGCGGTCGACGAAGGTGATGTTCGGGGCCGTCACGCCGGGGATGAAATCGCATTCGCCCTTCTTCCAGTCGCGCACCTCGAAGGCTTGCGCGAGTTCGTTGGGGGTGTCGTGCATGATCGGCGACAGCACCATATCCTTCTCGATGCCGAGCTGGCCTTCGGACAATTCCGAGAACTTCTTCGCGAGGGCCTTGAAGGTCTCCCAGTCGCTCTTCGACTCGAACACCGGATCGACCGCCGCCGAAAACGGATGGATGAAGGTGTGCATGTCGGTGGTTGAGAGATCGTGCTTCTCGTACCACGACGCGGTGGGCAGCACGATGTCGGAATACAGCGCGGTCGTCGACATCCGGAAGTCGAGCGTCACGATCAAGTCGAGCTTGCCTTCGGGCGCGGGGTCGCGCCAGCGCACTTCTTCGGGCTTGGCCCCGCCTTCCTCGCCCAGGTCCTTGCCCTGCAGCCCGTCGCGGGTGCCGACGAAGTGCTTGAGGAAGTACTCGTGGCCCTTGCCCGAGGAACCGAGCAGGTTGGAGCGCCACACGAACAGGTTGCGCGGGAAGTTGTCGGGGTTGTCGGGGTCTTCGCAGGCCATGGCGAGTTTGCCCGACTTCAGCGCATCGACCACGTATTGTTTTGGATCGCCACCGGACGCCGTGGCCGCGCGCGCGACTTCGAGTGGATTGCGGCCCAACTGCGGCGCGGACGGCAACCAGCCCATGCGCTGCGCGCGCACGCTGCAATCGACGATGTTGCCGGTGTGACGGCTGCGGTCGGCGAGTGGCGAGAGCAGGTCGCCAGGCCCCAGCGTTTCGTAACGCCATTGGTCGGAATGCAGGTAGAAGTAATCGGTACCGGCCATGTGGCGCGGCGGGCGCGTCCAGTCCAGCGCGAACGCGAGCGTGGCCCAGCCGGCTTCCGGGCGGATGCATTCCTGGCCGGTGTAATGCGACCAGCCGCCGCCGGACTGGCCGACCGTGCCGCACAGCAGCAGCATGTTGATGACGGCGCGGTAGCTTGCGTCCTGATGGAACCAGTGGTTCATGCCCGAACCGATGATCACCATCGAGCGGCCACGGGTTTTCTCGGCATTGTGGGCAAAGCCGCGTGCGACCTCGATTGCTTGCGCGGCGAGCGTACCGGTGATCTGTTCCTGCCATGCCGGCGTGTAAGGAACGTTGTCGTCGTAGCCCTTTGCGCAGGCACCACCGAGGCCGCGGTCGAGGCCGTAGTGCGCGCACAACAGGTCGAACACCGTAGCGACGATGGTCTCGCCATCTTTCGTTGCGAGCTTGCGCACCGGCGCCTTGCGCAGCAGCACGTCGTCCTGTTCGTTGCGCGGGAAGTGCTCGTTGATGACGCCGCCGAAATAGGGGAAGGCGACGGTGAGCGCGTCGTCGCGACGCTCGATTTCGGTCAACTGCAGTTCGATCTCGCTGCCGTCGGCAGTCTTCTGTTCCAGGTTCCACTTGGCCTTGTCGGGGCTGTGCTTGCCGGGCCAGCGGAAGCCGATCGAACCGCGCGGCGCGACCGGCTTACCTTGCTTGTTGAAGCCGACGGTCTTCCATTCGGCGTGCTCGGGCGTACCCAGCGAATCGGCGAAGTCGCTGGC
Organism: Rhodanobacteraceae bacterium; assembly: GCA_050738155.1. Lineage (GTDB taxonomy): Bacteria > Pseudomonadota > Gammaproteobacteria > Xanthomonadales > Rhodanobacteraceae > 66-474. The sequence goes on from JBOHYW010000094.1 coordinate 8,470, forward strand.
GCGCAGGTAGCGATCCGGCACCCAGCGCTCGCCGTCGCGGCGCAGCGTGACCAGCATCGGCAGGTCGGTCAGGCGCCGGCAATAATCCTGGAAGTAGTCCACCTGGCGGTCGATGAAGAACTCCTTGAGGATGACGTATCCCATCGCCATCGCCAGCGCACCGTCGGTGCCTTGCTTCGGGTGCAACCAGATGTCGGAGAGCTTGGAAACCTCGGAATAATCGGGACTTACGGCAACAATTTGAGTGCCGTTGTAGCGCGCTTCCACGAAGAAATGCGCATCCGGCGTGCGCGTCTGGGGCACGTTGGAACCCCACGCGATGATGTAACCCGACTTGTACCAGTCGGCCGATTCGGGGACGTCGGTCTGCTCGCCCCAGACCTGCGGGCTGGCCGCGGGCAGGTCGCAATACCAGTCGTAGAACGACAGGATGGTGCCGCCGATCAGGCTGAGATAGCGCGTGCCCGAGGCATACGACACCATCGACATCGCCGGGATCGGCGTGAAGCCCGCGATGCGGTCGGGTCCGTGTTGCTTGATGGTGTAGACGTTGGCGGCCGCGGCGATTTCCAGCGCCTCGTCCCATTTCGCGCGCACGAAGCCACCGAGTCCGCGCGTCGCCTTGTACTCGCGGGTAGCCTCGGCATCGTGCATCAGCGCCGCCCAGGCTTCCACCGGTTGCTGCGTCTTGCGCAGTTCGCGCCAGCGCTTCAGCAGGCGACCGCGCACCATCGGATACTTCAGGCGGTTGGCGCTGTACAGGTACCACGAGTACGAGGCACCGCGTGAACAACCGCGCGGTTCGTGGTTGGGCATGTCCGGGCGCGTGCGCGGGTAGTCGGTCTGCTGGGTTTCCCAGGTGACCACGCCCTGCTTGACGTGGATCTTCCAACTGCACGAACCGGTGCAGTTCACGCCATGGGTGGAGCGCACCACCTTGTCGTGCGCCCAGCGGTTGCGGTAGCCGTCTTCCCATTGCCGCGCCTCGCTGCGCATTTCGCCCCAACCGTCGGAGAACGGTTCGCGGGGACGTTTGAAATAGCGGAGGCGTTCGAGAAACTGGCCCATGACGGCATCCTCACTCGCGTGCGTTTTCGAGGTCGGGAACGGCGGGCGGCGCTTGCCTGCCGCGGAAGTCCACGCGCCGGACCTCGGTGAAGTAGATCAGGATCAACGAGATCCAGACGATTCCATACAGCAGCATGAATGCACTGGAACGCACGCCCAACCAGTCGAGCAGTGCGCCCCAGATGATCGGCAACAGGAACCCCGCAAGACCGCCGACCAGGCCGACGATGCCGGTGACGATGCCGAGATTGTCGGGGAAATCATCGCCGAGGTACTTGAACGTCGAGGCCATCCCGAACGCCAGCGCGACGCCCAGCGCGAACAACAGCGGCACGAACAACCACAGCCGCACGCCGAGGTGGAACGTCGCGGGGCCGTGGATGGTGTCGACCGTGAGGTGCGTCTGCGGATACGACAGCAGGAACAGCACGATCCACGCCAGCCACAACACCCACCAGGTCATCGCGTGGGCACCGAGGCGATCCGACAGGCCGCCACCGAGCGCGCGCAGCAAGCCTGCCGGCAGCGAAAAACATGCCGCCAGCGCTGCCGCCATCGCGATGGCAACGCCATATTCACCCACGAAATACTGCGGCATCCACAGTGACAAGGCCGTGAAACCGCCGAAAGTCAGCGAGTAGTACTGGCAGTATTTCCAGATGCGTGGGTCGCGCAACACGCGCAGTTGCTCGCGCATCCGCGGAAGCGTGTGCGGGCCTTCGGAGCCCGGCGCGGGTGTCGACAGCAACGCAAAGATTGCAGCGGTCACGAGCAGCGCGATCGCATACACACGCGGCACCATGCGCCAACCGAAGGCATCGACGAGCCACGGCGCCGCGAATAGATTCAGTGCGGCACCGCTGGTGCCAGCGCCGAAAACGCCCATTGCCAGTCCGCGCCGGTTGGCGGGGAAGAATCGTGCGACGTAGGGGGTGCCGGCGGCGAACGCGGAGCCGATCGTGCCCAGGATCAAACCGACCAGCAGGAATTGCCAGAAGCGATCGGCGTAGCTGACCAGCCACACCGGCACCGCGCAGGCGACCAGCAGGATCTTCAACACCGTGCGTCCGCCGAAACGATCGGTCCACGCGCCGACCGGCAGGCGCAACAGCGCTCCGCTCAGGATCGGGGTGGCGGTGAGCAGGCCGAATTGCGTGCCATCAAGGGTGAGCTCCCGTTTGATCGGGATGCCGATGACGCCGAACAGCATCCACACGGCAAAACAGACAAGGTAGGCGAAAGTGCTGACACCCAACACTCGCCATGCCTTGTCCATGCCGTCAACCTCGCCGGGATGAGCGTGATGGAGTCGTTGACCGCACTTGCACGAATCGCTGGATGTGCGGGCGACCGCAAGTCGTCAGCATAACCATCCGCAGGAGCGGATGCCAGACATGCACATCCGACAACCTGTTTCCATGACCTGGATCAAGTGGAGCGGTTGTGCGCGCGCAGCACGCGCTGCTTTTCGATGTTCCACTCGCGGGCCTTTTCGGTCGCACGCTTGTCGTGCGCCTGCTTGCCGCGGGCGATACCGATCTCGACCTTGGCGCGACTGCTTTTCCAGTACATCGCCAGCGGTACCAGGGTAAGCCCCTTGCGTTCGACCGCACCGATCAAGGTGTCGATTTCGGCGCGGTGCAACAACAATTTGCGGGTGCGGCGTTCGTCGGCGATGACATGTGTGGAGGCCGACAGCAGCGGTGGAATCGATGCGCCGAACAGGAACAACTCGCCGCCGCGCACCACCGCGTAGGCGTCGGTGAGATTGATGCGCCCGGCGCGCAGGCTCTTCACTTCCCAGCCCTCCAGCGCGACGCCCGCCTCGAAGCGTTCGTCGATGTGGTACTCGTGGCGTGCGCGCTTGTTGAGCGCGATCGTCGAAGAGCCTTTGCCGTCTTTGTCTTTCTTTTTGGCCATGCTCGTTACAATGATATGAATGATTGCCGCGTCGCGGCCTTCAGCCAAGGAGAATCGGGTGCAGATCCATCGTCAGGCGCTGGTACGTTTCACGCCCGCACAGATGTTCGACCTCGTCAACGAGGTGGAAGCTTACCCGAGGCGCTTCGCGTGGTGTCTCGGCGCCGATGTCGCCGAGCATGACGGTGATCACCTGGTGGCGCGCCTCGACCTGCGCTTTGCCGGCGTCACCCAGCATTTTTCCACCCGCAACACGCTGCAGCGTCCGCACAACATAAAGATGCAATTCGTCGATGGTCCGTTCGACTGGCTGCATGGTGTGTGGTCGTTCACCCCGCTGGGCGACGATGGTTGCAAAGTCTCGCTGGATCTCGATTTCGAAGTCAGCAATCCGGTGACCGGTTTTGCCTTCCGGATGGGTTTCCAGAAGCTCGCCGACCGCATGGTCGATGATTTCTGTGCCGAAGCCAAACGCGCGTATGCCTGAGTCGCATGGCATCCGCGTATCGGTGGTGCATGCCGAGCCCGATCATGTATTCAACGCAACGGTCGAATTGCCGCAAGGATCGACCGTTGCCGATGCCATCGAGCGTTCCGGAATCCGCGGGAAGATTCCCGAGGTGGAAATACGTGATGATCGCGTCGGCATCTTCGCGCGCAGGACTTCGCTGGATGCCGTGCTGCGCGATGGCGATCGGGTGGAAATCTACCGGCCGCTCAAGATCGATCCCAAGGAAGCGCGGCGACGGCGGGCGAAGAACAAGCTGTCCGCGAATGAACGCAAATGAACACGAATAAAATACGGACAGATCGCTCACTCGCAACTCGGACGAAATCACTTGTAGCGGCGTAGGTTGGGCTGAGCGTGGACGCAGTACGCGCGAAGCCCAACGCGACGGAACCGTGGAGTGCGTTGGGCTTCCCCCGGATCAAGTCCGGGGTCAGCCCAACCTACTGGTTACAGGCTCTTGTCCGCCGACGCACAGAAACATCCAGCCTCAGCCGCCACCCTGTTTCTGCTTCTTCTCCAATTCCTTTTGCTGTTCCTTGGTGAGGTTGGTCGGATACAGCGGACCGTACTTGTGGCTCTCGCCCAACAGTTCCTGTGGCGTTTCCTTCATGTAATCGCCAACGGTGCGCACCAGCGTGTCGTTGTCGAAGTACAACGTGAGCGTACGCTGCTTGATGGAACCGCCACGGCGCTGCATGGTGGCGACATAGTTCCACTGGTTCTGGTGAAACGGGCTGACCACCGAGGGTGAACCGAGCAGGGCCACGACCTGTTGCTTGGTCAGGCCGGGCTTCAGTTTGGCGACGTTGTTGCCGAGCAGCAGGTTGCCTTGCTGCACGTCGGGTCTGTAGATCACGTGGCAGGCGCCGAGCGTGAGCATGGAGGCAGCAGCGAGCAGAAGCGTGGGGATCGTCTTGCGCATGGGGCGGAGCCGGATTCGGAACGGTGGATGATACACTAGGGGCCTTTAGACAACCTGTTGCGCTTGGCCTCGATCAGAGACACCACGCCGCCGCTGGAGTTCAGCCATGGAATCCCAGGATCTACGCAATGCCGGGCTGAAGGTGACCCATCCGCGCATTCGCGTGCTGGAAATCCTCGAGCACAGCCACGAGCACCTGACTGCCGAGAACATCTACAAGCTGTTGCTGGAAGAATCCGAGGATATCGGGCTGGCGACGGTGTACCGCGTGCTGACCCAGTTCGAGGCTGCGGGGCTCGTGATCAAGCACAACTTCGAGAGCGGGCAGGCGGTGTACGAACTCGACCGTGGCCAGCACCACGACCACATGATCGACGTGACCACCGGCAAGGTGATCGAGTTCGTCAACGAAGACATCGAAAAACTGCAGCGCGAGATTGCTGCCAAGCACGGTTACGAGATCGCCGACCACAGCCTCGTCTTGTACGTGCGGCCGAAGAAGAAAGGGATGAGGGGCGAGTAGCGAGGGCACCTTGCGGGAGTTCCGCACTTGCACCCTCGTCCCTAATCCCTCGTCCCTGCTTTCTCCAGCATCCGCTTGGCGTGCGCGCGGGTCTCGCGATCGATCTCGACGCCGCCCAGCATGCGCGCGAGTTCCTCGTTGCGGCCTTTGGCGTCCAGCGCGGCGATCTGGGTGCGGGTGGCCTTGCCCTCGACCGCCTTGGCAACGGTGAGGTGCGCGTGACCTTGCGCCGCCACTTGCGGCAGGTGGGTCACGCACAATACCTGGCAACGCGATCCGAGCGCGCGCAATTTTGCGCCCACCACTTCCGCGACTGCGCCGCCGATACCGGCGTCGACTTCGTCGAACACCATGGTGCCAGTAGCGTCGCTGCCCAGTGCAGCCACTTCGATGGCCAGCCCGATACGCGAGAGCTCGCCGCCCGAGGC
>JBOHYW010000095.1:0-13823 GCA_050738155.1 Rhodanobacteraceae bacterium
CCTGCACGCAGGCTCCTACGAAACGTTTTTGTAGGAGCCTGCGTGCAGGCGACGCAAGTCTGTGGCCCTACATCACCACCAGCGATGCCATGGCAGGAATATCGCAGCGAGGATCACGGAGAAGATCGACCACTTGGCGGCGTAATACAGTTTGCGGTTGCGCTTTTTCAGCGACTTGCCGACCCGCCGGATCGAATAGACGTATTTGAAGATGCGATTGATGCCGCCGGTGCGGTCGCCTTCCATGTTGGGCGAGGTGCCGGCCGCGAGCAGCGTGCGCGCGATGCCATGATTGAGCGCTTGCGCCCAGCGAAATTTCATCGGGCGTTCGAGATCGCAGAACAGGATGATGCGATCGTGTTCGGTTTCGTTGGCGGCCCAGTGGATGTAGGTTTCATCGAACACCACGCCCTCACCGTCGCGCCAACTGTACGGCGTGCCGTCGACAGCGATCCAGCAGCGGTCATCGTTGGGCGTGATCAGTCCGAGGTGATAGCGCAGCGAACCCGCGAACGGGTCGCGGTGCTTGCCGAGCTGGCTGCCGGGCGGCAACTGCGTGAACGCGGCGGCCTTGATGTGCGGCGAGCCCTTCAGGATTTCGACGGTGCGCGGGCATAGTTGCAGCGCCGAGGGGTGCGGCGTGTCGTCGTACCACTTCAGGTAAAAGCGTTTCCAGCCGGTGCGGAAGAACGAGTGGAATCCGGCATCGTTGAATTGATCGGATGCCTTGATGTGGCTCGCCTGCGCGAGCGCGATGGCCTCGTCGCGGATGGTCTGCCAGTTGCTGCGCAGGTTCTCAAGTTCGGGAAAATCGGCGGCTGTCAGGTACGGCGTCGCCGGTACGCGCGAAAACGCGTACATCAATACGTTGATCGGCGCCATGAAGGTCGAGTGGTCGGTGATCTGGCGCAGGAAACGATGCCGTACCTTGCCGCGGAAATGGATATACAACGCGCAGGCAATCAGGATGGCAAGAACAATCCACTTGAGCATGGCCGGAACGAAACAGCGATCATCGAACGGATGTGCATTCTACTCCGCGGTGGCTGGCTGCGGCCTGCGGCGCCTGGTGTGGGCCAGCGTGATGATCGCGACTCCGACCAGGATTACCGCCATGCCGGCCAGCTCGGTCCGGCCAACGTGTTCGCCCGCGACCAGCGCGCCCAGCAGCACTGCGACGGGCGGATTCACATAGGCATAGCTCGCGGTCAAGGCCGGACGCACGTGCCTGATCAGGAACGTGTAAGCCGAGAACCCGATGATCGAACCGAACACGGCGAGGTAGACAATCGCGAGGATCGAGGCCGTCGGCGGATGCGCCGGCAGGCGTTCGCCGGTCAGCCAAGCGGTGAGGGCCAGTGCCGGAGCCGCGCACAGCATCTGTGCGGCCACGTTCATCCCGCCATCGGGCATGTCCTGGCGGCGGCTCCAGATCGAACCGAAGGCCCACGCGACCGTTGCCGCCAGCAGCGCGGCGGCGGCCCACGGTGCGGCGCGCATCGCGCCGCCGCTGTTCAACACGATGACGCCGAGAAACCCGACTACCAATCCCGCGATTTCTCCGCGGCTCGGGTGCTCGCGGTAGGCGAACAGGAACAGCGCGATCAACAGCGGCTCGCTCGCGATCGCGATCGCCGCCACGCCGGACGCAACGTACTGTTCGGCGAAGCACACCATGCCGTTGCCGAACATCAGCAACAGCACGCCGGTGATCGCCGCGTTGCGCCATTGCCTGCGCGTGGGCGGCTTGGCGCCGCGCAGGCGCAGCCAGCCGTACATGGCAAGGCCGGCTGCAAAAAAACGCAAGGCGGCCAACGCGAACGGGGGAAAGCCGGTCAAGCCGATGCGGATGCCCAGGTAGGTCGAACCCCAGATCGCGTATACGGCCAGCAGCGCCAATGGTGTCAACCAGCGGCGTTGCGGTGTGGTACTCGCGGCAATGGCGGTGGTAGCGTGGTTCATGGCGGCCGTCTCGTGCGCCGGATGGTCGGCGCGGGATCGAACGAACAACGCCTTGGAACGGAAGGCGCGCCGCAATTGTAATTTCGGTGCCGCCCCGTGCAGGCTTCCGTCGACATGAAAATTTCGGCAGGCAGGCTTGAATCGCGCTCAACCGACGGCGTCGCGACGCTCACGAGCCAGCAGGTTCTGCTTGCGCATCGCGCCCCAGCGCCAGCCGCCCGGAGAACCATCCGCACGTATCACGCGATGGCAGGGCACGATCAGCGCGAGTTTGTTGGCGCCGCAAGCGTGGCCGACGGCGCGCGCGGCATCGGGCTCGCCGATCGCACGCGCGATTTCGCCATAGCTGCGTGTTTCGCCAGCCGGAATACGCGTCAATGCCTGCCAGACACGCCACTGGAACGCCGTGGCGGCGATGTCGAGCGGCGGCAGTACGGGTGTTGCTCGCGGGTCCGCCGCGTCGTCGAATTGCGCTGCGATGCGGGTGACCACCGCGGCCAGCCATTCGTCGCGACCCGCGTCCACCCGCGTAATCGTGGCGTTGGAAAATTCTTCGCGTAGCGAGGCCAGCAGTTCGGCATCGCTGTCGCCGAGGGTTACCGCACACAGTCCGCGTGCGGTGGCCGCGACCAGCACGCGACCGAGTGGCGAAGCGATGGTGGTGTAGCGAATCGCGACATCCTTGCCACCATCGCGATAGCGCGCGGGTGGCATGCCCAGCAAGCGGTCGGTATGTTCGTAGACGCGACTGCCGGAACCGAAGCCTGCCTCATATACGGCGTCGGTGACGCCAGCGCCTTCGCGCAAGGCGCGCTTGAAGGCGCCAAAACGTCGCGCGCGCGCATATTCGGCGGGCGAAACGCCAAAGCGGCGGCGGAAACTTCGCTGCAGCCACGCGGGCGAAAGCCCGACCGCGGAGGCCAAGGCGGAAAGTGTCGGCACGGTTTCGCCGCGCTCCAGCAAGTCGCGGACGCGCTCGAGGCGGTCGTCTGGGCGCGGGCTGGCAAGCGAGGAAGGTTTCGTGTTCATGCGCATAGCTTGGCCCGGCACCCGGCACGTGCGCTATCCGGAATTTGTCTTGCGGCGCGCGTTATTCCGTGCGCGGTAGCGCGGCACGCGGGCGCGAGACGACGGTGAACTCGCCCTCGAGGACATCCGATTCACCCACTTTGTGCCGTGCAGCGTGAAGCCAGCGGCGCACCAGCATCGTCACCGCTGCGACGGCGAGCACCGCGGCACCGATCAGGAATCCCACGGTGGCGAGTCCAACCAGTACCACCACGCCACACAGCAACATCAGCGCGCGCAACAGCGGGTGTCGGGGCGGATGGAAGGAAAAGGTTCGTATACGCATCGGGCCGGCCTGCATGGCAGAATGTCTCCTTTCCAGCATGAGGGCACGGGGCGGGGGTCTCAAGTGCCGATGGACATGACCGAATCCAGTGAAGCGTTGTGCCGCCTTGACGACATCCCGGAAGATGGCGTCTTCGGCGTCGATCCGCCCGACCCGGAGGGCGAACCATTGCTGCTGGCGCGGCATGGCAATTCGGTTCGCTGCTGGCTCAACATCTGTCCGCACGCTGGGCGCCGCATGGATTATGCGCCTGGCCAATTCCTGGTGAAGGACTGCAGGCTGACCTGCGCCGTGCATGGCGCGACCTTCGCCTTGCGCGAAGCCGGCCTGTGCATCGCCGGACCTTGTCGCGGCCAATCGCTGGTGGCGGTGCCGGTGCAGGTGCGCGACGGGCTGGTGGTGCGCGCATGACGGGGTACCTGGTTGGCGGTGTCTGTTTTTCGCGGGGTTGCCCTGTTTTCTCCATCCCTGCGGAGAGCCATGACCCTGCGGTTGTGCTGCGGTATTTCGACATCCCTGTCTTGATTCCGCTCGCCTTCGAGAAGCGGGTTTTGCTCGTTGCTGAAACGAGCCATTTTGTTGTGGTGGTAGGGCGGATCAAGGCGCTTGCGCCGGATCCGCCGCTGAAGCGGCTTGATCCGGCCTACCCCGGATGCTCCGGTGTCCCGTGGTCTGTCTTCGCTCGTGACGGTTCATCAACGACTTCGTCGTGGCCTGATCCAGTTGGTTGCATGACTGCGCAGGCCATGGATGGCCGGCAGCGAAGTAACCAACGCGTCGTCGCATGATGCCGTGGCGAGCACCACGGGGAGTTTCAGCGACACGATGTCGCTGAAACCGGCACGCAGGCGACCTGCGCCCGCCAGAGGCGTGAAAAAACATGGACGTTCAACATGCCGATGCGAGGCGTCTGGCGCCAATGGTGAAAATGGCAGTGTCTGCTGGCATCAACGCCCGAACACCACGTTCACCATTACCAGTGTCACCACCAGCATGATGGCCGTCAGCGGCAGGCCGACCCGGACGAAGTCGCGCGGCTTGTAACCGCCGGGGCCGGCGACTATCAGCAGGGTCGGGCTGGCGCCCGGAATCAGGAAGGTGTTGGAAACCGACAACGCCACGATCAGTGCGTACACGGCGGGGTTGCCGCCGGATGCCAGCGCGATGTTGATCGCCATCGGCACCATCATCACCGCGGTGCCGACGTGCGAGATGATCTGCGAGAACACCAGCGCGAGGATGGCAACGCAAGCCTGGATCGCCCACTGCGGCAAGCCGCCGACATAGCGCAGGATTTCCTGCGCCATCCATGCGGCGGTGCCGGTGGAATCCATCGCCACGCCGAGTGGAATCAGGCACGCCATCACGAAGATGGTCTTCCAGTTGATCGCGCCGTAGGCCTCGTCCATGTTGAGCACGCCGGCAAGCAGCATGCCGACCGCGCCGGTCATCATCGCGACCGAAAGTCTGAGGTTGGAGAAAAGGCCAAGTGCCATCGCCAATGCGAAGAACATCAATGCGTAGCGCACCTTGCCGGGGCGTGATTCCTCGGTCGGGATGTCGGTGACCGGTACCAGGTCGCGGCTTTCCGCGGCCAGCGCGAGGTCGCGCCAGTAACTGTGCAGCACCAGCGAATCGCCGGCGCGCAGGGTCATTTTGCGTGCCTCTTCGCCGCGGGTCACCTCGTCGCCGCGGTTCACCGCCAGCACCGAAATGCCGTAGCGCTTGCGCAGCCGCAGTTCACTGACCTGTTGCTTGATGAATTTCGAAAGCGGTGGAATCACCACCTCGGAAATACCCGCACGGGTGGGGTTGAACATGTCCGAGAGCGCCTGGATGCGGCTGCCAACGCGGCACTGGAACGCCTGCGCGAACTCGTTGATCTTTGGACGTGGCCCCAGCACGCCCAGCACCGTGCCGACCCAGATCATTTCATCCGAAGGTGGTGACAGCCGCGACTCGTTGCCGGTCTTGATCGCGAGGATCAGTGGCGCGTGTTCCAGCGTTTCGGCTTCGCCTATGCTCATGCCGACCAGCGGGCTATCGGCGGTGACCGTCAGTTCGATGACTTCGCCTTCGATGCCGTAGGTCTCGGCGAAGTAACTCTCGGTGCGGCCCGGCGTGACTTTCGGTTTGCCCTCGGTCTCCTCCGGCATCAGGCGCTTGCTGAACAGCGCGAAATAACCGATGCCGACCAGCAACAGTGGAATGCCGATCGGCGTGATCGAGAACAGCGAGAAAGGCTCGATGGTCTGCGCGCCGGGCGGCAGGTTGCGATTGGCGCTGGCGATCAGGTCGTTGAGCAGGATCAGCGGCGAGTTCGAGATCAGCGTCATGCTGGTGCCGGCGAGGATGCAGAACGCCATCGGCAGCAGCAGACGCTTCAGTGGCACCCCGGTGCGCGCGGAAATGCGGCTGGCCACCGGCAGGAACAGTGCAGCCAGCGCTTGGCTCTGGATGATCGAGGACAGGCTGCCGACCGTCGAGTTGAGCAGGAATGACACCCGGCCTTCCACGCCACCGGCCAGGCGCAGGATGAAAGATGCGGCCTTGTTGAGTACGCCGGTGCGGTCCAGCCCCGCGCCCATGATCATGATGCCGATCAGCGACAGCACCGCGTTGGAAGCGAAGCCATTGAATAGCTGATCGACCGGCATCAGTCCGGTGATGCCTATCACCACCAGCACCAGCAACGCGACGATGTCGGCGCGCACCCATTCCAGGATCAGCATGAAAACGGTAAAGCCGACCAGCCCGAGCACCAGCATCATGTCGGGGGTGAGGGTCAGCTCCATTGGCGCGCGGGTCCAGTCAGGTCAGCGGACAGGTTGACGATGGCACAGGTTGAATCCCCCTGATGATTGCTGCGAGTACCGACGCGGCGCACGCGGGCGGCGCACGGGTGTACATGGGTACACGATCACTCGCGGCACCGCCAGCCGCGCACCGGTGTGCCGGGCGCAGCAAATCAGGCAGAGGGTTCCAATGATCGCATACGGTCGTACAACAGATCCGTAACCGGGTGGCCAAGTGCGAGTCCGCGTCGCTCGAAACGGGTCTCGATGCGCCATGCCGGACGTCGTGCTTCACCGCTTTCCCCTTCACGCAGGCGCCAACCGGGTTGGATGGCCATCACCTCCTGCATGTGCGAAGCATACTCGGGCCAGTCGGTGGCGAAGTGCAACAGACCGCCCGGTTTGACGCGTGTAGCCAACAGTGTGACGAAGTCGGGCTGGACCAGGCGCCGCTTGTGGTGGCGTTTCTTTGGCCAGGGGTCGGGAAACCATATGCGCACTTCGTCGAGCGCAGCTTCCGGGATCTCGTTGCGCAACACTTCGACCGCATCGTGACACCAGATGCGCACATTGCGCGCGTCGCATGCGGCCAGTGCGTTCATCAGCCGTCCGGCGCCGGGGCGGTGTACTTCGATGCCGAGATAGTCGCGCGCAGGGTCGTGCCCGGCCGCCCACGCCAGCGCCTCGCCATTGCCGAAGCCGATTTCCAGCACCCGCGGTGCGCGACGACCGAACAGCGCGTCGAGGTCGCACGGTGCGCCGGTGTAGTCGATGCCGAAGCGCGCCCAGTGTTGCTCGAACGCGCGTTGCTGGGCGGGCGTGATGCGTCCCTCGCGCAGCACGAAGCTGCGGATGACACGTCGATGATGGGCATCAGATGGTTCGGTTGGCATGAATGGTTTTTCGAAGAATGCTAACGATCCATGGTGCTTGGCGCCGGCCCGGCCATCCTTGGCCGGACGCAAACGCGGTGCCTCACCCTTCCCTCAATACGAAGGAAACTGCGGATGGTGCGCGAATGTTCGGGACGGCCGTCGCCAGCAGAACCAGTGCTCAAGCGATCAGCCCGTCGACGGGGCTGGATGCGGACGCGTAGCGCTTGCGCGGAATGCGGCCGGCGCGGAAGGCCGCACGGCCGGCTTCGATTGCGCGGTTCATGGCATGCGCCATCAAGACCGGGTCTTGCGCATGCGCGATCGCGGTATTCATCAGAACACCGTCGCAACCGAGTTCCATCGCGAGCGCGGCGTCCGATGCCGTGCCGACGCCGGCATCGACGATCACCGGAATTTTTGCGTTCTCGACGATTTCCAGGATGGTGTAGCGGTTCTGGATACCGAGCCCGGAGCCGATCGGCGCGGCCAGCGGCATCACCGCGGCGCAGCCCGCTTCTTCGAAGCGCCTGGCCAGCAGTGGATCGTCGGTGGTGTAGACCATCACGTCGAAACCGTCCTTGACCAATACCTCGGCGGCCTCGAGGGTTGTCACCACATCCGGGAACAGGGTTTTCTGATCGCCGATCACCTCGAGCTTGACCAGCGAGTGGCCGTCCAGCAATTCGCGCGCGAGTCGGCAGGTGCGCAGGGCTTCATCAGCCGAATGACAGCCCGCGGTATTGGGCAGCAAGGTGAAACGCTCGGGCGGCAGCGCGTCGAGCAGGTTGGGTTCGCCCGGGCTCTGACCGAGATTCATCCGACGTACCGCGAAGGTGACGATTTCCGAACCCGCCGCTTCGGTTGCGCGGCGGGTTTCGTCGAGATCCTTGAACTTGCCGGTACCGGTCAACAGGCGCGAGTGATAGGTGCGTCCGGCGATGACGAGTGGATCGGGATTCTCGGAAAATGCGGGTTGCGGCAAGGCGTTCATGACGAGCAGTGCACCTGAAACCGAAATTGTAGTACGGACGCGATCCTGCCATTTCCAGAGAATCGCCGAAGAACCGTCGCAAACGAACGGTCGCATCGAGCTTGGCCAGGCTCGGCCATTCAGGCCTCGCGCAAGTGCTCAGCCTCCGCCAATCGCTTGCACGATTTCCACCCGATCATCTTCATGCAAGACGTGTTGCGCGTGCAGACTGCGCGACACGATTTCGCGATTGACCTCCACCGCCACGCGACGCCCCGCATAGCCCGTGTCAGTGAGCAGTGCGGCGACGGTGGTGGTAGACGCGCATTCGTGGGGTTGGCCATTGAGATGGATTTGCATGCCGGAATTGTAATGTGCCGCGGCTGGCCAAGTCGCGGGTGTCACGGAATCTGGCGATGGCCGCTGCTATCGGGGTGGGCGCGCGATGGCGGCGGGTGGTGCTTCGTCGCCGGGTGACTGCGTGGTTGCGGCCGCGGTACGGGTCGCTCGCGGAACTGCTGTTGGCGCCGGACCGGCATCGCACGTTCGCGCGCCTGCGACATCTGCTGTTGTCGTTGTGCTTGTTGCTGGCGGAGTTGCTGTCGGAACCGCGTTTGTTCCTGACGCTGTTGTTGCAGTTGCACTTGGCGGGCGCGCTGTTCGTTCCGGGCCTGCGTTTCGCGAGGCCGCGATGGTTGTTGCGCGCGCAGCAGTTGCTGCGCATGCTGCTGCAACTCGCGTTGGTGTTGCATCGACTGTTGGCGCAATTGCCGGGCTTGGGATTGCCTGGACTGTGGCTGCGGTTCGATACGTCGCGTTGTTCGCTGTGGTGCGAGTTCAACGGGTTTCACGACCGGCAATCGCGAGGGCGGTAGTGTGCCGTGAGCCGGCCCATCGGCGGGCCTGAGCACCGGCACGTGCGGCAACCTTGCAGCAGATTCCGTATGACGGAAGCGCGCCGAGGGCAGTTCGCCCGTACGCAATGGCGACTGGCGGTGCGCCGGGATCGGGTGGACCTGATTGTGGAATTCGCGTTCGACCGGAACCGGCACGTGCCTGGTCGCGCGATCCTCATGGCCCGTGGTGACCAGTTTCACGTGCGTTGCATGCTCACGCGGCGGGTGTGATTGCCGCAGCTCGCGCATCTGCGTGGACGTTAGCGGCCGGCCGTGCTGGCGCGCGATGACCTTCTCGCGTGTGATGAACGACACGGGCCGCGGCGGGGGCGGATGCCGGGCCACCACCGGTCTGACGAACGGCTTACGACCGTGCAGCATTGCGGGATGGGCGACAGGGTGGCGCAAGCCGAGACTGCCGCGACTCGGTACGGCGCCTGGGCGGAAGCTGGCTTCGGCGTGGGTCAGTTGATCACGGTTCAATCGCAATACCGCGGGGTGCACCGGGCGCGCGCCGGTGAACACGTTCCGGGGCACTGCCGTGACGGCGTGCGGCATCCGTCGATAGGCGTAATGGTGATGTCGACGGATGGCGGCGAACCGGTTGCGGCGATAATCGTTGTAGACATTGTTGATGACGGTTCGGTTGACATACACGTTGCGGATGTTGGTCACGTTGACGCGCGTGAAATAGCGGCGCGAGGCGTGGAACCACGGCACGTACACGTCACGCGGGCCGAGCGGAAACCAGCCGATCGGGCCACCGCCGACCCGGACCGATACCGACAACCCACGACCCCCGATGAAGGCGACCAGTGCCGGGGCGTAGGCCGGACGCACGTTCACCGGTCCCGGCACCCAGCCCCAACGGCTGCGGGCGTACACCCAACGGCCGTAATGGAACGGTGCGAAGCCCCACGGCTCGTTGCCGACCCAGGTCCAGCCCCACGGATCGATCCAGGCCCAGTGACCGTAACGGTAAGGCGCCCAGCCGGCCGGCAGCGTGGTTGGATACCACACGTTGCCGTATTCGGGAACGGCGTCCCACTGGCCATACTGATACAAATCGCCGCCGCCGATCATGTCGGGCGGGACGTAATGTTGTTGCTGCTGTGCGTAACGCGCGTAGTTCGCATCGCGTGCCTCGCAGAAGCGATCGAAATCGTCCGGTTGCGGCAAACCGTCCACGTCCACCTTGGCGAGCGTCGAATCGTTGAATCGATATGACGTACCGGCTGTGACTTGCCGGCTGGCGCCGTTCTCGCCGTACACCGTGCCCGAGCCGCGGAACACCGTGACCATGCTGCCGGTACCATCCGGGTCGTCGTCGATGCGGTACACGCCGGGTGTCGCCGCGACGAAGGCGATGGTGGGCGTATCCACTTCGAAGTTGTCGCCATCATCGAGCTGGCGCACGGCCAGGTTCAACGTACCCTGCGACAGTTCGATCTGGACGTTGTTCTCGTCGAGATTCAGGAAATCGAACGCACTGTCGTGGTCGATTCGCACCGAGGCATCGCCCAGTTCCAGCACTGCGAGACCATCGTCACTGGTCAACAGGCGGTCGCCGAGCACCATCGGGCGATTGACTTCGATCGTTCCCCAGTCGTTCTCGCCCGCGGGCGCGAATTGCACCTGGCCCGAAAGATAGGCCAGCCGTGCCACCCGGCCGGGTGCCTGCGTCTGCGTGGCCGCATCGTCGGGCGTGGACGAGTCGTAGGCTGGCGGGCTGTAATACGACTGGTCCTGCGGGGCGGCTTGCGACGCGACGGCGCAGGCCAGCAACGCGGCACACGTGCAAAGGGCGATCAATATGGAACGTGGCAGGCGGAAATAAGGCATGGCCGACTCTCGACGAATCGTGGCGCATCGGACCAGCCGTGGTGGCGCTCCTCGTCCGATGCTGACAATCCCAATCCATCGGTACTGAATGTGGATGCAACGGCTGCATGGTGCAATGGGCCGTGTAACCATCCGGTTAACAGGCAGCCAGGCGTGAGACCGTTGCATGCTCCGCGCCTGCATCGCTACCATCGCGGCTCCGGTGCGGGTGTAGCTCAATGGTAGAGCTGTAGCTTCCCAAGCTACTGACGAGGGTTCGATTCCCTTCACCCGCTCCAGCCAAAGGGTGCGTGCACCAAGGAACCCGTTCGCGATCCATCGCCGCCCGCTGTGCCGTTGCCATGAAGATCGCGATCCTGTCCCGCAATTCGCGCCTGTATTCCACCGCCCGGCTGGTCGCGGCGGCGCGCGCGCGCGGGCATCGCGTGCGGGTGCTCGATCCGCTGCGTTGTTACATGCGGATCGCCCGCGACGGTTTCGCCATGCACTACGGCGGGCGCGCACTGACCGGCTTCGATGCCGTGATTCCGCGCATCGGCACTTCAGTGACGTTCTACGGCACCGCGGTCTTGCGGCAGTTCGAAATGATGGGCGTGTATACGCCCAGTTCGTCCGAAGCGGTGCTGCGCGCGCGCGACAAGCTGCGCAGCCTGCAGATTCTTGCGAAACATGGCCTGGACCTGCCGACCACGGTATTCGGCGACAACCCCGATGATACATCGGACTTGCTGGGCATGCTCGGAGCACCACCGCACGTCATCAAACTCAACGAGGGCGCACAGGGCAGCGGCGTGGTGTTGGCCGAGAAACCGGCCGCGTCGCAGAGCGTGATCGAGGCGTTCCGCGGCTTGTACGCCAATTTCCTGGTACAGGAATTCGTGCGCGAGGCAAATGGTCGCGACATTCGCTGCTTCGTGGTCGGCGAGCATGTGGTTGCGGCGATGCAACGCGCGGCGCCGGAGGGTGATTTCCGCGCCAACCTGCACCGCGGTGGCGTCGGCAGCCCGGTGCGGTTGTCCGCGGCCGAACGGCGCATCGCGCTGCGGGCAGCCGGGGCGCTTGGGCTCGGCATCGCAGGCGTCGACCTGTTGCGGTCGGAACGCGGCCCGCTGCTGCTGGAAGTCAACGCCTCGCCGGGGCTGGAGGGTATCGAAACCGTGACGGGTGTTGATGTTGCTGACGAGGTGATCGGACATCTTGAGGCGGTGTGGCTACGGCCGGATCGCGGCCCCGCCATTGGCGAGGGTCCCGCCCATTAGCGACAGCTGTGAATCGATGACGGGGGTACACGATTAATTTAGTACGAAATACATCGTTGACAACCGATTGTCGTTGTGATTAGGATGCATGGACCCGCGGATGCAGCGCGATAACCTGAAAGGCAGGGGAGAAAAATGAGACTGAAGTCCCAGCAATTGAACACGGCGTTGGCGATCGGCGCATTGATCGTCCTGCAAGGCTGCGCGCAGACGGGTGGGACCCAACCGGATACGACGCAGGCAGCAAGCGTGCCCATGCAAACAACTTCCGCATCGGTTTCAAGCTCGAAGACCGCCGCCATTCCCGAGAACGACGGCAAGCCGGTGGTCACGGCCGATACCAAGGACAACTTCGAAGCCGTGGCTGCAGCAATCCGCAAGGAAATGCAGCCGGGCGGGCGGTTTGCTTTCGTCACCAAAACGGGGCGCCAAACAGTGGATGCCGGATTGATGGACATGGGTACGTTGTTCGATCAGTACGGTGGTGTGGACAAGATGGGCCCTGCCGCCCAAGGCAGATTGCTGCAAGATCAAAATTCCATCAACGAGATCCTCGCCCGCTATGACAGCAATCGGCGGATATGCTGGAAGGAGACGCCTGTCGGAACCCACTTCCCAACGACGGTCTGCCGTACGCTGGGGGAAATCCATAATCTGAAAGGCCTTTCCAAGCATACCTTGGAGCAGATGCGACAAATTCAACGACAACAAAAGGTTAGTCCCGGACACTGAAGGTGATCTGCCCCGTGGCGTCCTATAAAAATCGAATGTGGATAGGGTTTCGCGATTGCCGCACGATAGTGGTGAGAGGCCTTGAGTGGTGAGAGGCCTTGGAGATTCGTTTTCGAGGGGCGGCAAGTGTGATTATGCAGAACGAGCGGGCATGGTCTGCTGATTGTCGGAGTCAAACTGGATGACTGGTTTCAAGCATACTTTGCCGAAGCCCACGGAGGCCGAGTTGGATATCCTGCAGGTGCTGTGGGAACACGGCACCTGCACGGTTCGTGACGTGCATGAAATCCTGCATCAGCGGGACGGCACGGGTTACACCACCGCCCTGAAACAACTCCAGATCATGTTCGACAAGGGCCTGGTCGAGCGCGACGAATCGCAGCGCGCCCACATCTATACGGCAGCAGTCAGCAAACAGCGCACCCAGAAACGATTCCTTGCCGACATGGTGAAACGGGTGTTCGAGGGGTCGCCCTCGCGTCTGGTATTGCAGGCGCTCGGCGATCACAAGGCCAGCCGAGAAGAGCTGCGGGAAATTCGCGTGCTGCTGAATCGACTCGACAAGGATGCCGAGCAATGAATGTCTTCGAGTTTGGCGCGATCGCGGTGCAGGCACTTGGTTGGTGTCTGGTGCATTTCGTCTGGCAGGCGGCTTTGGTGGGATTCGCCTACGCTCTCGTGCGTTGGGTGCTGCCGCGCGGCAATCCCCGCTATCTCGCCGCGATGCTGGCGTTGCTCGCGCTGGCAGTCATTCCGGCGTTGACCATCTGGCACGAAGTGCGTCTGGTTGCGCAACCGGCTGAACTGGGTGACATGGTGGTCGCTGGTGCGGGGGTAATGCCGATCGCGGGCACGCTACCCGCGTCAAGCGGTTGGCTGGTCTGGTTGCAAATCGCGGTGCCGTGGCTGGTGCTGGCATGGAGCCTTGGTGTTGCGGTGCTGGGGCTGAGGGTTGTCAGGCAATGGCGTCGACTGCGCGTACTGGTGCGCGCCGCCGAGGCGTTGCCGGCGTGGCAGGCGCGCGCAGCACAACTCGCACAGCGCCTGAGCCTTGGGCGTGCCGTGCGCATACTAGCGAGCGTACGCATCGCGACACCCACGCTGGTGGGCTGGGCGCGGCCGGTGGTGGTGTTGCCGC